>JBBROJ010000046.1:0-34379 GCA_038229495.1 Chthonomonadales bacterium
ATACTCACTCTTTGTCTACATGGTAAAGTTGGCATGCCGATCCATACCACCCAGGGTCGCACTATTGGTAAAACGAACGTATGCTCGCGCTATACTTAAGCGATACTGCTACCAGTAACTGCCCTACATGCTCATCATGGGCAAGCGGGATGTAGAAGCATGCGCTGTCTCGGTACGCAAGCGTGGCGAGGGCGATCTCGGCGCAATGAGTGTCGAAGATCTAATTGCACGGCTGATGTCGGAAATGTAGTCTTGGGGAGGGGGCTGTCGTTAGGCAACTCTCTCGTGACTCCGAAGTATTTCCCGTTTCCAGGATTCAGGTACTCTTTAATCGATAATCGTAGAAAGAGACCTCTCGTCCATGGAATCAGCTAAAACCGAAGAAGCTCCGTTGCAGGATGCGCGTCTTGGTCGCGACTGGCAGATATTCACCGCGCTGACCTTTCTCTTCTCCTTCGGTTTCGCAGTTTATAGCGGGGTGTTTCAGAACTTCCTGCGGGACGTGCTTCACAGCAACGCGCTAAATTTGGGCACGCTGGAATCATTGCGGGAGATTCCCGGCCTTCTCGCGGCGCTGACCGCGGGAACGCTGGTGGCGTTGGCCGAATCCCGCGTCGCGGGGCTGGGCCTGCTCATAACGGGAATCGGTATAGGGGCTACGGGTCTCGTGCCGCACTACTCCGCGCTGATCGCAATTACCATTTTCTGGTCGATCGGTTTTCACCTTTATGCGTCGGTCGCGCCGGCCATTACGCTTGCGCTGGCGAAAGGGCGGGAAGGCGGCAGGCATCTCGGCCGCATGTCGGGCGTGGGGGGCGTGGCCACGCTCGCGGGGTTGGGATTGGCCTATGGGACGGCGCAAGCCGCGCCGAAGCTGGATTACAACGTATACTTCGTGCTGGCAGGATTGGCTATCATTGCTTCTGGGCTGCTTTGCATGGGGCTGTCTACCCACGCGGCAGGCGCGCCCCGCGCTCGAATCATCGCGCGGCGAGAATACGGTCTCTTCTATCTGCTTACATTTCTCGAGGGCTGCCGCCGTCAGATTTTCAGCATTTTTGCCTCGTTCGCGCTAATTCTCGTCTACCATGTCCCGCTGCGCAATATGCTGGCACTCCAGTTTATCAACGCAATTCTCATCGCGCTGACAGCGCCGCGAATTGGAAAGTTGATAGACCGGACGGGCGAGCGCGGGCCGCTCACATTTTACAGTATCGGCCTCATCGCGGTGTTTCTGGGCTACGCCTGCTTCGAGAACGTCTACGCGCTCTACGCGCTCTTCCTGATGGACAACGTTCTGTTCAGCTTTGGGGTCGGGTTTACAACGTACCTGCACCGGATTGTGCGACCAAACGAGCTGACGCCCTGCATTTCGATGGGTGTAACAATGAATCACATCGCGGCGGTGACGGTGCCTGTCGGCGGGGCATGGCTCTGGGAGCACTATCACAACTACCACGTGCCGTTCTGGGTGGGGGTGGCTGTCGCGGGGGTCTCCCTCCTTGCAACGCGCTGGCTTCCCGCCGGGAGCGCCATGCCGGAGCATCACACTCTCGTCCCAGAGACTCCTCCCCAGGAGGAAAGAACCGCGATCGTGACGTAAGCGCTATGCCTCGTCGGGGTCCGCAATAACAATGTCTTCGGCGGCGATCCAGACGACCTTTCCGTCCTCCCAAGTGGCGACGGGCATGCCCGCCTCTTTGTGTTCAATCATGGCCTGACGAACGGCAAGGCGCGCTAGCCGCTCTACTCCCATGGCTCTGACGGTCGGCACAGATGCTAGATAGCGCTTGATAGGCGATGATTCAGCAACATGCATGTCCAGCATTTTGCCCTTATTCATTAGTGTCTTCCTCCAAGTTCTCCCAAATCTTCGTCCAAGCCTCAGAATCGTATACGATTTCATCCGTGGATAGGCCACCCTCGGCTATCATGCGGAGGTTTCCAAGCACACTATTGTCAAGCAAGAACCACGCGTCCGCCAGCTTGCGATAGATCGTCGAAAAGTTTATCAGTCCACGCGCGTACCGCCGATAGATGACGTCGGTGGGAATGTGGTGTCCGCCCATACGTACACGATCCGCAACGCGCGCGACGGAGAGAACGGGACTGGGAACCCACACATAGTAGAGAATGAACTCGTACCCGGATTCGCGAAGCCTGGCGATGCGCGGGGCGAGAGTTCGGCTCGCAAGCGTCGTTTCAAGAGCGAAGCTGCGCTCCTCGCGTTCCAACTCATCCAGCTGTCGCAATACCAATCTTCCAGCGGCTACGTCAACACTGGTTGACCCGCCTGTCTGTCCGGCTTGCAGCGACTTCGCGACCTCGTCCGCATTTACGAACTCCAAATCTGCCGGCACCAGAGTTCGGGCAAGCGTGGATTTGCCCGCGCCATTCGGCCCTCCGATTACGATCACCCGCGGCTTTGCCGGCTCGTCAACCATATCTACATTCTAACACAAAGCAGACTTTTAAGCGGAGCAACTGGAATCGCTTCGCGTCCTGCTCCTGCCGCCGGTATAGCGCCGTGCTTTGGTGCAACATCCGGGCTTCTGGCAACACCAATGTAATGGTGGTATCATCTTCTTGATAGACCTCCGCGCCGTCACTACTCTGCGCGGATTAGCGGGAGCGAAATGCGTCTGAATTACACAATCGGGCTGGCCAGCGTACTGATTGCGGCAATAGCGGGATTTGCGGGAGCCGGCGTTGCCGCAGAGCAGAAGCCGGGCGGCGATGAGATTACGCCGCAGCAGGCCGAGTTCTTCGAGTCGAAAGTCCGGCCCGTGCTGGTGAATAACTGCTTTGCGTGCCACGGCGCCGCGCAGCAGCAGGGGGGAGTCCGGCTCGATTCGCTGGCCGCCGCGCTCAAGGGGAACAGCAGCGGGCCGGTCTTGAAGCCCGGCGACCCCACGCGCAGCCCCCTGCTTCAGGTGGTTCACTACGACGGCAAGACAAAGATGCCGCCCGCCGGCAAGCTCAAGCAGGCGGACATCGACGCGCTGACCGAATGGGTAAAGATGGGCGCGCCGTGGCCGGGGGTGAAGGTCTCCGATGCGGCAAAGCTGGCGGTAAAGAGCGGCGAGTACGTTATCTCGGACGCGCAGCGCAAGTTCTGGTCCTTCCAACCGGTCAAGAATCCCAGGCCGCCGGCCGTTAAGAATCGCGCGTGGTGCGCCTCTCCAATCGATAACTTCATTCTCGCCAGGCTGGAGCAAAAGTCGCTGACACCCGCGCCCCGCGCCGGCAAGCATACGCTCGCGAGGCGCGCATACTTCGATCTCATCGGACTCCCGCCAACCGCCGCCGAGATAGACGCTTACGTTAATGACAACTCTCCCGGTGCGTGGGAGAAGCTCATCGACCGGCTGCTGGCCGACCCCCGCTATGGGGAGCGATGGGGACGCTTTTGGCTCGATATAGCCCGCTACGCGGACACGAAGGGCTACGTGTTCGTCGAGGACCGTGTCTACCATAACGGCTATACCTACAGGGACTACGTGGTCCGGTCGTTTAACGACGATCTCCCTTACGACAAATTTATTGTGCAGCAGCTTGCCGCCGACCGGCTCTCCGAAATTCAGAACGGCGAAGACAAGAGGCCGCTCGCGGCTATGGGATTTCTTACTCTCGGCCGGCGATTCCTCAATAATCCGCACGACATCGCGGATGATCGCATAGACGTAACGATGCGGGGGTTTCAGGGGCTCACAGTGAACTGCGCGCGGTGTCACGATCACAAGTTCGACCCAATTCCGACAAAGGACTACTACGCGTTGTACGGCGTATTCATGAGCTCGACGGAGCCGAATCCGCCTCCCGCCATCTCTCCACGCTCGATTTCGGAGCCTTACGAAGCGCAGAACAAGAAGCTGCTGGAGGCCGAGGGCGAGTACAACCGTGCGATGATGTCGCAGATCAGGCGGCTGCGGGGAGTAGTGAAATCCAACCCGGACTCGCTGCCGCCGGCCGTAAAGCAGGCTTTGCAGGGATTCCGCGAAAGGGATACTCCAACCGATGCGCAGCTTGCAAAAATAGAGCCGCAGTTCGAGGCGGGCGTGCCGGAGAAACAGAAGCAGCTTCGCGACCAGATTTCGCAGCTCAAAGCGACCATGCCTCGAAAGCCTGAATTCGCGGCCGCCCTGGCGGACCTCCCGAATCCAATTACCCCTCACGTGCTTGTGCGCGGCAATCCGGGGAACCTGGGGCCGGAGGCGCCGCGACGCTTCCTCTCCATTCTCTCTAGCGGCGAACCGAAACCCTTTACGCAGGGGAGCGGAAGGCTGGAGCTGGCCCAGGCGATCGCTTCGCGAGAAAACCCTCTTACGGCGCGCGTATTCGTGAATCGCGTCTGGAGGTGGCATTTCGGCCAGGCGCTCGTTCGCACGCCGAGCGACTTCGGCACCCGCGGCGAGCTTCCGACTCATCCCGAGCTCCTGGATTGGCTGGCAACCAGGTTTATGGACAACGGCTGGTCGATTAAGAAGCTGCACAAGGTGATAATGCTTACCAGCGCCTACACGCAGTCGAGTGACGTGAATCCGAGGTCTTTCGCCTTGGACCCGGAGAACCGCCTCGTCAGGAATATGAATCGTCGTCGGCTGGACCTCGAGGCCACGCGGGATTCCCTGCTCTACGTCGCGGGAAAGCTGGATCCGAAGATAGGCGGCCCGGCGGTGGAAATAACGACCGCGCCGTTCTCCACGCGGCGCACAATCTACGGATTCATCGACAGGCAAAACCTTCAGGGGCTCTATCGGACGTTCGATTTCGCGAGCCCGGACCAGACGAGCCCGCAGCGTTTCAGCACGACCATTCCTCAACAGGCCCTCTTCATGATGAACAGTCCATTCATCGTGGAGCAGGCGAAGGGTGTGGTCGCGCGCGCGGAGGTTGCGTCCCTGGAAGATGACAGCGCGAAAATCCGAGCCATCTACCGCGTGGTCCTGGGCCGCTCGCCAACTGCGGAGGAGACCGCTCTGGGGCTTCAGTTTGTACGACAGGCGGACACGCGTGCCGTTCGAGAACAGGGGTTGCAGTCCGTGCGGCTTGCATCTCTCGTCGAAAAGCAGCCGGCAGGTTCGTCGCTTTCGACCTGGGAGCGGTACGCGCAGGCGCTGTTGATGTCCAATGAATTCAGCTTTGTAGACTGACGTTTGATTATGTTCGTAATCGATCGATGCAGCACGGCTTCGCAATTGCGGAGCCGTGCTGCATTGTGCGAGGACCATTACTTCCGGCCAGGGATCGACCCCAAAGAGGCGTATTTTTTTCAAGCCGGTAAATTTAGCATGAATCATGCGATGGACTATTTTGTTATGATCGGTTCTTAGGACATGACAGGGCTGTCGACAAAGGAGATTATTCTATGAAAAGACCGTTCAACAACTTATGCGCCGCCGTAACAGCTTCGTTGTGCATAGGCGGAGCAGTGGGCGCAAACGCTCAGCACATTACCGACGGCATGTTCGACACCGGAGAGTGGACGGGTCCCAACGTTAACAAGACGTTCTTTCCGCAGGTCGGGCAGTCGGGCGGCTCCTGGCTGTACGTGGAGCAGACGCTGCCGATCAGTCCGTCAAGCGGCGGGGGATCGACGCCCAATACGCTCTTTCTCATGTACGATTACGTGAACAGTCCCAGTCTCGGCAATCTAAACTTCTTCGACGTTTTCTTCGAAGTGAACAATCCAAACGACCCTGCGGACTATCTCGTTCGGATATTTACGAGCGGCAATCCGGCGTTCTCGGCTTACGAGCGCGCGCACGGCTCGCCCGCACCTCTGGCTCCCAACGGCTCGTTCGACGTCAATGATCCCGGCTGGTCTTCGGTCAGTCCCGATGACCTTCTCCGCGCGAAATTCCAGACGGCTGTAGGTATCGGGCCCAGCCCCAACTCCTCCACGAGTCACTATCAGGCGGAGTTCCAGCTCTCTATCGACCGCAACAGCAACTCGGTGGACGGACTGTACAGTCCTGAGCCTGCGTTCTGGTCCGCCTCTGTCAAATCCGCGAACGACCCGCCAATAAGCTCAGGCATATTTACGCTGAATCCGAACGGCACTACGACTGTGGTACCTGTATTCGGGCCGGCCGGCGGTCCCGTCCAGCGCCCGCAGGACGCGGTTCCGGAGCCCGGTCTTGCCGCGTTGGCATTCGCACTGCTCACCCCGGCAGCGTGCGCGATCCACCGCAAGCGACACTGCTAGCGCAGGGCAAGGTTGACTAACTCCGGTTTAGACCAAAGCAAGCAGGCCGCCTCTTGTCGAGGCGGCCTGCTTGGTTCAATGGAAGGGACTATTCGCCATGCAGCAACGAAGGAATCTATAGGTCGTAAATCGGTATTTGAAATTTGCCCGGAAATATACTTGTTTGGCACGGTTCTTGCAACAGCATAATATAGTATTATTGCCGATCAGGTTTGAGACCGCAAAACGATTCGGAGCGCCCTGTACGAGGTTCCGACGGCTTGCACAAAAGGAGAGTATTGTATGAAGCACGGAAGAAAGTGGTACCTTGCCGCAGCGATGGGCGTTTTATTGACCATAGCCGGGCCGCAGGCTGTAAATGCGCAGTTTCTTGTCGCTGTTGAAGACACTCAGAATACGCTGCTCCGAATTGATCCGACAACTCTTGTCGTCTCGACTATCGGTCCGCTTGGAACCGACGTGAATTTCGGAGACCTTGCATTTGACCGGGCGACGCAGACACTGTATATGCTTGGAGGCCGGCCCAATCCGTCCCTCTACACGGTGAATCTGACCACCGGCGCGGCGACGCTCGTTGGAACACACGGCATCAATGATCTCTTTGGCCTCGCCTTCGACTCCTCGACCGGGACGCTGTATGCCACTCAGTTCTCGGGCGGCGTCGGCCTCTATACGCTCAATAAAACTACGGGCGCGGCAACCTTCATCGGTAATACGTCTGTGGAAATTGGCGGGCTGGATTATCGCCCGGATACCAACCAGTTGCTGGGAATAAACGACGGCCCCGGTAATATCTACTCCATCGACAGAGCTACCGCAGGTTTAACCCTGCTGGGCAATGGAGGAGGCGTCAATGACAGCGACATCGCATTTGCTGCCGACACTGGATTTCTCTACGATGCCGACTATTCGGGCAATCTTTTCCGCTACAATCCGGCGGCCGCCTTTGCCAGGACAACGCTTCTAACAGGTCTTGGCAGCCTTGATGGCCTTGCCTACATTCTTCCCTCCGGCGGCCCCGGGCCGAATGTGCCGGAGCCGTCCTCCCTAACGCTGCTGGGCTCGCTGACGGTGGCCGGGACCTGCGTATTCCTGCGCAGGCGCAGGGTGTAACACACACCCAGCCGCACTATTGCAGGCGGGCCTGAGCTCTCACGCTCAGGCCCGCCTTGGTGTTCGTCAATATCCGGCAAATTGGGCGCTTACTCTACTCCCCATACGGAACCCATATGTTCTTGATTTGAACGGATTCGCGCAGAAACTCCTGGGCATCGTCTCCTTCTATCCAGTTCACCGGCTCCCCGTAGTTGATCCATATCCTCTTCATGTTGCCCGCCGAGGCGATCTCGACGGCAGTATTGCCTTCGGCTGGGCCAAAGTACCATAGACCTTCCACATCATCGTGCGCGGCCAGTACTTCGGCCAGCGCTGCGGAACCGCCGGTGACGATATTGACCACGCCGCCCGGGAGATCTGACGTGTCGAGCACCTGATAGAAGTCGGTGGCTGCCAACGGGCGTTGTTCGGAAGGGACGGCAATCACGGCGTTGCCCATCGCGATAGCGGGCAAAATCGTGGCGACGAGGGCCAGCAGGGGATGGTCGTTTGGGCAGGCTATGCCGATAACGCCCAGAGGCTCCGGCATGGCAAGCGTAACATTGCGGAGCGGAGTGTGGTGCACCGCGCCGTCATATTTGTCGGCCCAGGCGGCATATTCGAACAGGCGCTCGATGCTCGTGGATACCTCAAGCGCGGCGTCGGATTCGGACGCACCCATCTGCCGGAGGCGGGCCGCGAACTCTGGGGCGCGGGCGGAGAGATTCTCGGCGACGTAGTAGAGAATCTGTGCGCGGTTGTGCGCGGTGGACCGCGACCAGCCGCCCAATGCAGAACGTGCAGCCTCGACGGCATTGCGAATATCTTTCCTGTTTCCCTCGCCAACCTCCCCAATCTTTCGTCCCTCTGAATCAACTACAGGACGGCTGTAACCCGAATCGGGCCGCGCCTGCCTGCCGCCGACGTACAGTTTGGCGGTGCGATCGATGTGGGGCAGAGAGGAAGGGAGGAAGGGAGGAAGGGAGGAAGGGATGGGCTGGACTGTTTCCCTTCCTCCCTTCCTCCCTTCTTCCCTTCTCCCAGCCCCCCTTCTCCGCACGTACTCCCACAGCCCCTCGCGGCCGCCTTCGCGGCCGAAGCCGCTCTCGCGGTATCCGCCGAATCCTGAGGCCGCGTCAAAGAGATTGGTGCTGTTTATCCAGACGGTGCCGGCTTTTACCTTTGGCGCGATGTCCAGCGCGAGGTTGATATTCTCCGTCCACACGCTTGCGGCGAGGCCGTAACGCGTGTTGTTGGCAAGCTCCACTGCTTCGGCGGGCGTCCGAAAGGTCATGGTGACGAGGACGGGGCCGAATATCTCGACCTGGGCAATAGCGGTCGCGGGCGATACATTGGTAAACAGGGTGGGGGGGAAGAAACAGCCCTCCTTCGGGCAGGCCCACGACGGCTGCCATAGAGTCGCGCCCTCCGATTCCCCTTGCCGCACAAGCAATTGAATCTTTTCCAATTGGACCGGCGCGATAATCGCGCCTATGTCGGTCGCCTTGTCGAGCGGATTGCCGACGCGGAGGGTCTCCATGCGCGCTTTCAGCTTCCTGTGAAGCCTGTCCGCGACGCTTTCCTGCACCAGCAGCCGGGAGCCGGCGCAGCAGACCTGACCCTGGTTGAACCAGATTGCGTCCACCACGCCTTCCACCACGCTGTCGAGATCTGCGTCGTCGAACACGATGAACGGAGACTTGCCGCCAAGCTCCAGCGAAAGGCGTTTTCCCGTTCCCGCGGTCGCCTTGCGAATCAGCCGCCCAACCTCCGTCGAACCCGTAAACGCTATCTTGTCCACGTCCGGATGCCGGACGAGAAGCTCGCCGGTCGACCCGTCCCCGGTGAGGAAGTTGGCAACGCCGGGCGGCAGCCCGATGTCCGCGCAGATTTCCGCGAAGGCGAGAGCGGTCAGCGGCGTGAACTCGGCGGGCTTGAGGATGACTGTATTGCCCATTGCGAGAGCGGGCGCAATCTTCCACGCGAGCATGAGAAGAGGGAAGTTCCAGGGGATTATCTGGCCGATAACTCCGACCGGGCCATAGCCGGGCAGCTCCTTTTCCATGAGCTGCGCCCACCCTGCGTGGTGGTAGAAGTGGCGCGCGACGAGTGGGATGTCGATGTCTCGCGTTTCGCGAATCGGCTTGCCGTTATCGAGCGTTTCGAGCACGGCCAGAAGGCGGGAGCGCTTCTGAATCTGGCGCGCCAGCGCATACATATAGCGCGCGCGGGCATGGCCGCCCAAGGCCCACCAGCCGGGCTGCGCCTGCCGGGCCGCCTTGACCGCCGCGTCTACGTCGGGCGCTCCCGCCTGTGCAACCCGCGCCAGCGCGCGATTCGTCGCCGGGTTAATGGTTTCAAATACTGCTCGGTCCGCGGAATCGGCCCATGCGCCACCAACATACAGCTTGAACGGCGAATGCTTCTCTATCCAGTCCATCGCCGGAGCCGCGCTCTCGGGTGCGGGACCGTATTCCATTGTCTCGAATATCTCCGCTGTCGTAACCATATCCTACTGCTTCCCCGTTTCACAGGTCGCGGTCAGCGTGACGTCGCCGATCGCGACCGCCTCGGCGTAGAGCGCCCAGTAGACCTCTCCGGTTATGTCGTCGCGCTCCCCGTTGGTCGCTGTAACTTTTCCGGGCAGCTTCACGACGAACGTAAGCGCGGTCAGAGGGCTGGAATCGTCCTGGGATTTCTGGGGGTTGGCCTTGTCTTTCGTGCTGGTTTTCGTGTCGTCCATGGCCTTAAGGACAACGCGCTTGACGATAGCGCCCCGCTGATCCTGAGTGAGCTTGTCACCGAACTTCTCGACTAGAGCGGCATTCATGATGGTCCCGAGTCGGCGGAGCACCTTGCGCTCGGCAAGGTCGGGATGAAGGAGAAGTTGAGACAGCAGGGGGTCGCCGGGGCCAAAGAGCGCGCGCCAGAACTCGCGGAAGGCAACTTCTCCCAGCGCCTGAATATTCGCGTCCGTTGCAAGCTCCGCCGGCAGCGCCTGCTTGAAGGAGGTAACGAGCTCCGCCGGCACTTTCTTCAGCTCCGCAGGTTTCTCGCCCTTCCAGTGAAGAGTTTCGGTATATACCCATCTGCCCGGCGCAGTCTGGCGAATCGAGAGCGTGTTGATTATGAGCGCCACGCCCTTCGGGCCTTTCAGAAGCACGTCGGAGGGCAGCACGTCGGCCGCTTTCAGGGTTCGCTCCGCCTTGATGATAAGCTCTTGATCTTTCTTCACCTTCGTTACGGTCCATGCAGGCGAGACGGGAAAGCCGAATATATCGTCGGATTTTGGGCCGATGTTTACGCCCTGGGCGTTATCCGAAGCCGGCACGTGGAACTCGAGGCGGCGCGTGAATGTGCCGTCCACACGCAGCTCGGTCGTTGCGATCATTCGCGCACAGCCGGCGAGGGTGGAGAGCAGGGCAATTGCGGCGGCGATTCGGGGACGGCGCATGATGGGTTTCCTCAGAGAATCTGGTCAAACCATCGGTTGATGGTGGTATGCCGCATAGCGGCCCGTTACAAAGTGTTCAAGTTGGCGCTCTATGTCGGAAAGGAGGCTGCTCGCGCCGAATCGAAAGAGGTTTGGTCGCAGCCAATCGCTGCCCAACTCCTCCTTCATCAGGATGAGCCATTCCAGCGACTGCCTGGCGGTGCGAATGCCGCCCGCCGGCTTGAATCCAACCTGGAAGCCCGTCCGTTCATGGTAGTCGCGAATGGCGCGCGTCATCACCAGGCCTACGGGCAGCGTCGCGTTGACGCTCTCTTTACCGGTCGAGGTCTTTATAAAGTCGGCGCCCGCCATCATGCAGACGAGGCTGGCACGGGCGACGTTACGGAGCGTGCCCAGCTCTCCGGTCGCGAGAATCGTCTTGAGGTGGGCGTCGCCGCACGCCTGCCGGAAGGTCCGCACCTCGTTGTAGAGCGCTTCCCAGTCGCCGCGAAGGGCATGTCGGCGAGAGACTACGATATCGATTTCACGCGCTCCCGCCTCGACAGAGGCGTGAATCTCCTGGACGCGCAGCGGAAAGGGGGAGAGGCCGGCAGGGAAACCCGTTGAGACCGCGGCGACGGGGATCGAAATACCACAGCCGCGCAGGGCCCCGACGGCGGTCTCAATCATGTCGTGGTAGACGCAGACAGCGCCCACGGTGATTCCGAGGTCGTGCACTCCCAGCGCTTCCGCAATATCCTGGCGGATGGGGGTGCGTGCTTTCGCGCAGAGCCGCTGAACATTGCCCTGAGTGTCGTCACCGGCAAGCGTGGTGAGGTCCATACACGAGACGGCGCGAAGAAGCCATGCCGCTTGCCACTCTTTCTTCACGGTCCTGCGCGTGACGAGCGTGGCCGCCCGGCGCTCTATGGCGCTGCGGTTCGCTTTCGCCTCCCGCACCCAAGTCAAATCCAACTCCATGCCGGGGTTTCGCGGGATGGCATGCGTCGAGTGCGGCATTTGCTCGGTACGGGTTCGCTGGATTGCCGTCATTCGCGTTGCCTCATGCCGGGAATGTTAGGCGCGGGAGCGCCGATTTCCTGCGCATTGCTGGGATATCCGAGCCAAAGGCAACTCTTACCACGAAGACACGAAGAAAGGCACATCAAGAACGGCGTTGCAAAGCACGTGACTGACGTAAGCCGGCCATCCACATGTATGGAAGGCCGATTCGTAACGCAGTATGTTCAGCAGCACAATCGGTATCTCATTAGTCCACGATTGCGGGCTCGTTGAGCACCTGCCAACACTTAGGCCCGCGAGAGCATTATTCATGCGGCAAGGACAAGACGGAGCAAAACCTGGCGGAGCACCTCGCATATTTACCGGTATTCGGAGCGTTACGCAGGAATCGAAAAACACACTCATAATAGGACAATAGTTGAACATTCTCGGCTGACAGTCGTCAAACGAACAATGAAGGCGATTTAATGCCTCGGTGAAGCACTGCTCTCCTCACCCATCTGTCTTTTGTTCTTGTCGGCCCTTCACGCCACGCGTTTCTCGCCCGGAACCGAGCGCGCGTGGCGTCGTTCTGCGTGCCGGCCAGATGTATGTTCGTAACCGCTCGCCTCCTCCATACGTAATATGCAGTAGGATCCGAAAGGTTGTGACCATGCGCCGCGCGTTTACTCTTATCGAGCTTCTCGTCGTAATCGCAATTATAGCTACTCTGGCGGCCATACTCTTCCCCGTCTTTTCCGCAGCCCGAGCTTCCGCCCGCCGAACCGTGTGTATCAGCAATCTGCACCAGATTGGTCTCGCGCTGCACATATATCGCTACGACTACGGGGAGATGCCGCAGCACCTTACCGCCGTGAATGACGCGTATGCGCGCGACCCGCGAATATTCGTCTGCCCCAACGACATAGCAGAGGGGTTGCGCGACGGGAACAATCGGCTTGAGGGTACGATGTATCTTCCGACGGGGGTCAGTTATGACTACGTTCCTCAATGGGACATTGCCCAGGAGCTCGGCTGGTGGGAGCCTGCTCCCGCTTTTGGCCGCGGCAAATGGGATGACCTTACGCCCGTTGCGGACTGCCAGTGGCACTGGGCATCGACGTTCAAGGCGAGCTGGAGCCGTAATCAGATCGGGGCGAGGGGCTGGCAGATGGTCTTGATGATGACCGGAAGCGTAAGGAAGTTGCGCGTCGAAGACCCGATTGATCAATTCATGCCGGAGAAGTATCGGTAGGGAATTTTAGATGTTTGGATTTTGGATTTGGGAACTAGGATCGAGGCACTTGGATTTAGGATTTGGGATATGGGGTGTTTGAAATCGTGTTCAGTACGTCCCACAGAGTTGGCCGGCGGATGAAGACTGAGCGGAAGCCTCCCGCCGGATGCCGGAAAAGATATGCCACGATGGGAACCGTGTCCGCCGCAGATACGCGCAGTCCCTCGGGCGTCTCCTCCATAACCACGTCGAATATTCCTCGCAGCGTACGCTGCACCGCGTCAGGGTCCGCCGCTTCTATGAGAACCATTTCGCGCCCGTATTCAGCCTGAAGCGCGGAGGGTGAATCGTCCGCGAGCGCACGTCCCTCCTCAAGTAGAATGACTCGGTCCGCTCGCTCCGCCTCATCCGACGCCGTGGTTGCGTGAATGACCGAGAGCCCATCGACGGCCCGCCGGTCATCGAGGTATTTCCATAATCGCGAAGCTGTGGGCCCGGGCAGGGATGTCGTTATGTTGTCGAGCAGCAGGACCGCGGGCCGGTGAACCAGCGAGGCCGCGATTCCAAGGCACGTTCGATGCACCTGGCCCAGCTCCCTTACCGGACGGTCCCGGTGATCATGGAGGCCTAGCAGCTCCAGCGCCTCCGCGATTCGCGCCGCCCGCTGGTAACCGGGTATATCGTGCGCGGAGAGGCTCTTTGCGAGCGCCTGATTCGGGGAAAAGAGCGAGGAGGCGGACGTACGCTCGGCGGTAAACCCAATCTTGGATGCCACGGATCGCGGCGACCGCTGCAAGACCCGCACACATCCCTGCGTGGGCAGGACGCGGCCTGCTATGACCCTCAGCAGGGTTGTTTTGCCGCTCCCGGCAGGTCCAAAGAGCGAAATGTGTTCACCGTCCGCGACGGCAGCGGTGATTCCGGCGAGCGCAGTGGCGCGGCGGTATTGAACCACCGCGTCGGTGATCTCCACTGTTTTCATGGTATGGCGCCGGCGAGGAGAGAGCGGTTCACTTAGGGTTTCTTGGATGTTAGAGCGTCGATTTGATTCGATTCCTCATCGCTAAAATCGAGGTTGTCGAGGGCAGCGACGTTCTCCTCAATCTGTCGCACGCTGGACGCGCCGATGAGCGCGCTCGTGATGGAGGGCAGGCGGAGAATCCAGGCCAGCGCCATCTGCGCGAGGGTCTGGCGCCGCCGCTTCGCTATCTCGTTGAGCTTATTGAGAACCTCACGGCGCTCCTGGCCGAGATTCTTCTCCACCCACTCCGCGCCCCATTTCTCGGCCGCGCGGCTTTCCGCGGGAATGCCGTCACCTAGATACTTGTCCGTCAGCATGCCGGAGGCGAGGGGACAGAACGGAATCACGCCTGTTCCGAATCGCTCCGTCTGCGGCAGCAGGTCCCACTCGATGGTGCGGCGCAGCATGTTGTAGTAGGGCTGGTGAATTGTGATGGGCGCCCAGTCGTGCTTTTCGCAAATGCATACCGAATCCGCATATTGAGCGCCGCTATAGCTGCTTACGCCTGCGTAGAGCGCTTTTCCCTGACGCACGAGCTGATCGAGAGCGCCAAGCGTCTCTTCGAGCGGCGTATCCGGGTCGGGCCGGTGGGAATAGAAGATGTCGAAGTATTCCAGGCCCATCCGCTTGAGGGACTGGTCGCAGCTTGCAATGATGTACTTGCGGCTGCCCCACTCGCCATAGGGACCGGGCCACATGCGATACCCTGCCTTGCTGGAGATAATCAGCTCGTCGCGGGGCATTTCGTCGATAATCCTGCCGCAGACGATTTCGGCGTTGCCGGGAGGCGTGCCGTAGTTATTGGCTAGATCGAAGTGGGTGATTCCGAGGTCGAAGGCGCGGCAAAGGCACTGGCGGGCCACCGATTCGTCGCGGTATCCGCCAAACGTCTCCCATGCGCCAAGCGAGATGGCGGGAAGAAGAAGGCCGCTGCGCCCGCAGCGACGGTATTGCATCTTGTCATATCTGTCGACGGCAAACTCGCGTGTCATACTGTAGGTCCTCACTCGAAGCGTTACCGGACTATTCGCCGACTGGCGCGCCAATCCTGCCGGAGAATCTTAAACCAAGAAGGAACACGAATGAACACGAATGAACACGAATAATCGCAGCGGCACTACGTCTGAATCTACTTCGCATAGTATCGTGCTAGCGGCGCGTCATGCGGACAACGTCCGACAAGGCACCGCAGAACTGCGACGAGAAGCGTATGAGATCATCGTGTGCCCGAATGTGCAGACGGCAGTAGACGTCTTGAAAAGCGCTTTGGTCTCGCTATTGGTCATCGAGCACGACCTCGATGGATCCGACGCGTTGATTGTGATCAATACCATGACAGCGAGCGCAGGGTTGGACAGTATTCCTGTATTGTTCTTGCTGCCGCCAAAACCATACAACGCGTTGCCCTCCTGGATTCTGAAGTTTCCTGGCGGACTGAGGGCGATGTGGTGTTTTCTGAATATGCCGTGTCAAGAGGGGGAAATGCGAGCTTTTGTAAAGCATATACTGCAGCCTGTCATCTAGTCCGCGAGACCAAGCCTGTACAATGTAACCTTGTGTGGCAATTAACCGTACAAACGTGTAAAATATGTACTGGAGGTATGCAGCGATGAAAACGAACGACTATGCACGGGCGCGGATGGATTTTCGACTACCTGCAAGGGTCAAGGAGCTGATCGAGCAGGCCGCGGCAATGTCAGGACAGTCAGTTAGCGATTTTGCGACCGGTACTCTCACGCGAGAGGCGGAACAGATAATAGAGAAGCACCGAATCATCCGAATGGCTCAGGAGGACTATGACAGGTTCTCCGCCTTCGTGGATGCTCCGGCGAAGCCTATCCCTGCGGTATCGGAAGCGCTTAAGGAGCGGAAGCGCGGCAAAGCGCGAGCGGCGGAATCCAAACAGCTGCCCACGGCGGTCGGTTAGATGGAGCTCGATTGGGAGATCGTTCCACTTGCCACGATTTACGACGTTCGCGCGTTCGACTGCGGGGATGAGAATCTAAATCTTTATATCCGTCAATTCGCCGGCCACCACGCCAAACGCCGCATAAGCAAAACGTTCGCTGCATTTCCACTCGACGAGCCGTCGCGCGTCATCGGCTATTTCACTATCGCCACGGGATCGGTTGCCGCCGATGCCGCCGTCTCCGACGAAAGTCTTCCTCGACATCCGATTCCGGTCATTCACCTTGCCCGGCTTGCAGTCGCCACGGAATACCAGGGACTCGGGACTATAGGTCCGGGCATGCTGGGGGAAGTTTACGACATCGCGCTAAGGCTATCGGAAGAAGTGGGTTGTTACGCAATCGATGTGCTTGCCAAGACGGAACGCGCCAGGCGATTCTACGAGCGTCAGGGATTCGTCCAGCTTAAGGACGGAGATTTGCACTTATGGCTCCGATTAAAGGACCTTCGAGCGTCCTTACACGGCTAGCTTGTCTCCGTGCGCGCCGTGCCCGCCGTGGTTTGAATCTCACGTCTTTGTCAGCACGCTCTCCTTTTGGAAGAGGCGGGTGGCGAACGTTAGAGCGAGAGCCGCGTAGCCGGCGGAAGCCAGGAATGCCAGCGCGATAAACGCCGGATCGAAGGAGTTGGACAACCCCTGCTTGATGATGAGCGTGGCGTTGAGCACAGGGACGAGCGCCATTGCCTTGCCGCTGTCGCTCTTCAGGAACATCGACATCATCGCGGGGAAAATTACCAGGATGAAGAGCGGCCCGAGATAGGTCTGCGCCTCCTTCTGATTCTTTGCGAAGGTCGAGATTGCTAGCAGGATTCCGGCGAAGAGCACGGCTAGCGGCAGTTGGACGGCAAGAATCACCAGCACGGCGATGGGAGTCAAGGTTACGCCGCCCTTGGCCAGCCACTCGAATGCCTTCAGGCCGCTGAAGAACGGAATCATCATTCCCACGACTGCGAGCAGGCTGCTGACCATGCAGACTCCCGCGACGGCGAAAAATTTACCAAGCACGATATCGCGGCGGGAAGCGGGAGTCACGAGAAGCGTTTCCAGCGTGCCGCGTTCCTTCTCGCCCGCGACCTGATCGTTGGCCGCATAGATTCCGCCGCCGAATGCCGCGACAGCAAGCGTGTAGGGGAGCATCATCGCGAGGATTACGGTTGCGGCCCCGCCCCCGGATGAGATCGGCTGCTCCTCTACCTTGAACGGCGTCGCAAAGCCGGCAGGAAGGCTGCTGTCTCTCAATCGCTTCTCCACAATCTTTTTGCCAACCTCGGTGAAGATGAGATTCAGGCGTGTCGTAGCTTCGCGAGAAGAATCGTTGGCGGGATCGACGAGGACCTTCACGTTGATCATCTTTTGGTCTTTGAGCAGCGCGTCCGCGTTCGCGGGCAGCACCGCGACCGCCTTGTACGCTCTCGACTTGATCTGCTGCTCGGCCTCGGAAAGAGACGTAGGGACAAAATGAAAATTCGGGAGCTTGTTCAACGCCGAAAAGAGAAGGGGGGCCTGCTCCTGCCGCACGATTCCCACGCTAAAGGTGTCGGTTCTAGCCGCCTTGACCTGTTTGTTGATGAGGCTGCCGAGCGCCGCGAAGAGCAGCGGCGTGATGAGCAGTGGCGAGATTACGACTGAGAACACGGTCCTGCGGTCGCGAAATATCTCCCGAAACTCCTTGGAAAAGATGATTCCGACGCGGTTTCCACCCTTACGGGTTATGACGCCGGGCGTCGATGCAGATGGCGTGTTCACTCGTCCTCCTGTTCGCCGATCAATTTCAGAAAGACGTGCTCGAATGCGGTCTTGCCTGTCTGCTCGCGCAGCTCGTCCAGCGTGCCGATGGCGGCGATCTTGCCCTGGTAGATAACCGCGATGCGGTCGCAGAGAGTCTCAACCTCGCTCATGATGTGCGTGGAGAAAACGACCGTGCGGCCTTCATCTCGGCACCGCCGGATGACCCGCTTCACCGTGCGCGATGAGACTACGTCGAGGCCGGTTGTCGGCTCGTCGAAGAAGAAGACGGAGGGTTGATGGAGGAGGGTGCGCGCGATATTGACCCGCTGCTTTTGGCCGGTGGAAAGCTTGTCGCAGCGTCCGTCCGCGAAGTCATTCATGTCCAGCTCGTCGAATATCTCGCGCGTCCGGTCCGCCGTTTCGCCCGGGGCCATGCCGTAGAGCGCGCCGAAATAGGCGAGCATTTCGCGGGCGCTCATACGCTCGTAGGGGGCCGCGGAGCCGGTGAGGTATCCGATATTCCGCCTGACCATTTCCGGCTGCGCTCGAATATCGAATCCGGCGACGCTTGCGGTTCCGGAAGTCGGCGAGAGAATCGTGGCGAGAATGCGAAGAATCGTCGTCTTGCCCGCGCCGTTGGGGCCCAGCAGACCGAATATCTCGCCGGGGCGGCAGGCCAACGACACGCCATCCACAGCGCGGATCACGCCCCGCTTCTTGTCGGTGAAAGTCTTGGTGAGCTCGTGAACCTCAATCATAAAGTTTCGTTACGTCCGGAGGACGTTCAGCCGCAGGCTCCCCAGACACGCGTTTTACACGCGTGGTACGAGACACGCGTTTTACACGTGTCATACGCTACACGCGTGGCGACGTGGACGACGAGCGCGCCGTCTTGAAACACGGACCGCCATCAAACAGTATGGAGCCGGCTGCAGCAGGGTTTCATAATTTACGGAACGATTTCGCCTGCTCGCCTGCTGATTGACAAAGGGAGGGGCTTCCTTCTATAATTGCACCGCGAAGCCAGCGTCTGGATTTAGTATATAAGTGCTGAAGGAGCATGTTTTGATAGAGGTCGCGCTTTCTGCCTCCGAAATCCCCATCGAACCGGGCGGACGGGCGCAGCTGACCATTACCGTCACCAACCAGCAGGAGCACGACGACCACGTCTTCCTTGAAATCGAGGGCATAGACGTAGAATGGTACGCTCTTCCGGTTCCTTCGTTCAACGTGGCCGCAGGCGTGGCACATTCCGCCCAGATTCTGTTCAAGATTGCCCGATCCAGCGAAAGCCGCTCGGAGACCTATCCGTTTCTGGTCCGTGCCAAAAGCATGGAATCCGGCCTTTCAGGCGTTGCCCAGGCCACCCTGGTCGTGAAGGGATTCAGCTCCCTCCAGGTCGAGCTCAATCCAAAGCGCGCCGTATCCAGCTACTTCAACCGCATGGCCTCCGTCGAGGTCACGGTCTCCAATCTCGGCAACCACGATGAGACGCTCGACATCTATGGTTCCGACCCCGAAGACGCATTTACCTACGAGTTCGAGCCCGAGAGGGTTACGGTAAAGCCCGGCCACTCGGAAAAGATTCCGGTTCTGATCGAGCCCAAGACGCGCCCTTTCATCGGGTCCACCCGTCTCTACGGCTACAACATCACCTGCCGTTCGGTCCAGGATTCTTTCGTATCCGGCACGGCGCACGGCCAGCTGGAACGGCGGCCCCTCTTCACAGTCGTTACAACAGCGGTGGCGCTTTTCATTCTTCTGGCTGCCGGTCTCGCGCTGTACCTTCGCCCCCGTCCCGTCGTGATCCGCTCCTTCTCAGTTGCGCCCGCGCAGATAACGGCCGGCGACCCGGTGACCATTACGTGGGACGTGCTCAATGCGAACGAAGGTGTCTACATCCAGCCGGAAAATGTGCGCCGCAGCGACGCAATGGGCAGCGTGAAGGTGTCTCCCGACCGTACCACGACTTACACTCTTCTCGCGAAGGGCGGCGGCAAGGAGCAGCAGAGCCGGCCCGTCACGGTTGAGGTCTTGCAGCGCCCGCCGTCGCCGAAGCCGCGAGTCGACGAATTCTCCGTGAAGCCCGCGAAGATACACCAGGGCGAAACAGTGACTTTATCGTGGAAAGTCGAGGGCGCGAACCTGATCGTCTTGAATCCGCTCGGCCTTGAGAAGGATCCAAACCTTTATCAGAGCCAGACCAATACGCCAGATACAACAACGACCTACATTCTCAGCGCGAAAAATGCGGTAGGAGTGGTCGTGAAGAAATCGGTCACCGTAACTGTCGTACCGCCTACGCAGTCACTGGCAGAGATTGTCTCCTTCAAGGCGAAGCCGGACAAGATCGTCAATGGGGCGAGCGCAACGCTTTCGTGGCGGGTGGACAACGCGGCGAGCGTGGAGATTACCAATGTCGTCGGCTCTACGCTGAAACCCCGCGACAGCGTAAAGGTGAGCCCGATCAGCACGACGACTTACACTCTGACGGCACGGGACAATAAGGGCATCATGGTCATAAAGGACGTAAAGGTAACCGTTACCGAGCCGCCGCCACCCGTCGAAAACCCCGACAACCCCAATCCCACCCCGAACACCGGGCCGCCGGGGATCCCGCCTCCTGGCCAGCGATAGGCTCCCCATACGCCTTATGATTCGTTCTCCTCTGATGGCTCGCCTTTTCGCTGAGCCATTCGCGCTTTGATTCGCGCTTCGTGGCCGTTGTCGGTTGGCTCGTAGTAGGGGCCGGAACGCGCATCAGGTGACACATATTCCTGTTCGACATAGCTGCCTGGGAAGTCGTGCGGGTATAGATACCCGACGCCGTGGCCGAGACGCTTCGAACCCGGATAGTGCGAATCGCGGAGGTGCACCGGGACTGGCGCGGCTCCTTTGTTCTTGATGTCCTCCAGCGCCCGCCCGATTGCCACCGTTGCCGCATTGCTTTTCGCGGCGGCCGACAGGTAGATAGTAGCCTGCGAGAGGGTGAGCTGCGCTTCGGGCAGCCCTATGAACATGACCGCCTGCGCGGCGGCATTCGCAACGACCAGGCCCATCGGATCCGCGTTCCCGATATCTTCCGACGCCAGGATTACGAGCCTCCGCGCAATGAATTTGGGGTCCTCGCCCGCCACAAGCATCTTGGCGAGCCAGTAGACCGCCGCATCCGGGTCCGACCCACGGACCGACTTAATGAACGCGGAGATGGTGTCGTAGTGCTCGTCGCTCTTCTTGTCATATGCCAGAACCCTCTGCTGAGCCGCCTCTTCCACAAGGTTGAGTGATATGCGCCGCGTTTGGGAGTCGGGTTCTACCGGGGCGAGATGAACCGCCGTTTCCAGTGCATTCAATGCGTTGCGCGCATCCCCGCCCGCGATGTCCACCAGGTGATTCAGCGCCTCTTCATCCATGTCTACCGCGAGTTCGCCGAGGCCCCGTTCCTTGTCCTCAAGCGCGCGCTGCAAGAGGTTTCGAATCGATTCATTGGACAGCCGCTCGAACCGGTAGATTCGCGATCTGGATATGAGCGGCGCGTTGACCTCGAAATAGGGGTTCTCGGTGGTCGCTCCGATGAGGACCACGGTGCCGTCCTCGACGTGGGGCAGCAGCGCGTCCTGCTGCGACTTGTTCCAGCGATGAATTTCATCGACGAACAGGATAGTCCGCCTGCCAATCTTCTTCCTCCGCTCGCGCGCACGTTCAATCACTTTGCGAACGTCGGCTACTCCGCTTGTGACGGCGCTATAGTTCTCGAATGCCGCATGAGTGGTATGCGCGATGATGTTGGCGAGGGTGGATTTGCCGCTGCCGGGGGGTCCCCAGAAAATCGCGGAGGTGAGTCGGTCGTTCTCGATTGCGCGGCGAAGGAGGGTTCCGGGACCGACGACGGCCGACTGCCCCGCATATTCGTCGATAGTCCGTGGCCTCATGCGGGCGGCGAGCGGCGCATCCGACGGTGGGTCATCGGTAACGGCAGGCGAGTCGTCCGCAAAGAGGATGTTGTCGTCCATGGTTTTGGGGAGGGTGCTGCGTAACGCTCGATCCCCGGACACAAATATCCGGGCTGTAAAACAAAGTTCGCTACGGGTTTTGCGGCGGACTGCCAAGCCACGGAGGTGGCTTTCGTTCTACGGCCCGACGATTCATCGCCGGGGCGTCCTATTTCGTGAGTAAGTAGAGGTCTCGATATTTGGCTTTTAAGTAATCAACGTAGTAGCGCGAGGTCAGGGGCTCACCGGTAGCGCGCTCGATTAGCTCGTTGGGCAGGTACTTGCGGCCATATTGGTGGATATTCTCGCGCAGCCAGGAGAGGAGCGGCGCGAACTCACCGGCGGCGATGTTGGAATCGATTTCCGGGATGGCATTGCGAATCGCGTTCCACAACTGCCCCGAAACCAGGTTGCCAAGCGTGTAGGTGGGGAAGTAGCCGACCATGCCTCCCGACCAGTGCACGTCCTAGAGAACGCCCTGCGTATCGTCCGGCGGAGTAATGCCGAGGTACTCCTGCATCTTCACATTCCATGCCTCCCGCAGGTCCTTGACCGCCAGGCGTCCTGCCAGCAGCTCGCGCTCAAGCTCGAATCGCAGGAGGACGTGCAGGTTGTAAGTAACCTCGTCCGCCTCGACGCGGATGAGGGAGGGCGTCACAAGATTTACAGCCCGGTAAAAGGTATCCGTGTCGATACCGGAGAGGGCGGGAAATGCCTTCTGGAGCTGGGGCAGGGCGTAGTGGCAGTAGGCGCGGCTGCGGCCAACCAGATTCTCCCACATGCGGGATTGGCTTTCGTGGATGCCCATTGAGACACCGCCCGCAAGCGGCGTGTTGTCGTACTCCTGTGGCGAGCCCATTTCGTACAGCGCATGCCCGGCTTCGTGTAAGGAAGCGTAGAGCGCCATGGGAAGGTATGATTCGTCGAATCGTGTGGTGATTCGCACGTCGTTGCAACTGAAGTTCGTGCAGAACGGATGCGGCGCGGGGTCCTGGCGGCCACGTGTAAAGTCGTAGCCGATTGCCTCGACAAGCTGCTTCGTGATTTCATTTTGAGTCTGCGTGGGGAAGTGTCCCGTAAGCGGCCTGGTTTCGGCATAGCGGGGACTTGCCACGATGGCCTGCGTAAGCTCGATAAGATGCGGCTTCAGGTCCGCGAACATCGCCGCAATCTGCGCAGTCTTCGCGCCTGGCTCATACAGGTCCACCAGCGCGTCGTAGGGGTCGTCCTCATAGCCGAGATAATCCGCGGTCCGGCGGGCCAGCTCGAACGTCTTGACGAGTAGCGGGGAGAACGAATCGAAGTCGTTCTCCGCGCGCGCCTTCGCCCATATCTCCTGCGCCACCGCACTGTGTTTACTGATTTCCTCGGCAAGTTCAGAGGGTATCTTCACCTGCTGGTCGTAGTCGCGGCGCGCGTTCCGCACGAGCCGCGTTTCATTGGCATCGTCCGCCGAATTTTTGACTACGGCCTCCGCCTCCGCAATAAGCGCGCCGGTTTCTACGGACGTGAACATCTCGTGGGCCAGGCGCGTGAGCAGGCCAAGCTGGTTGGAGCGGGCTTCCGCGCCGCGCGGAGGCATGTACGTCTGCAAGTCCCACTCAAGCACGCCGGCCGCCCGCCGAAGGTTAATCACGTCAGCGAGGCGCGCATTCAATTTCTGGATATTCTGGCTGCCATTTGCCGTCATAGAATATGAATCTCCTGAACCGGTTGATGAGGGCACTATACCTCTGCACCCTAAGGGTGTCAAGAGAAATGCGTCTCTTGCCGAGACCACGCGTGTAAAACGCGTACCGTACCACGCGTGTAAAACGCGTGTCTGGGGAGCCTTCGGCTGAACGTCCTGCGGACGGCTCATTCCGGCATACTCACGACCGGGCGTCCCGCCAAAGCCGTGTCAGGAGATCGCCCGCGGCGGGCAGATCAACGATTCGGCCTGCTCCCGTTCCCGCGTACAGGGCCATGGCTTCCGCGTCGCCGGCCATCCCTACACGCGGAGCGGTGTCGTCGTAGCGTAGAACAGGCGAGCCGTCCGAAGCACGCCCGACTATCTCCCTTTCGCCGGGCCTACTTTTGGGTGGCGGGCAGCCTGCAGATTCCCAGGCGTTCAGCGTGGAATTGCGGAGCACACGGTGAGGAGCATGCGGCCAACCGCCATCAAAGCACACGGTGAGCGACGTCGGATCTCCGCGCGCTGAGACGAGGAGGCCCTTGTAGAGATCGTGGGCGCGGCTCTCGCGCGTCGCGACAAAACGGGTTCCCAGCATAGCTCCGGCTGCGCCCATTGCAATAATGCGGGCAATGTCCCGCCCGTCCGTCATTCCGCCCGTCGCAACCACCGGAATTCGGCCCCCGGCAATGCGCAAAACCTCCGCGAGAAGCTGCTCGACAGGAGTAGTGGACTGCACGTGCCCGCCCGCTTCGTGCCCCTGGCAGATGAGAAAATCGGCGCCCGATTCCAAGGCTCGCAGCGCGCCGCCGCCGCTGCCAATCTGCACGCCTGCCTTTGCCCCCGCCGCATGAACTATCGGGATGTGGCTTGTCGCGTCTCCCCAGGAGAAGGAGACGATTGGAGCGCCCGCGGCGAGCACCGTCCTGAGAGTTTTTGGCTCGAAGGAGAGCGCGTAGTTCACGAGGAAGGGCCGATCTGTCGCTGCCCGGACAGCCTGTACCGCTTCAACCGCGTCCGTTTGCTCCGTCCATGTCAGCCCCAGCGAACCCAACCCCCCAGCCGCCGAAACGGCGGCCGCCAACTCCGGGCCCGCTATGCTGCCGGTCGGGGCCTGGATGATCGGTATATCGATTTCGAGTAGCGCACAAAGAGAGGAGGGCATGGGTTGTTGGGTCAATTAGTCAATTGGTCAATTGGTCAACGGGTCAACGGGTCAACGGTGTTCGGGTATTCTGGTGTTCAGACCGGCGGGTATGGGCGTATAATGCGCGGACGACGTTTCGTCCTTCGTACATATCGTTGGCCATGCATTATACGCCCCTACGATCTTCGGCCGGCGGGCTGTTCTTCCGACTTCCGGCTTCCGACTTCCGGCTTCCGGCTTCCGACTTCCGACTTCCGGCTTCCGGCTTCCGGCTTCCGGCTTCTGACTCCCGCTCGAAGGCGGCGCATGTCATGCCGAAGTAGGTAGGGATCTCGTAGGAGAGCGGGTCCGGGCGCATTGGCGTATGCAGCAGCGCGCCGTGCAGCATAAGGGTCTGCCAATAGCTATCGGTCATTGCGCACCCGATCCATTCCTCATCCCAGTCCAGCAGGCGATCCAGCGCGCCATCCCGAACGGCCAGATTGTACGCATTATCATACTCAGCGGACTCCGGCGCGAAGCCGTAGGGGCCGTCCTTGTCGTGTCCATGCCCCTGGTCGGCGCTGCAAATGAGCGCGATTCGACTCGCTGACTCCTCGCAGCAGGCGGCGGCTACGCGGCCAAAATCGATGAGCTTTTCGCGGGAGAGGGAGCGTGAGGGGCAGGCGACGACGATGCACGGAGGGATCTTCCATTGCGCGCCCATAAACCAAAGGGGTATGAACGCTCCCCAGTCGAGCTGAAAGGGGAGGAGAACGTGGTTCTTATCGGCGTATGCGACCGGCAGGACAGGCATCTCGTCGCTGGCCGCGCGCAGCAGCAGGGATTCCGCCAGCTCGAGGTCGATCTCGAATCGGGCGGAAACAGACCTTCCCGCTTCGCCTGACAGGCTTCCCTCCGCATTTTCATCGGCGCTCACGGTGACATAATGCGGGACGTGGGCTCCGTGGGGCGTAAATACAAGAATCGTGTCTGGCCGTGTCTTAAAACAACGCCGGCCCAGCTCTTCCATCGCGGAGCGCGTTGCGGCCATGCGCGGGAGATTTTCCTCGGCAAGTTCCGGAATCAACTCACCGCCGTGCGGCGCGATGCAGGACCAGACAAGCATAAAATTCCCCTTCTCCTCTCCGAAGCGATTCGGCGAGGAAAAGGGGAGTTCCTGCAATTGTGTGCTGAGTGCTGAGTGATGAGTAGGGAGCAACCTTCGCGTTGCGCCGCTCTTTATTGCGCGTTGCGCCGGTCCCAGTCAGCACTCAGCAGTCACTGCTTACTGGCTGTCGATGCCTGGAGCGAACTCTCCATGGTCCGGACCGCCGGTTGTCGGTGTACACTTCACGACGAGGCCGCCGGTCGGCACGGTCTTGGCGGTGCCGAACGTACCGTCAGCTTTGGGCGCTCCCTTGGAGGTTGCCTGTGTGATAGAGACGGAGTACGTTCCGCCGCTGGGGCACACGGGCGTCGATCCGAGGTTGGCGTTCAGGCTGGTCAACGCCGTCGTATACGTATGGGTCGGATCCTGGGTCTTCCACGCGGCTTCCGCGTTGGCAATGGTCTGCATGTTGGCCCGGCAGGTCTTCACCTGCGAGTCCGAAACGGCCGCCAGGTAGAGCGGCAGCGCCACCGCCATCAAAATCGCCAATACGAGGATGACGATTAGAAGCTCGATCAACGTGAAAGCGCGGCGTTTTCGATCATGCCTGAGGCTGCGCATTATGTTTTTCATCGGTTCGTGTCCTTTTCTGGCTAAATAGCTCGATACAGTCGGCCAAAGTGGGAGAAGTTGCCCACATTCCAACAATTTTGGCCAACTTCCTGTTATTCGATTTCGCTGTCTTCCGGTAATAATCGTGCCACGGCGACAGCGTCCGGGGCGCGTGTGCGGCCTACCGATGAATTACCTTGGATAGGTTAAAGATCGGCATGTACAGGGCCAGAAGAACAAACCCTACGATGATTCCGAGTACAACAGTCATCAGCGGCTCCATCATGCGTGTAAGCCTCTGCACCGCATACTCGATGTCTCGGTCGTAGAAGGTAGTGACCTGTTTGAGCATTTCGTCCATGTTTCCCGATTCTTCTCCAGCGGCTATCATATGAACTACCATCGGGGGGAACTGGCCGGACTGCTCCAACGGGATCGAAAGGCGAACACCTTCGTTCACCTTTGTAATAGCGTCAGTTATTACTTCCATAAAAATCACATTTCCGGTAACTTTTGCTGCAGTTTGCAGGCCGGAAAGAATTGGCACTCCCGAAGCCACCATGGCGCTGAAGGTCCTGGTCATCCGGGAAATGGCGACTTTGCGGTTCAGCGGGCCGAAAAGCGGGACCTTTAGCTTTACGAGATCGCAGATTCTCCGCCCTTTGTCTGTCCCTGACCACTTCTTGAACAGCTTTAGGAATCCGTAAACTCCGGCCCCCACCATCCACCAATAGTGAACGATGATTTTGCTCATCAGCACCAGAAGTTTTGTTGGAGCCGGCAGCTCCGCGTGGAACTGCTCATATACATTTGCGAAAACCGGCACGACAAATATCAGCAGGAATGTGACGACGCCAACCGCGGTAATGACCACGGCGGCCGGGTAGACGAACGCTGATTTGATCGTCTCTTTTAGCTGCTGCTCTTTATCCAACTGCTCGGCTGCGACGTGCAGAGTCTCGTCCAGCGCGCCGGCAACCTCACCCGCGTTGGCGAGGGCCTGGTATAGCTCCGAGAATATTGCGGGGTGCTTGCAGATTGACTGCGTGAAGGTCGATCCCGCCAGAACGTCCTGACGAATGTCGACCAGAGCCTGCTTGAGCATCGGGCTCTGTGTCTGTGTCGCCAAAACCTGAACCGACTCCACGAGCGGAAGTCCCGCGCGCACCAGGGTTGCGAGCTGCCGGCTCATAATGACCATGTCGTTCAAGCCGACCTTCTTCTTTTGGAAGAATCCGCCCGACTGGGCTTTGCCCTGTTTTTGAGCCGAGATCCCCGTTACGAACAGGTCTTTACGCCGCAGCTGCTCTCTAATCGCCCGCTCGTCGAGGCCTGCGAGGCTGCCCTGCACCTTTTTGCCTGCGCGGTCTCTCGCTACATATTGATAGTTCGGCATTCTCTTGCTCCGATTTCCACTGAAGGGTCAATGAGTAAATTGGTGAATGAGTAAATGAGCGGTTCTCCCCATCGACTAATTGACTAATTGACTAATTGACTAATCGACTAATTGACCCAATTGACTAATGTTCTCAGGCTGCCTTCTGCATTCCGACGGCGCCGTCGCCGACCTCTTCGCTCATCAGGACGCGGGCGACCTCGTCCAGCGTCGTGTCGCCTTCCAGCACCTTGCGAATTCCCGCTTCGCGCATCGTCGTCATTCCGTCGGCTATCGCAATCTCTTTCAGCGCCGCGCCGCCCGCGTTGCGGAGAAGCGCTTCGCGCATGCGGTCCGTCATTCGCATTACTTCGTATGCCGCCGCCCTGCCCTTGAAACCCCGCCCGCCACACTTGGGGCAGCCGCGCCCCGTCCGAAAGTTGCCCTTCGCCGCCTGCTCCGGAGTGATTCCGAGCGAATACAGCAGGCCGGGCTCCGGAACTGCAGGCTCCGCGCAGCCGACGCAGATTTTTCGGAGAAGCCTCTGTCCAACCACTCCGAGCACCGCGGATGTGATTAGAAAGGGCTCAATCCCCATGTTCTGAAGTCGCACGAGCGCCCCTGGCGCATCGTTGGTATGCAGCGTGCTGAACACCAGGTGGCCTGTAAGCGCGGCCTGCACCGAGATTTCGGCGGTCTCCGTGTCGCGGATCTCGCCGACCATGATAACGTCCGGGTCCTGCCGCACGATGGTTTTCAATCCGACGGCGAATGTCAGCCCTATCTTCGGATTTGCCTGCATCTGGCTGATACCCGCAAGCTGATACTCCACCGGGTCCTCCACCGTGATGATGTTTCGCGACACGTCGTTGATCTTGTTCAGCGATGCGTACAGTGTCGTCGATTTCCCCGAACCGGTAGGACCCGTCACCAAAATGATTCCGTGCGGCCGTTGCAAGAACATATCCCAGAGCGCGAGCTGTTCGGGAAAGAACCCCAGCCTCTCCAGCGGGACGGTGATCCCGGACTTGTCCAGGATCCGCATCACGATCTTCTCTCCGAAGACCGTTGGCATCGTGCTTACGCGAAGGTCGAAATTTAGGCCCTCAGAGTTGAACACGATGCGCCCGTCTTGGGGCCGTCGCCGCTCCGCGATGTTCAGGTGCGACATAATCTTGAGGCGCGAAACCACCGCCGGGTGGTGGTGCGGCGGGATATGCATCTGCTCGTAGAGCAGGCCATCCATGCGGTAGCGCACGCGTACGGTCTTTTCCTGCGGCTCGATGTGAATGTCGCTCGCGTTGCCGTTCACGCCCCCGGCGATTATAGAGTTGACCAATCGGATGATTGGCGCGTCTTCAGCCAGATCGACCAATTGGTCAACGGAAAGCTCATGTTCGGCTGTCAGCTGCTCGGCATTCTCAATCTCCCTGAGAACGCTTTCGGCAGCGTTTTTAACGGTATAAGCGCGCCCGAAGGCGTCCTGAATCTCCGAATTGAGGGCAAGCATCGGGACGATCTTGAGACCTGTTATCATGCTCAGGTCGTCTGTGATCATCACGTTCAGCGGGTCGCACATCGCGACGTAGAGGCGCTTGTCCTCCAGCCTATAGGGTATCAGCTTGTGTCGGCGCTGGTACTGCTCGGAAATGAGGCCGAGCACCTGCTGATCTATCGGTAATTCAGAGAGATCGATATACGGAACGCTAATCGTCTCTTCAAGTATCTTGCCCACGATTCGCGGCGTGACGAGGCCCATCTCAATGAGGACTTCGCCAATAAAACCGCCACTCTCTCGCTTGCGCTCGAGGGCGGCTTCCAGTTGGACCTCGTTGATCAGGCCCGTTTCAATTAGCTTTTGCCCCATGTGGCCCATGATCGCCGCTGATGAGGCCAACGCGTTCTTCAACCTCCGTCCTCCGTCCCCAATTCCGGTCCGATTGCCCCGGGAGCTGCGCCAGCAATGCTCATCGACAGGTATGGACTAGATTGATCTTTCCGTATTTGACGTTCACTTTGTTGGTGTTTTTTGCAGGTTGCCCTGATTACGGGAATTCAACCGGCGGGGGCGCTTACGCATTCGACAGACGTGGATTCGATGAACAGCGAAAATAGGATTGACAATTGAACGGTCTTTCGATATAATCAAGACTACTCCCAAAGGCGGGACCTCATATTGAGCGAACGGGGACGTTTGCGAATTTGCTGTCCGTCCGGTGGGAGCCTTCTGGGAGGTGTTTTAACGCCTTTTCGACAATAAGCTTTGCGGCACCGGGACGGGCCGCCCTGGAACTAACTACTCCAGTGGCAGCGCGTCTTTTTTGTTTTTCGTTGGAAACTAAGATCCAAAGCAGGGTCGTGGATAGGAGAGCGCTCACTAAATGCAACACGGACGAGTTCTCATCGCTGACGACGACGCAGTGATTCGCATGGACCTGAAAGCTATGCTGGAAGAGATGGGCCACGAAGTCGTCGGAGAGGCGGACAATGGCGAAACGGCCTGCTATCTCGCACGCAGCCTCAAGCCCGATCTGGTCATTCTCGATATTATGATGCCGAAGCTGAACGGCCTGGAAGCAGCGGCGGCAATCAATCAGGAGAGACTCGCGCCCGTGCTGCTGCTGACGGCGTACAGTGAGGCCCCAATGATAGAGCAGGCGACGCGCGCTGGTGTGCTGGCATACCTGGTGAAGCCGTTCCGTACGCAGGAGCTGCAGCCGGCCATCGAAATCGCCATCGCCCGTTATCGCGAGCTGGCGGCGCTGGAAGGCGAGATCGAGGGATTGCAAGATCAGATGGAGACCCGCAAGATTGTAGGGCGGGCGAAGGCGATTCTAATGGAGCGCCAAGGGCTCGCGGAGCGCGAGGCGTTTCGGCGCTTGCAGGCCCAGAGCCTTGCGATGAACAAGTCCCTCAGGGAGATTGCCGACGCAATCATCTTGACGGATGAATTAAACGTAGCAAGCAGGTAAGCCCGGAAATAGATTTCCGGGTAAGCCGATACGGCCGATAAACTATCACAGACATATACTTTAACTTTCCAAACTCCCCGGCAACTGCGTCGTTGCCTGGAACCATGCAACAGGCATAAGACCGGAAAATGGCTTCCGGCGGCTCGGCGCGCTGAATGGCGCGTACCCGGTTCTGGGCTGAACCTCTCGCGGAGCGGCATGTGTCTCACCCTCCGCAAACCCCCTAATTCACGTCCGGCTTCCCTACAACGAAGAGGCTAGTCGCGCAGGCGAAATACCCGTTCCATCCGTTGGTATATCCGCTAGCACTTCCGCTGTTGTCGGCGCTTTGGCGTATCGGTCGGAGACATGGCCTCGCTTTGTAGAGAACGCAACACGGACAGTCTCTCTTCGATGCCGGTTCCATGCATCCACCGCCCGCCCAATCCCCGGCGGCGCTTCAATAATATAAGGAGGACAGACAAGTGATGAAGGGACGAAACATGCACCGCCTGGCAGCAATATTCACATGCTCTCTTTGCGTGGGAGTGAACGCCGCCAGCCAGGCACAAGATGCAGGCAAAGCGGTAGACCCAAAAGCCGCGGTCACAAAGGCTGCTGACACGAAAGCGGCCGACACCAAAGCGGCCGACACGAAAGCCGCGCCCGCTGCTGACGAGGGCGGGAAGATTACTCTAACCGGCTTAGTGGACGGATATTATCAGTACAGTTTCAATCATCCGCCTAAAGCGCCCGGCGCAGCGGAGGTGGGAGGGCGCTCATTTGACGTTAAGAACGACGCGTTCAGCTTGAGTGTTATCGAGATAAACGTCAAGCGTGACCCTAGCAAATCGTTCCCGATCGGAATTACGCTCACCGGGACCGTCGGCAAGACGGCCGATCTCGTCCACTTTACCGAGCCGGGGACTCCCACTGTCCGATTCCTTCAGCAGCTTTTCGCAACCTACACGACCTCGGGCAAGATGCCTATCTCTCTCGACGTAGGCAAGTTCGTGACATGGACAGGTTACGAAGTCATCGAGAGTGCGAGCAATGACCACTACTCGCGCGGACTGCTTTTCACCTACGCAATCCCGTTTTACCACACGGGGATTCGCGCAACCGCGCCGCTGACTCCCAAACTGACAGGCGGGCTATATCTTGTTAATGGTTGGAACGACGTAGAAGACGAGAACGGCGGGAAATCGTACGGAGCATCGCTCAGCTTTACTCCCACGTCCACGCTCAACTTCGTTTTGAACTATCTCGGCGGAGACGAGGGTGGGCCGGCAAATAAGAACGGGGCATTTGGGGGCATCGGTTATCCCACAGCGGTCGTGCTGAACACTCAGCTTGTAGACTTACTGGGAACGTGGAACGTGACTCCGAAGTTCAAGCTTGGGTTTAACGTGGACTATGCCAGCGCGTCAAAGCCTGGTAACGCGGGCGGTAACTGGAATGGCGAAGCCGTATACGGCAAATATCAATTCACGCCGATGAATGCATTCGCGCTTCGTCTGGAGCACTTCGAGGATACGGCCGGTCTTCGTACTGGCACGGCCCAGAACCTGAACGGAGTTACTGCAACGCTCGAGCACGTCTGGAAGACGAATCTTGTAACGCGGGTTGAGTTCCGCCACGACCATGCCGGCACCAAGTTCTTCCCGAGCGGAAGTGGCGGCGGCAAGGATCAAGATACGATCACGCTGTCGCAGGTAGTCAAGTTCTAGACAGCAAAGGGATCCCATCCAGCGGGCAGACATGCTTTCGGGAAGGGGAACCCGATCATCTGTTCCAGGACAACGCAGCCGTTGTCCGAAGAGGCGTAACCTCTATCTCTCTGCTCGATCCGAGCGTCTCCAGTGCCGGAGACCGAACTGAGCAGCGTCCGGCTATCACGGACGCACTACACCGTTTCCGGGGTCCTGTCCGCACAGCGTGACGTGACGTGTAATGGACCTCCTATTAAGGAGAACAGATCGTGAAATCAGAGAGTTGCGTGAGGGTTAACAAGATTGCGCGGCTACGGGAACGCCTGCGCGATTCCGAGTGGAGGAGATTCGGATATACACTCTTGCTCGGCAAATTCACTGCCATCGTCATTCTGGCGGCGGCCTTTGCGTTGTTCGCAGCCGTAATCGGGTCAGCGGCGCATGCCGACGACCCGGTGCTTAAGGGGAACGACATTGTCAACCCCTTAAACACCGTGTGGGTACTGCTCGCCGCTTTCCTCGTCTTCGCCATGCAGGTCGGTTTTACCATGCTCGAAGCGGGCTTCTGCCGATCCCGCGAGACGGTTAACGTGCTCATGGAGTGCATCGTTGATACCTGTCTATGCGGCATGCTATTCTTCGCATTCGGCTTCGCGTTCATGTTCGGCCACGGAAATGGCTGGATAGGCAATGGGGACGGCAAGGGTCATAACTGGTTCTTTCTTGCCAACATTCCGGGGACCTACGAATCGTCCGGCGTCGCGTTCCTCGCCTTCTGGCTCTTCCAGTTCGCGTTTGCAGACACATGCTCCACCATCACCTCCGGCGCGATGATCGGGCGGACCGGGTTCGTCGGCGACCTTCTCTACAGCGTCGGCGTCTCCGGCTTCATCTATCCGATCATCGGGCACTGGGCCTGGGGACCGGACGGAATCCTGGTTACGATGGGCAGCGCGGGCAACTTCCTGCCGTGGGTCGGAGCGAGCTTCCACGATTTCGCCGGCTCCACGGTCGTGCACACCATCGGCGGATTCATCGCCCTTGCCGGAGCCATCGCACTCGGGCCGCGCCTGGGCCGCAAGTTCAAGCGAGACGGCGGCGGACCAATGCTGCCGCACGACCTGGTTATCGCCGCGACAGGCGGCCTCATCCTCTGGTTCGGCTGGTACGGCTTCAACCCCGGCAGCACCCTCTCAGCGATGGACTTCCAGGGAATCGGTCGAGTCGCGGCGAACACTACCCTGGCCGCCTGCTCAGCCGGCCTCGTCGCCATGCTCTGGGCCTTCCCGCAGACTAAGAAGTGGGACCTCGGATTCACGGTCAATGGATTCCTTGCCGGCCTCGTCGCCATCACTTGCCCCTGTTACTGGGTTACTCCCGCAGGCGCGGTCCTCCTTGGTGCGGTAGCCGGCGTGATTGTCGTGCTGGGCGTCAACTTCCTCGAATGGATGCGCATTGACGACCCGATCGGCGCTGTACCCGTGCATGGATTCTGCGGCATCTGGGGAACATGGTCGCTGGGTTTCTTTGCATGCGGCAGTTACGGTGCGGCGAGCTCTATGGGATCGGATCCCACCGCGGCGCGCCTTACCGGGTTGTTCTACGGCGGCGGCTTGAATCTCTTGAAGGCACAGGTCATCGGCAACGGAATGATTCTGGTCGCTACGTTTGGGTCCGCGCTGGCGCTTATGTACGTGGTAAAGGCTCTCGGCGTGCTCCGCGTTTCCAAAGAGGGCGAGCTGGAGGGTCTCGATGTTCACGAGCATGGCCTGCCGCCCTATCCCGAGTTCGCGCTCATCGCTTCCGCTTCGCCCCACGGCGCAATCCCGCATGGCGAGGTATCCACTGTTACAGGCGCATCCCACACGCCGAAGCCGGAACCAGTGTCGCGCTGATACGGAATCACGAAAAACGGTAGACGGAAGACGGAAATCGGTAGACGGAAGTATGAGGAGGAGGGTGTTCAGGTATTCGGGAATTCAGGCCCGAACACTTGAACACCTGAACACCTGAACACCTGAACAATTTGTAACGGGAGAATTGAAATGATAAAAGTCGAGGCTTTAATCCGCCCGCAAAAGCTGGACGAAGTGAAGGCGGCGCTGTCGGACATCGGCGTACAGGGCATGACCGTC
>JBBROJ010000047.1:0-34193 GCA_038229495.1 Chthonomonadales bacterium
AACCTCCTGTACCACCTGAGCTTTGAAGGCGGCGGAATGATGTTTGCGTGTTCGTGTGTTCATGGCCTCAAGTCTAACTTAAATCCACCAGTTTCATTGTCCAGAATCTTGGGGCCATTATAATTTGACTACCGTTCGGGCTTCCATACCGTGATTCTCTCAAGCTGTTTGGCATCAGGCTTTACATGTGACGTTTTCCACAGCACGCCAAAATAACGTAACCAATCTAACAATTGCACGTCTGAACTAATAAGAAGCGGAAACACCGGACATCCAATCAGACGGCGCTTTAGAGGCCGCGAAGATGTAAATTAAGGAAGGAGCCAGACAGTGTATTCACACAACTATTCTTTTGAACAGCATGTTCGCGTTCAGCTCGAATTCCGAGCGATGGACGCGCCTGTAGAAATCTCCGTGCCATGGAACGTTCTGTTCTACCTGGACACTCATGCTGAGCGACGAATCTCGGATGACGGGGTGGTAGTATATCGCTTCCCGTTCGATAGTTCGCGAACATTCGGATGTACGACGGTTTTGTCGGCAGCGTAGTCGCAACGGCGCCTTCCTTTTAGCCGAAGCGACTGCGCTCCGGCTTTATTATTCAGATCCCGAGAATCCGGATTGCCGCACCTGGTTTTGTTACGCCAGGTGCGGCATTTTCATGCGAGATGATTCAAACACCTTCATCGGAGCGGAGCAGCGGTATGCGGCGGAGGTTGTACCCTACGGGGAAATCACGAACAAATCAACCAAAAATCAAGACGGATGGCTGCCAACATAGCCGGCGAAGTCGGGCTTGGTAGCCGACAGTATATCGAGGATGGCTTTGCGGTCGGCATCCTTTAGATGCGAGAACTCCGGACCGGCGTCCCTGCCGCCCAGCACTTCGCGCAGCCGCCGGTACACATACTCTTTGGCAATGGGCGGCAGGCCGTCGAACGCCTCCGAGTAGATAAGAAAGCTGCACGGATAACGAAACATGCGCGTCTTCATGTCCAGATCCCGCAGGCTGCGGCCGTTCTTGTCTCGCGGACCGCGCACAGCGAACTGGGCCGCGAAGCCGGACGTGCCGGCAATTGGAGATGTCAGGGGGGCTTCTTTTGAAAACAGCAGGGCCTGCACGAGCGGTTCGCACACGCTCTTGATTCGGCTCAACGTGCTGTCGGAGCGATGACCGTCCCCGCGCGCGAGATCCTTGTTCAGCTGCATTTCGTAGTTAAGGGCGATTCGCGTCTGGTAGTTTGCGCGCGTAATGAGATTGTGAATGTTGGTCTCGTGCTCCAGCACCATGAGAGCGACGATGTCGCTCTGCCCGGTCAAGTAGGGGGTCGTATCGAAATAGCGCTTCAGGGAAGTTATGTTTGCGCCCGCGTCGCGATCGATCACATCGGGATGATCCGCGTTCTTGGTAAATAGATTCCCCATATGGCGCTGGCCCCCGTGCGTGCCGGTTACATACCATCCGCCCCAGCGCTCTTCCAGCGGGCTCTGGTCCGATGTCAGGTAGGTTCCGGCGCGGAAGTCCGGCTGGCCATCCACTCGCGCGTACACAGAGCGCATGATGTGGCCGGGAATTCCCTTCGTCATCGAGCCGTCGTGACACTGGAGGCATTCGTAGGTCTGGCGAACGAATCGAGGTTTTACCGTGGCATCCTGTGGAAGGAGGTAGAAAACAGCGCCGAGCTGAGGGTCCACGGTCGATACCTCGACGTAGTCCCCGCCCTGCACCCAGCCTATGTAGGTGTGGTCGTTGAAATAGAGAGCGCGGGGAGCGCCGGGGAAAATTTTGGAGAGCTGGAAACTGGTCTTCGAGAAGACTAGCACCTGGGAGCTGACGGGAATTCCGAGCGCTTTGAGGACTGATGCGAGAAAGCCGTTCTTCGAATCGTAGGTTAGCTTTGCCTGGCCGGAATCGATTCGCTGCTGCAGCTGCGCGACCGGGTCATGCGGCTGGGCTTTCAGATAGTTGATGGTCTCGTCCTCGCTGTCGCGCCCAAGCTGGGCAACTGCCAGGACCGCCACGGGCAATAGCGCCGCCGCGACTGCGAACGCTATCCGCAGCCATGTTCGCCTGCTTTCGCCACAGATAATGAGCAAAATTCCGCGCATAGAAACCTCGCCGCACCTTAACTGGATATTCACATCCACTTTACAAATAGTATACTATGTGGTAAAGTGGATGTCAAGGTCTAATTTAGTTTTTGCATGGAGATTTCAATGATTTCGCAGACTGCGGAGTACGCCCTGCGCGCCGTCACCCACCTCGCTTACAACGCGGGAGCGCCGCAAACCAACAGGCAGATTTCCGAATCGACTCATGTGCCCATGCCCTATCTTTCGAAGGTGCTGCAGGGGATGGCGCGCGCCGGGCTTATCCGTTCACAGCGGGGAATTTATGGCGGATTCGTGCTGGCGCGATCCGCGGCGGACCTGACGGTCTACGAGGTAATCCAGTCCGTCGACCCCATTGCGCGCATCCTTAGCTGCCCGCTCGGTCTCAAAGCGCACGGCGTCAATCTCTGCCCGTTGCACCGCCGTCTTGACGACGCGATGGCCCTGGTCGAAAAGGCGTTCAAGGACAGCACAATTGCCGACGTACTGGCCGAACCGACCACCAGCAAGCCTCTCTGCTCCCTCCCCCTGACCGTCGCCTCTATTCCATAACCGGCACAGCAGCCGGCATAGCAGCCGGCACGACAAAGCGGAGCCGGAATCTTAAGCAATTCCGGCTCCGCTTTGTCACGATGGATACGCTTAAGCGAACTACTTGCGCCTGGCGTTCTTCATTTTGCATCCCGTGCAGCAGTAGAACGTCTTGCCATTAATTTCGAACGCTTTGAACTTGGCATTGGTATTTACGGTGCTCATCTCCATGCCGCAGGCCGCGCACTTCATGGTTTCAGCCAATTCCGCGCCCGTGCCCGCGCCCGTGCCCGCGCTGGCCTGGCGAGTCTTGATACCATCGATCAGCTTGTCCATCGCATTCAGCAGCGAGATGCCACGGTCCACGTGCATCTGAGTGTCGTCCGCCACAGCCGGGAACATTGATGTGACCCCAGCCAGCACGAACCCCGCAATTCCAACTTTGAGAATAGCTTTCATGAAAACTCCTCCCTTAATAGGGCAATCTTAGGGCAGTCTTTGCGATTTGCTCCGCCTACCTTTCGCCAACGCCTTATTATTATCCTCCACCTGCAATCATTCCTTCGTCGACATTTGAGGTTTACCTCCGTATCTTTATGAGCGTTCTAAGGGAAGGCGCTACGGAATATGGAGGACGTTGCTCCTTACACAAAATTCACGAATAATCCGAGCTAGGCGTTGTACTGCCGAAAGGTCACGCCCTCGCCCAGCGTGCCCTCAAACCGGCCGGCGATCTCGGAACCGCGTGTCACCGTACCGGTCACCTCGCCGTTGGGGTCGATCTTCATGCGGCCCACGTTGCCCCGGTTGTCCGACAGAGACGCGGAACCGAAGACCTGCGTGCTGGGCTTGAGTGGCACCGCGAGCAAGTTGCCGCTGAATTCAAGGTCCGATTCTATGCTCGCGAAATAGCCGTTATCGAATCGAATCGATATGGTGTCCGGCGTCTGCATGTGGACCTTGGGGCCGGTGAAGCGGGAAGATTTCAGGCGGCGGCTGCCGCTGATTCGCGCAATTCCCGGCGCATCGACATCGAACTGCCAGCGCGCTTCCGGCTCGTGCGCCGTGGTAATGACTGTTACCGTCGCATCGCTGCGCTCGCTCTTGATCTTGCGCTCGAACCCCATGGCGTCAATGGCCGGCGGCCCCGTAATTCCCGATGCGGCCTGATGCGCCACGTTGATGAGGTAGGCCGCGCAGGCAGCCAGGGCCGCCTCGCTCTCGCTCTCGGTGTATCGCGATGCCTCATCGAGGCGCGATATGTCGAGCAATGCCTCGCCCAATCTCTGCGCCGCGTTGATGCGCTTGCTGCCCGCATAGCGCGCCCCCGCGGTGGCAACCGCCGCGCCGCCCGCCACGACCGCAACACCTATTATTTTACGCAAAATATTATTTAACATGTACCAAATCCTCCGGAAGGGAGCGGGGATGACAGACTCTGGAGAATCCCCAGCCGATTCAAGCATTGTGACAGCCCTGTTTGCTAATCCATAGACGGACCTTACGCGCCCAGGGTTTCCCGGATTCGATCTTCCGTTGTCGCAGGCTGCCGGCCGGCGACATTATGCCCGATAAAACAACCGCCCCCGCTCCACATAAGTAGAGAGGGGGCGAAGCATTTGTCGTCGGAGAGTCGAAACCCTCGTCCAACGGAATTTCATAACCGCTATTGTTTCAGATACTGCTCAGCTTAGAACTTAACCGCAACCTGTCCAGTGAACGTGTTGAAGTTGTACTTCGTGATTCCCTGCATGCCGCCACCACCAAGACCGTTGTGACCGTTAAAGTCACCGATCTGGTAGCCTAGCTTGAGCATCGTGTTGGAGGTCAGGTTGTAGCCGGTTCCGAGCGTAATGTACTGCTCGGTCGGGTGGTAATTACCCGAGCCGCCACCACCGCGAGCATTTGCGAGCGCCCAGAAGACGCCCTCATAGTCCGCAGTGAGGTTGAAGCCCTTCGTCAGGCCCCAGCGTACGCCGATGAGAGCGCGAGTAACGTCCTCATTGGTGCCCAGGCCGCCAGGCGCGCGGTTGCGAGCGGCGCTGAAGAAATCGCCGCCGACATTCACGCCAAGGTTCGGCGTGAAGTCATACGCTGCCCGGAACGTGGGTCCCTGAATGTTCGTCGGGTTTAGCCAGTTGCCAATGCGGCCCCAGTAGCCCGGCGAGTAGAACAGCGGGTCGATGTACTTGTAGCCCGCAGTTACGTTCATGCCGCCCGAGCGGTAGCCGAGGTTGGCGTTGAACGCGTTGTTCTGGTACGGATTTTGGGTTCGGTATCGGCCCGTGCCCGTAATCGATTTGGCATAGTCCAACGTCAGGCCCAGGCGATCGGATAGGTGGAGATCACCATCCATGCCGAGTACGATGACGTTGCTAAATGCCGGGCCCAAGCCCAGACCAGGCGTTGTTGCGGGAATTCCAGGTATGCCCGGGAAGCCCGGGAAACCGGGAATTCCGGGGAAGCCGGCGAAGCCTACTAACGGGGTCATGGTGCTGTTGAGACCAAGAGCGCTTACGCGCAGATGCCCCGCCTTGTCGAACAGGTTGAAGCCAAAGCCGCCGGAGAGTCCGAAGGCCTGGCCAACCGTCATCTGGCCCTGGTTGGGCTGACCGGTCGGCTTGCCGTTAACACTGCCGGTCAGGTCGAACGGCATGTTAGCAAACGCACCGCCGGTACCCGCCAGAGGCGAGTTCCATGGGCCGCCGTTCGTACCGCTAACGGAGTCGAACTTACCGCCGAAGGCCTCGAACGAGACACTGCCAAAAGTGGTGCGCAGTCGCGCCCCATCAAGGTAGTAGTCGCCCGTGTCTTCGAACGGGTTGTTGAAGTACGTGTCCACGTCCGGCCTGTAGAACGTCAAATGGCCGAGTTTCTCTGCATAGCGTCCAATCGTGAACTTGGAGCCACGGCCGAGGCCGTTGAACGGCGTGTTGATCTCCAGGTGGTGCAGGTACGTATCCGCCGCCGGAGCCAAGTTCAAGCCACCAATCTGCGCAATATTGCCGGCCAGATAGTTCTTGTAGTTGTTGGACGTTAGCATCGCGTCGATCGTTGCGCCGCCTGCGATGTTAGCCTTGACGCCCAGAACGAATTGGTTCAAGACAACAGGCGTATTCACGAGCGAACCGGGCCCTGCGCCGAATGCCGGCCCCATCGGTCGTCCGTCGTGGTCCACATAGTTGCCATGGGCCCGATCGGCGCGAATGCCGACAAATGCTCCTCCGTAGAACTTGGGAGCCCTGTCCCATTCGGCTTTCAGGTCTGCAAAGGCGCGGCCCAGAGCATCAAGCTTACGATTGATGGCCGTGACCGAATTGCCCAGTGCAGCCAACTCGTCCTTGAACTCCTGGGTAAGGCGGCGAAGGGTCGCCACCTCTTCGGGAGTCATGCCGGGAGGTCCCTGATCGCCGCGAACGCCCTGCTCGCCTGTCGATCCCGGAGACCCGGTATCGCCCTTGTCACCCTTTTCGCCCTTGCCACTGACGCCGATGCTCTTCAGAGCGCGTTCCAGCGCTACGGCAAACTCGTAGCGGGTAAGCGTACGCTTCCCTCGGAAATACCCGTCGGGATAGCCGACAACGATGTTCTTGCCGCGGAGAAATTCCACGGCCGGATAGGCCCAGTGGTTCTGGTCCACATCCTTGAACATGTCAGGAGCTTTGGGATCCTGAGCGCTCGCTGCGACAACCCACGTCAGGCTGAGGGAGGCGGCTAGAAAGGTAAGTACCTTTCTCATACATTCTCCTCCTTATAACGTGTGCGGCAGTCCTAAGCCCAAACAGCAAAATAGGCTTTTGGACAGTGATGAACGTGCCACGAAACCACGCAGGCCACGCAGGCACGCAAATTACGCGTGATACCCTTGTTAGCCGCTTCGAGGAGTGCCGAGTGAGAAAGAGTGGAGAACGCGCAGACTTAAAGAAGTGGGAAAGTTCCAAACTTGCCGGTCAAAGAAGTTATCTCAAGTTGCCTTCCTCGACCCTGCCTGCTGGAATCGCCGACCGCTTCAAGACATGGCGCCCGCCACAGCATGCCCATTCGACATTACTGAAGCTGTGGCACGAGAAGGGGCAATCTGACCGGTTGACACGACGGCTGACGAAACGACGCTGCATGCCGGTGGCAACCTACAGTACACCCCTGATACTACCACTTGCAAGCCTAGCATAACGAACAGGGAATTGTCAATAGATTTTGCGGGAAAAGTACGACTGCATGGCAAAAACGCCTTAAATAGCGCTCAAATCCGGGGATAAACTATACGTCTGTCTGGTTATATGACAGCCAACGCTCCGCAAGGATGATGGCAACATAGTCATCGTAGGGCGCCTCCGGAGTACGGAGAAACGACGGCAGCAAGCGGCGCAGGCCGCAGGGAGGGTTATCGGCGAGGTAGCGAACGCGAGCCAGCTCCGACGTATGTGATTCATCGACGGAGACGAGCGGGATAATGCCGCGGACCCCGTGCACGCCACCTACGCCACCCACGCCACCGAAGCCGTCTATGGCCGCCCGAATGGAGGCCGATCCCGTGCCGTCTCCCACCAATAGGACGACCGGCCGGTATATGCCAACCATGTTCGCGATCACACCGGGAAGCAGCGCTACAGGAACAATGCAACGTTCGATTACGGAACGGTCAACGGTCAGAACGGCCACGCCACACTTGGCGCGGCCGGGGTCAATGGCGAGAATAGTCTGCATAGTTGGGTGTTGGGAGTAGGGTGGTGGGCGTCGGGCGGATTCTTACGACACCCGATACCCGACACCTGACACCTGCTAGGGCTCAACCTTGAAAGTGAGCAAGAGAGGATCGGCGGCGTTGATGTTGGAGGCGGCTATCGCGCGAATACGAACGTAGCCATTGAACTCCCGAACACGCTCGACGAGCTTCGCAATCTCTGCGGCGGTGAGCGAGCCCACCTGGGGATCTCCGGCGGAATCGGTCCTCGGAATCATGCCCTGTTGAAGCGCATGCTGACCCATGTTGCGCAGGAAGGCGACCACGTCGTCGAACAGATGTTCAACCGAAAGCCCCGCATCGATGCTATGGGCGGCTATCTCCTGCCCCCTCGAATATACTGCCTTATTCGTCAGCGGGACCAGATCGATGGCGGCCGGCTCATCCTCTACGCTGTTGGCTACCGCCACGGCGAGGACGCAAGTCGGTGTCGACAGCCATGCCAGGCGGCGGACAAGGGCATCGATGCGGTCGTCGCCGGTCACCGCCAGTGTTTCGTCCGCGCCTATATCGGAGCGCGTTACGTATTGGTGATCCACCACCTGGACAGTGCGTGCCTGGCCTCCTGTTACGGCCCCACGCGCCGCGGCAACCTGGCTCGCGTCGTGCAGCAGGTCCTGGACGGTGCGCCGAACGTCTTCCGGGGACGAGCGCGCCGGCACAACCAGGCGCGCGAGGTCTTCGTCCCTGTGAATCGCTATGCGCTTGCTCCGGGATGCATTGTAGGCATCGCGCAGGCTCTTGTAACCCGGGGTAATCTGCTTGAAAATCTCGTTCAGGTCGGAGTTTTGCTGAGCCAGCTTCTTGTTCGAGTCTGCCAGAGACCTGTTCCTGTCGTCGAGCTGCGCGTTGTAATCGGACAGATCCTTGGTTCTCTGCGCTATCTGGCTCCGCTTCTCGAGCAGATCGTTTTGCAGCCTGGTAAGTCGCGAGTTCTCGCGCAGTACCGACTCGTTCTGGCGGGCGACCTCTTCATTCTGACGGGTGTACTCCGCGTTCTTCTTCGTGAGGTCGATGCTTTCCCGAGTCAGCCTCAAGGCCTCCTTGGCCAGCGCTTCGTTGATGGCGACAAGGTCCTTGTTCTTACCGGACAGCGCCTGATTGGCGGACGCAAGTTTGCCGTTGGATTTGCCAAGCTCCGTATTCTTCGCGACCAATTGCGTATAGCGCCCGCGGGCCTGCGCTTCGAGCGACCTGGCCTTGTCGCGCTCGGTTTGAGCGTCCCTTAGCTGCTTCCGTCCATCGGTAAGCTGCCTGTCAAGCTGGTCCAGGCGTGATTCCAACGATTTGAGCTGCTCGTGGGCCGTCTTGAGGTTCTCAGCCGCTGTAACACTCTCCTGCTTGAATCGGATAATCTCCTGTTTCGTGGTTGCCAGCTCCGTTTTGCCGGCGGCCAGCTTCGACTGCATCGGCTTGATGTCACGAATCGCAGCTTCGCCATCCAGAATAATGTCTCGCACGGGGGGGACGAGCAGAAACAGTACGATGACGGTGATCGCGGAGATTGCGACTCCGGAGACGGTCGTAATCAGAATGGCGGTGTACTTCGGGCGCAGGCCAAACATCGACAAGCGTTTCTTGCCGAATTTGCGCCCAATAAGGTCACCGTAATAGGCGATGATTCCGCCCATAATGACGGTCATCACCAGTGCGAGGACTGTCCAGAACATTTGTGCTCCCCCGGTGGGAAGGGTTTAGGGGTTGTGGATCAGGGTCTAGGAAAAGCAGGCAGTCGTTCCTCATCCCTCATCCCTCATCCCTCATCCCTCGTCCCATCCTATTGCCGCGTGCGATACATGAGGTAAATGGCGGCGAGTAAACCGATAAAATCGGCGGTAAATGCGGCTACGATGGGCGGCGTGCCGCCGCCCTTGGTAACCTGAAACATCCAGTTGTGAACGACCCAGTAGCAGAAGATCAGGCCGATGGCGATTCCAAACCCCATGGTCTTGCTGCCACGATGGGGCCTGATTCCGAGTGGCGCGGCGACGAGGCCGAAAATGAGACTCGCGAGCGGAAGCGATATCTTGCTCCAGAGATCGAACTCGTCGCCATCCGTCGACGTCGCCGAACCTCCCTGAGCGCGCTCTTCTCTGATTTTATCACGCAATTGGACAAATGTCATCTGGCGGTTGTCCGCAATGTCGGATTGAAGGATTCCCTTGAAGTCGCGCTCCAGGCTTACGCCCTTGGGCAGCGTCTTCAGCTTCTCGAAATACGCGTCCGCCTGCACGTTCGATTCGGGGTCGGGGCGAAGATACTTCACGTAGGCGTCATAGAACTCCCAGTTGAGTCCCTTCGCGTCCTTCGCAATGGCCCGGTCTGCATATACAACCACGTCGGGCAGGCCGGGCTTCTCGTCGCTCATCTTCAGGATGGTGACTTTACGGAGCATGTGCTGCTTCACGTCGAAGCCGCCCTTGATGATCACTACGAGGTCCACATCCTCGCTGCCCTTTTTCTTATCTACGTAGTAGAGAGGGCGATCCGTTGCTTTGATGGTCTCCACGACCGTCTGCTGGAGCCGGTACATCTCGCTGGTGGCAGAGGGAACAACGGTCTCGTTCCAGGCGATTGCCAGGATGCCGACAAAAAGCCCCATGATGGCGACAGGGCGCGCAATTCGGTAGAAGCTGACTCCGCAGGCGTAGAGCGCAATGTGCTCGCTGTCTCCGGAGAGCCGCCCAAAAGCCAGCAGCGTGCCCAACAGGAGACCCATCGGCAGCGTCTGCGTAACGAGAAGCGGAAGGCTGAAGAGGCCGACCCTGGCAACCACCGAGAATGGCGCGCCCTGAACCATCAGGTCCGTCAGCTTGATAAGATAGGCAGACGTAAAGAGCAGCATCAAGAACATGAAGACGCTGCTCAGGAGGGGGCCGAAGAGTTCACGCCATACGAGGCGGTCTACGAGTTTCATAATGCGCGGTAGGTCGTTGGGTCGCTGGGTCGTTGGGTGTTCGGGTGTTGGGTCGTTGGGCCGTTCGGTCGTAGGGTGTTTAGGAGCAGCCTGCCTGAACACCTGAACACCTGAACACCAAAGATTCCTAATTTGTGGATTCGGATTCGTCTTCCATCTCATCCGCCAGCGTGTTGCCGAAGTAGAACTTGCGAGCATTCGGGTCGAGCGGGAGCGTGTTGGAATCACCGGCCGCGCGCACCTGGCCATCCGCAATGATGTAGGCGCGCTCCGTAATCTTCAGGGTTTCGCGGACATTGTGGTCCGTAATCAGGATTCCGATGTTCTTCTGCTTGAGCTGAACGATGATCTGCTGAATGTCCTGAATGGCAATGGGGTCTACGCCTGTAAATGGCTCGTCGAGGAGGATGAACGCGGGGTCCGTCGCCAGGGCGCGCGCGATCTCGACCCGCCGGCGCTCACCGCCGGAGAGGGTTTTGCCCCTTTCATTCCGAAGGCGATCTATGTTCAGCTCCTGAAGCAGGGAGGTAAGCCGGCGCTCCTGGTCCGCCCGATTGAGCTTTGTAAACTGGAGAACTAGGCGCAGGTTATCCGCCACGGAGAGCTCGCGGAAGACGCTTGGCTCCTGGGCCAGATAGCCTATCCCCATACGAGCGCGGCGATACATGGGCATGCCCGAGATGTTCTTGCCGTCCAGCAGCACGCGTCCGCGATTCGGGCGCACGAGACCAACGATCATATAGAACGTGGTCGTCTTTCCGGCCCCGTTGGGTCCGAGCAGGCCCACGATTTCGCCCTGCTTCATCTCCAGGCTTACGCCGTTGACGACCCGGCGGCCACGGTAGACCTTTATCAGCTCTTCGGTAGCGATCTCCAACTAGGGCTTGTCCTTCTTCTGGTCCTTCTTAGGATCCTTTTTAGGGTCCTTCTTCGGCTCTTTCTTCGGTTCGATCTTGGGATTAATGATCACTTCGCCGCCTTCGGGGTTGTCGTTCTTGAACTCGAACGTCACCTTGGGCTGGCTGAAATCGAGAGTTGCCTCGTCCGCCACGATACTGCTCGGCTTGCCCTTTTGCAAAGTGGTCGGATCCATCAGCGTCGCATCCACCGCGCCGGTGAGAGTGAGAATCTTCTTTGTTTCGTCATAAACCGCATGGTTCGCGGTGCCGCGCACCCACTGCTTGTCGTCTCCGACAGACGCGGGCTGCTCGATGAAGTAGTTGACGGGTCCCCATATCTCCATGCGGCCATCCTTCTTGAAGTAGGTGCCCCTGCTCCCGCTGCCTTGAAAGGTCTGCATTCCCTTGCGACCCGTGGCGGGGCGCTGGCCGTCGAAGGTCATTGCGCCTATCGCCTGAATCTTCTCGACTCCATTTTCGCCCTGAGTCGCTATGAATTCTCTTGCGGTCATGTGGTTACTGCTGCCTGTTTTTGGATCGACCGAGTCAACTAGCACCTTTGGCCCGGTAACCCGGATCTCGTCCCCAGTACCCGCCATATTCGCATAGTTACGCAGCGTTACATTTCCGAAGTGGAACGGCGCATTCTGGACTTTGGCATTGTTCTGTCGCTTTTTCGAAGCGGCCCTGTTCACGCCTGCGGTACGCACGCTTTGGGCCGCGCTATATGACTGAATCGCTGTCAGTGATGCGACTGCGAGAATTAGCGCCACGGCCCGATTAACTGATCTATAGTTGTTCATGGAGATAGTCTCCCTTGGATAACAATCAGAGTACGGTTATGGAATGCTGAACTGTTGCAGCTCGGTATTGACGGTCAGATGCTCGGCGTTTCCCCAGGCTGTCTTCTGGTCAGTCCTCGGATTTCGCTGTTCCATATAGACGTGGCCTTCCGCGATGACTATATTCTTCTCAATGTACCAGGTCGCTTTGTCGGCGGTGATGAGAGCGCCTTTCGGATTCAGGCCACGCACCTTCACGCCGCCGGTTGCCACGACTGATCGCTGATCGCGAGCGGCCTCGACCGTCGGAGCTTCGAATGCGGCGCGCGCCCGATTCTCGCGATACAAGGTCCCGGTTGCATTTGTCATGACGCCGGACTGGGACTGGCTGTCGATTGTCCCCTTTTCCGCCTTCAGGTCGAGAACACGCCACAGGCTGCCTGTCTTCTGCTTTGCCCGCCAGTTTATCCGTATACCCTGAGTGTTAATCGCCTTGGGCAGCGCCGGCGGCGCGGTCTGCCTCGGAGGCGCGGCCGGCCTGGGACGTGGCGGCTTGCACCCGGCAAACAGTGTCAATGAGCAGAGTGTCAATGAGTAAATGAGTAAATGACTAAATGAGATACTTCGGCGCGATCTCCCATTGACCAATTGACCCGTTGACCAATTGACTGATCTACCAATCGACCCAACGACCAAACGACCCAGGGTTCCCGCGCGCGCCACTTGTCCGAGCCCGTGGGACGACCCAACGACCCTGCCGGTCACCGCGCGGATACCGGTATAAGAGGAATCGTGGCCATTTTTGCCGCACTGCGGGGGCGCAGTGTGCCTGCGGTGCGGCGAAGCTGGCCGCATGCGGCGCTTATTGCGTGCCCGCGCACCATTCTCTGAGTCGTTATGCGTCCCGCATACTCAAGCGCTGCCCGGAATGCGCGCACGCGCTCCGGAGCCGGTCTTCGGAAACCCTCGGCGGTTTCGACGTAGTTGAATGGAATCAGGTTCACGTTTCCGGGTAGATCGCCCAGCAGTTCCGCCAGTGCGGCGGCCTGCTCCGGCGAGTCGTTCAGATCGCCGATAAGCAGATACTCAAATGTCAGATTGCGTTTTGTCTTGCGGTAGTACGTTCGGCACGCGCCGAGTATCTCCGCCAGCTTCCACCTCTTCGCCGTCGGAATGAGCGTCTCCCGCAGCGCGTCGTTGGGAGCGTGGAGCGAGAGCGCCAGGGTGATTGGCAGCTGCTCTTCCGCGAGCTGAAGGATTCCGGGAACTACGCCCACGGTAGAAATCGTGATGTGACGCGGCGACATTCCGACCTCGCCCGTCATGAGCCGCACGCTCTCGATAACTTCTTCGTAGTTGAAGAGCGGTTCGCCCATGCCCATGAAGACGCAGTGGCTGATTCGCCGCTCCGGGTTATCCGCCTGCAAGATCAGAAGCTGGTCAATGATCTCTCCGGCGGTCATGTTCCGCGCGAGACCGCCCTGAGCAGTGGCGCAAAACGTGCAACCGGCGGGGCATCCTACCTGCGAGGATACGCAGACGGACACTCTTTCGTCGTAGGGCAGATAGACGCTCTCGACCTGCTCGCAGTCGTGCAGCTCGATCAAATACTTAACCGTACCGTCCGGCGCTTTGTCGCAGTGCGCGATGCGGCTTTTGCCCACCGAATACCGCTCCATCAAAGCCGAGCGCATGGACTGCGGAAGGTCGATCATCGCGTCGAACGAATCGACGCCCCGCTTATAGAGCCACTGCGCGAGCTGCCTGCCGCGATAGGCCGGCTGGCCGGCTTCCTGTGCCACCTGCGCCAGTTCCGCAGTCGTCTTGCCAATGAGAGTTTCCATTATTTGAATCACTTAATCACGTACGTTATTTGGGCAAACCAGTATGACATTTGGGCAATGCGACGCAAATTCGAGCGGCCTTAACCAAGCCAAAACCGGCCTGCCAGCCGGTTTATTGGAAGCCTCTCTTATCAGGACGTAAACGTTTTTGCGGCGTTGCGCCCCTCGTACTGCCAAACAAAAACGGGCATACCGTCCAACCTAAGCCGTTGGCCTATTTTACCACAACTTCGGCCTCCAGCGGCTTACTCGGTTACTTCAGTCCTATCAGGAATTAGGGCTTTGTGGTTACTGGCTCATTCGCCTCCTCCATCCGCGCTACGTAACTGAGCGCCATCGATACAGCGCTGGAACTCTCGCGAATCACGCGAATCGAAGGCTCAGCGTTTGGACGGTACAGGGCGGGAGCGTAACCCTTATCGAGTCGCCCGAAACATCGACAGGCTGCTTAACGATCCGCGCGCGCTCGGGCTGCTCGGGGGAGTTGACGGCGTTGGGCGCATCCGCGGTCAATATACGCATCGCGGCGGAAGATGGTCGCCCGCCCCGCAATGTAATCTCTACGTCCATCGGCTCCACGCGTTTTCGATTCGACATGCTTATCTGGATGTGCCCATCCTTGCGCGACGCCGAAGCGGACAGCAGAGGCAAAGGCTTCGAAGAGCTGCTCTGCCCCTCCCCGACCGCGCGCAAAGCGGTAGCATCGATTAGAGGAGCATCGAGGATGTCCAGGCGCAGAGCCTCCGCGCCCTGATGCGGCCGATAGAGCGCGAACAGATGGTAGGTCGGCGTGAGCCACATGCGATCCTCGTCGGTCTGAATCAGGCACTGGAGCACGTTTACGATCTGCGCAAGATTCGCCATTGATACACGGCCGCACCAGCGATGGAATACGTCCAGTACGCCCGCGGCCGACACTGCGTCGCGCAACGTATTCGGGGCCTCGTAGTCGCAGTGAGAGCGCGCTTGCGGATGCCATACGCCCCACTCGTCGAAAGCGATGCCCACGCGGCGTCTCCCCGCTTCGAAAAAGCTCAGTATCTCGTCGGTGAATCGGATATCTTCCTCGACCATCTCGCCCGCTCGCATGAGTTGGTAGTATTCGTCTTCGGTGAAATCGGTCGCGTGCCCCGCGACGTAGTATTGATGCACCGAGAGGTGGTCCAGATGGCGCAGGTGATTACGCAGCGTTTCGACCAGCCTCAGGTTCCAGTCGCGCTTGTTAGAGCCGCACGCCACCAGCTCCGCCCTGGGGTCCGCCATCCGCAGGAACGTGGCATACCGGCGGAACTCCTTTGCATAGTCCGCCGCTTCGTAGTTTCCGCCGCAGCCCCAGTTTTCGTTGCCTACGCCCCAGTATTTCACATACATCGGTTCGTGGTGGCCGTTCGAAGCGCGCTCCCGCACGAGTGTCGTGTCTATGGTTCCGTTGCAGTAGTGGACCCAGTCCATCATCTCCTGCGGAGAGCCGGAGCCGACGTTGCCCGCAAGGTACGGCTCTGCGCCGATGGCCCGGCACAGCGCGATGAACTCATGAGTCCCCAGCCCGTTGTCCTCCACGACGGACAGCCCGCAGCTTTCGCCGAGCGACCGCGGCCTCGCATCGCGCGGCCCGATGCCGTCTCGCCAGTGGTAGGTATCCGCGTAGCAGCCGCCGGGCCAGCGCAGTTGCGGCACGCCAAGCTTGCGCAGCGCTTCCAGTACATCAGTTCGGAGTCCATCCGTATTGGGGATGGGCGAATCGGGTCCCACCCAGAGGCCGTCGTTGCAGCAGCGCCCGATATGCTCGGCGAAATGGCCGTGAAGCAGGGGCGAAATCGTTCCAATCGGTTCGTCGGCGTCCACGGTTATGCGCGCGTCAACCATCTGATCTCCTCTCCCCTCACTCCTCACGCCTCACGCCTCACGCCTCAGTTATTAGGCGCTTGATAGAGCGCTACGATGGCTTGGTAGGAGCCGGGCGTCATTTTCACATGGCCGTCAACGTAGCATATGTTCTGCGCGCCGAGCCGCCCCTTCGCGAAGACACTGTAGGTCGTCTCGCCCATGTGCTCGCCCAGGCCGTCGCAGACCACCATCGGCTTTTCCGTAACGCGTCCAATCGCGGCGAGCGGATGGCTGCATACGCCTTGCAAATCGTTGTCGAATCCTGTGAATCCGGGCGTCTTGCTCCAGCCGTGCACGCAGAGAAAGTTGTAATCGGAGGGATAGACCGGTGAGCGATTGGGCTGCCCGCGCAGTGTTGGGCAGCAAAAGATTCCCTGATTCTTGACGTAGGGAAGCGTGACGGTCTGGAGGGTAATGGACCGTTTCGCTCCGTCCCTGTGGGTCTGCACGGGGAAGTTGAACAGCATGTCGTTGAAGTTTGCCGTTGGGAAGGTCTCGTCGTAGTCCTGAAGGTACATCGTGAGGGACTGCCCATGCTGGCGCAGGTTGGAGGTGCAAGTGGTACGACGGGCGGATTCTCTCGCCCTTGCAAAGACCGGAAAGAGAATGGCCGCCAGGATCGAGATGATGGCAATTACGACAAGAAGCTCAATGAGTGTAAACGCGCGGCGCATAGGGAGACTTCCTTCCGGCAGATTGAGGCTTTGATTCGGCGGCTGTGCCACAGAATCTCGAATAGATTCACAACCGATATATCTGTCATTGACAGGCCATTTCCCTATCCGGATACCGCCCGTTCAATAGTAAAAGCGGGAGAGGCATCTGCCTCTCCCGCTTTTATTATGCTCCACCGGTCCCGGGAACTAGAAACCGGTTCCACCGCGTCCCGGGTTGAGCAGCCGGTCCACGATGAGCGCAATGCTCAGCAGGCTTTGTGTCAACTCGAGCCCTGTAAGCGCGGGCCGCGGCGGAGCGCCCTGCCGGATTTCGACCGTGTCGCCGGGCTCGAGCAGGATGTCACTCTGCTTGTTCTTGCGGATGTCTTCGTAATTGAACGCGATAATCTGGGTCTTGGTCGGGTCGCCGGGGACATTGTGGCGGAAGATGCGACCCTCTTTTGTCTTCGCTCCAACCTGGAAACCACCTGCTTCAGCAATCGCCTGCGTAAGCGTAATCGGGTCGGTGTAGGGCAGCTTGCCGGACCTTATAAACGCCTCGTTCAGGTTGATAAACTGATATCGCCCCAGAGTTTCAACATAGACGATGTCTTCCGGCTGGAGCACGATATTGTGCAGCGAGTCGCCGGCCTCCATCTTGTCATAATCGATGACAATGGGCCGCTCGACGCCCAGGCGGCGAACTGAAATCTCGCGTCTCAACGCTGTCGGCGTGACGCCCCCGGCCTGGGAAAGCGCTTCCCGTAGAGTGAGAGGCACGCCGTTGCGCGAGGGCACGAGGCCAGGACGCAGCACCTGCCCTTCTACCGTGATGTTGCCGGCAGGGGAGATTGTCTTAGGGGGTACGAACACGAAATCTTTGTCGGAAAGGACAGGATTCTGAGTCTCATCCGGCGCTTCTCCAGGCCCCGGCTTCAGCCACCGAAGGAAGTTGTATTCCCTGGTTGTCCGGACGCCCTTCTCATCCTTGCGCGCAATTCGGACGCGAGTCAGGTCCGCGTTATCGCCGGTGCCCACTACGGTAAGGAGCTCGGCAAGCGTCGTTGTATCGTTGACGACCGTCGCGCCGCCTCGCGCTACGGACCCGCTGGCTCCTGAGAGGGTGACAACCGGCTTCGGAGTGCTGAGGATTGACACCTGGACCTTGGGATCCTTGATGTAGGGCTTCAACGCGACGGCAATCTTGTCGGATGCCTGGATTGGCGTAAGGCCGCGCACCGGAATGCTGCCGGCCAGCTTAAGCTGAACGCTGCCGGAAGCATCTACAGGGAACGAGCCCGTCAGGTCAGGCTCCGCCCCCGCTGCGGATTCAACGCGAACGCCAAGCACGAATCCCGACCGAATAGGCTGATTCGGATCGATAACGTCGTTGCCGCCCACCGCGATGATACCCGGCGCGTTCGGGTCTTTTTCCTGCGCCAACGCTACCTGACCCGTCGAGCTTATCAGCAGGGCGGCGGCTCCGAGAAAGGACGCGGCGCCGGCCACTTTTATACGCATGAGCAATACTCCTCCCGCAGCCGATCGATGCCGGCCCGTCTTCTACCCCGTTTAACAGCACCGACTTGCATGAGACGAACGAATGAATGAATTCACTCGCTGTCTCAGGAGCTCGGACCGGTGGCGCACCTCAGAACTCTGGGCCTTCGGCCAACCGTCCTCACGGACGGAAAAACACTTTTGCAAGAGGTCTGGTATCGACTTCCTTGACTTAGCTTTATGCCCGCTGTATAATCCAGTCGGCGCACGGCAGATTCCTGCCGGTAATCCAGATTATATGAAAAGATTGCGGACCGCCCGCCCATCCTCGCCGGCAATAGTACCGGCGCAGGCATGCAGCCATTTCCATTATTCCCTATTTCACCAACTAATTGCCGAGGAGATTCCCGAATGACCGCGCCGCAACTCTCAGCACCGGAGCTTTGGAAGAAGACGGAAGACCGCGTAAAAGACCGGGTCAACAATCGATCACTATGGGAGGTCATGGAAAAGGCCGTCGGCATCGCTATAGAGGACGACCACTTTATTGTCGGCTTAAACGCCCGTAATTTCAATGAGGCCGGCCACATCAACGTATCGGAGCACAAGAACGCCATCGAGCAGGCGGCATCGGCCTTCGCCGGACGACCCCTCACAATTCGCATTATCGAAGGGGATACGCTCGCGGACTGGGTGACGGTCAGCCAGCGGGACCAGCGTGTCGCCGCAATGAAGGCGGCTACCTATGATCGGCGAGACCACCAGGATGCAGTCTCGCAAAACTGGGATACCCTGTACGACTATGTATCCCGCTCTTACTCTACGCTCGCGATGCGCTCATTGCCGCAATCCAAGGCCAGGTATCTGACCGATATGCTCTACGTATTGAGCGATGCGCTAAACCAGCTCTATTCCGACCAGCCTGACGAGCCGACCGAGCGGCTGCTTGCCCGTGTGGTCGACAAGGTTGCGAGCAACGCGGAAGTTCCCGCCACGCTGGTTGCTCTTGAGCTGGAGCGGCTTCGCGCCTGGCAGCGGCAGAGTCAGGGCTAGCCCGCAAGGATCGAGTCCGGCAAGAGGCATGACCGGCCGCTGAATGTCCGAACTCGACAGCCAGACGTAGGTTAGCACAATCGCCCGCGTTTGTCAAAGAAAATGGCTGCCCGGCGAAGCGCTGCGTGATCTCACTTCGCGATCTGCGCTCCGCCGTCTGCGATTGCCGCGAGCGCGAGCGATTTCATTGTGAACCGGTCGACGTCGGTCGCCTGTCCCGAACCCGTACCGATGAGCCGGACTATGATGAGGTCCTGGGATGGGATAACGCAGAGGTAGTTGCCGTAAAGGCCGATTGCCTCGTAGGAGTCCGGCGGGTCGTCGGGCTCTTTGCTGTCGGTGTGGACCCACCAGAGCAGCCCGTAAATGGGTGCGAGCGACTGGCTTTTGCGGGTCGCCTGCTTTACCCAATCCTCCCCGAGAATTCTCTTGCCGTTCCACATTCCCCTGTTCAGAAATAGGTAGCCGATTCGGGCCAGGTCGCGCGCGGAGATGCGCAGACCCATGTATGCGAGCGTCCTTCCGCCGTTTCTGTCCATCGCCGCGTTCTTGATTCCAAGCGGGTCGTACAGACGCTTCTGAAGGAATTCCGCCAGCTCCTCGCCGCTCGCCTTGGACACAATTTCGCTCAAGCAGTTGCAGGCCAGGTTGTTGTACTCCCATTTCGTGCCGGGAGGGAAGGCCACAGGCTGCGCGAGGGACAGCTGCACCTGGTTCTGCGTGAAAAAGTAACCGTACTCCTCCAGCTTTAGTCCGGACGTCATCGTAACAAGATGGCGAATCGTAATGTTTTTGCGGTCGTCGCCCTTCCATGCCGGAATGAAGTCTGAAGCGCTTTGATCGAGCTTCAGCTTGCCGTCACCAACCAACAGCCCGACGGCGGTGCTCGAAAGCGATTTCGTAACCGAGAAGACCGGCAGTTTCGTGTCCTTCGCGGCGTCCCGCCAGTACCACTCGCCCACGATTCTTCCGCGCCGGATTACCAGCGCCTCGCGCGTCTGCTGCTTCTCCAGATAGTCTCTCAGCTTCTCAAGCTTTGCACCATTCATCCCCTGCGATTCGGGGGTCGCGACCGCCCAGTCCGGTATCGGCCAGACGCGTGAATCGCTTCCCGCGCGCATTGTGGCGGCAGCGAGAACGAGGCAAAGAAGCGTAGGCAAGCTGTCACGCTTGCGGCGCAAAGAGAGCATGGGTGGTTTCCCCGACGGTAGAGCGTTAAAGAGCGTTAAAGAGCGTTAACCGGGCTGCCGCCAGAAGTCGCCATGGGCAAAGCGGTAGGTCGGCAGGTCTTCGCTCATATCGAATAGATCGACATCGTAGGGCGGCGGCGGACGATAGGAGAATGGAACCTCGTCCGCTGGAATGTACTCCGCGCTCTTGCGGCGCTCGAGGCAGGCGAGCAGGAGCCTCTGCTTGAGCGGTATGTAGGCCGGGACGTGCGGACCGATAGCATCCTCAACGTGCGCGGTGCGGAACTCGTAGTAGATGACGCGGCGCAGCTTGCCCGACGTGTTGGACGGCGAGCCGTGCAGCACAAGAATATTGTGAAGCAGGACATCGCCGGGCTTCATCAACGCGGGAACAGCGCCCGACGACCGGAAATCGGTCGTGGTTTTGTCATGCTCCCGGTGCGCGGCAAGCCACGCGTCAATCTCCTCGGCTGGCCATAGATGGCTGCCTGGAACGACCCAAACGCAGGTATCCTCGTCGGCCTCGTCCAGGTAGAAGTCCACGTTGAAAATGGGCTTGTCGCCCACCTGTCCCGCTCCCCCATCGCGGTGCCAGGGCACGATGATTCCCTCTCCGGGCAGCTTCAAGACCATCGAATCCCAGGTCGGAATCAAGTCCGGTCCCATCAGCTTCTCAACGGTGCTGAGTATGAAGGGGTTGCCCATAAGCGCCTTCATTTCGTCGCTTTTATCTACCACGTACTCGACCCGCTTGAATATCTTTCCGCCGGATTTATGACCGGTTCCGTAGGCAAAATCGGGGTCCGAAAGCTCCCGTGCGCTTCCTTGCTCGGTCAGCCGCATCATCGCAGCCTGAACGCGGCGCAGCTCCTCGCCCTGGATTGCATTACGGATGATGAGATAGCCGTTATCGTCGAAGAATGCATGCTCTTCGTCGCTGATGACCGCCCTCCTCATAGGATCACTCCGGAATCTTATCCACAGATTTACACAGATAGTCATAGATAAAGTCAAATGCTCTCTTGATTTTCATCTGTGTCTATCTGTGTGCATCTGTGGATAAAAGCCCCTTCCCGCGCTATTTTCTGGCGATGTTCAGGATGTGCTCGCGGCGGCCGGCGGGCACCTTTATACTCTCCAGGGAGCTGAAGCCCGCCTCGCGGCACACCGCCTGGTAATCATCCCAGGTCCACTGCACCGAGTTGCAGATGGCGGCGATCTCGAGGCGCGGTCCGGTTTCATCGCGGACCACGAACAGGTAGTTCTCAACGACCCCCACCTCTCCCTTGTCGCGCGCGACAATCAGGGTTAGATGGGTGTCGTCGCGCTCGTAGTCGTTGCGAAGCTGGAAGCGGGGAGCGGACTCCCACGCATGCTCTATGAGAATGGAGCGGTCCTCCGCCTGCGTCCATTGGTCCGCGCCCGTAAAGACAAGTGTTCCACCGGGCTTCAGCACCGAGAAGAAGTTGTGAGCGGCAAACCGCAGCTCTTGTTTGGTCAGTGTCCAGGCAAATGCATCGTTTACAATCGCGTCGAATTCAGACCCGAATCGCTCGCCGAGGTCCTGCCAGAGGCAGTGATAGAAAGGGATTTGAAGATTTCGGGATTCGGCAAGCTCTCTTGCGTAGATCACGGCGATTTCACTGATGTCGGTTCCAACGACGTCGAAACCCGCCTCCTGAAGCAGGACCGCGCGCAGTCCGAGGCCGCTGTTGCAATCCAGCACGCGCTTCGCGCCATTTTCGCGTAACAGCCACGTCCAGATCGGAGTCGTGCGCGCGGGCCGGCCTTCGGGGTGCGACGGATCACGGAAATAGGGCTGCCATAGCGCGCGGCGGAACCACTGCCAGCGCCATATGACATCCCAGTCTTCACTCTGGTTCATACTCCGCCCCTTTCGCTCATTGGAGGCAGGAGTTCGGCCCGCAAGCGATCAAATCCTGCACGCAGCGGCAAGCGCGGCAAAAATGAGCATCAGTGGGTGCGAGGGGCTGTCGGACCTCGCTGTGGGGCCTTCGGCCTCATGTCCCCCTACGGGGACATCGGTTATGAAGCGATCGACACTCTCATGCTGCCGAATTCTCCGCGAAGGCGGAGAAGAAGCGGCGGAACCGCTCCCCTATTACGCAGCTAAGGGCCGAAAGCCCCTCGCAAATTCTCGGCGGCACAGCATCAGTTAGTGATTGAAGACGAACTCGGGACTGCTGAGAAGCGCCCAGAAGAGGTCGGCGAACACCTGTCGTCGCCCCTCCTTATTCGACTCCCCCAGAATTGGGGGCCGGGGGGCAGAAAGCGCATTGTGGATGGCTGCGCGCTCGGCGGCGCAGGGATGACGGCTAATGCAGCGCAGAAAGAGCTCATCAGCTATCGCATCGTCCGATGCCGCACCGCTCAACAGGTGTTCCAATACGCCCGACTTTGCCGTAATCTTGTTGTTGAGGGTGGACGCGTTGATGAGGTGGAGCGCCTGCGCCATGTTCGGCTCCATGTTGCGCTCGCACTCGCAGGTCACCTGGCGCGCCGGGCGGCCAAAGGCGTCGAGGAAGGCTGAATCGATTCGCGTATCCGGCAGGCTGACGGCGCGCGCGCCCGGCGGCATGCCGGAGAACTTTTCCGGAACGCCGGTCACCTGGCAGACGGCGTCGAGCAGCGTCTCCGCTCCGACCCGCCGAGTGAGGTAGCGGGAGTAGAACCGGTCGTCGGCCACGTTCGTGCCGTTGGGCGCGGCGGACCGCTGGTACGCCCGGCTGAGCATGATTCGGCGCATCAACCGCTTGAGGTCGAATCCGTTACTGGCGAGGTCTCGCGTCAGCGCCTGCATAAGCGGCTCGTTCGAGGCCGGATTCGTAAGCCGAATATCGTCCACCGGCTCCACGAGGCCGCGTCCCATGAACTGCTTCCAGACGCGGTTGACGATGGAGCGCGCGAAGAACGGGTTGTCCGGCGAGGTCGCCCACCGCGCAAGAAACAGCCGTCGATCCCCCGGCGCATTTAGCGCAACGGAGGGTCCGTCGAATGCCGCGGGAGGCAGGGGGCGTCCGAATCGCGGATGGGTCACGTCGCCTGTTGGAGCGGAATACACTATGTCGCGTTCATCGATCGTCTTGCGGCCCACGCGGGCGAACACGCTGGCCATGCGATAGTAGTCAGCCTGCGTCCAGTGCTCGAAGGGGTGGTTGTGGCAGTGCGCGCACTGCACCCGGATTCCGAGGAACGCCTGCGAAACCGTCTCCGCAAACTCCTCCGGCTTGACGCCCATGCGGTAGAAGTTGGCCGGGCCGTTGGAATCCGCCGGACCGCTTGCCGTAATAATGTCGTAGACGAACCGGTCCCAGCCAACGTTGCGCGCTACGCTGTCCCGCACCCACCCCTGGAGCGCCGCCATCCCCTTGCTGCCGAGCAGGTCTCGATTCACGCGCAGCAGATCGCCCCAGCGGTAGGTCCAGAAGTCCACGTATTCGGGGCGGTCCAGCAGAGAATCGATGAGGCTGACCCGCTTGCCCGGCGAGCGATCCGCGAGAAAGGCCCTCGTCTCTTCCGGCGCGGGAAGCGTCCCAATACAATCGAGAAAGGCGCGCCGGATGAACTCGCCGTCCGTGCAGAGCCCAGTGGGTGTCAGGCCAAGCTGCGCCAGCTTCGATTCGACAAGCGCGTCGATCGAGGAGTGATTAACCACGGCGGGCACGGCGAGCAAGGGGTGAAAATCGAGGAACGGCGCGGACGCCGGCATCGGAATTTGAAGACTTGCCTTTCCCCGTGCTCCCCGTGTCCCCCGTGGTTCCAAAGTATCGTTGAATGGCACGCGGACGCGGGCGAACGCCACCTTGCCGAGATACCAGGCGGTTACTGCCGTCTCGCCCCGCCCGCGCATGGTGACCTGGCCGGAATCGTCCACCTTCGCGATAGGCTCCTCGTTGCTGTTATACCGCGCCCAGTGGGTCACGTCTTCCGTATGGCCGTCGGAGAAGTGCGCGGTTACGAGCAGCCGCTGATGCGCTCCCTGCCGCAAGGCGCGGTCTGGAGGAAAGACGGTCAGACCGGTTATCCGGGTAGTTTTCGGGTGTGGAGCGAGCGCGCCCCTGGCAATCCATTCGGACACTACGCGGTATTCCAGCGAATCGCGACGCAGCTTAAGACCCCCGACGTGTGCGACCCCGAGAGAGGGCTTCTTGAGCAGGAGGCTGTCAGCCGGATTCGTTCGCACGACTCTGCGTCCGCGGCCCTCGATTCGAAGCCGCACGTAGTCCGCATCGGGGTCGTAGGCGCGCAGCGAAAGCCGAAGACCTCCCTTGCCGCTCCCCGCTCCGTGGCATGGCCCCGTGTTGCACCCCTGCTTGCTGAACACGGATTCGACGTGATTCTCGAAGGTCCACTTGAACGGCCTGCGCATGTTCCGAACGATGGTATTGACCAAAGTAGCGAGGCCGCCCGCGCGAACCGTGATGCGCGCGGTCCCGTCGGAAACGGGCAGCGCAATGCCTGAATCCATCTTCACAAGGCGCGGATTGGTCGATACAAAAGTGGTCGAATCGGTGAGGTCGGACGTCGAACCGTCCCGCCGATAACCGGTAACGAGGAGTCGTTGCCGCGACTCCCTGCCGTCGAGAACCGGGTTAGTGGGCGACACCTCAATTCGCGTAAAGCCGCCGGCGGGCGGATAAGCCCGCGCATCCGACAGCCCGCATATCAAAAGCAGTATTGGGACAAGTATCGCAGTCCGGGTTTTCAAGGGGCTGAAACCTCCCCCAACCACCTCCTTATTAAGGAGGGGGCTACCGAATTATGGAGGGGGCTACCGACCTCGGGCATGCGGCCGTTCTCCCCTCCGCTTACTAAGGGGCAAGCGTCAGCGCGGAGCGAATGCCGCAGCCCCCAGGGCCAGGGGTAGGGTTTTCCTTCCGCGATTCGTTTGAATTCTCTTGCCACCATCTGTGATTATGACTTTCGAAACAGCATGCGAAGCAGGACCACTAATAACGATAACAGCGTTATGCGCGGAGCGCCAGGCTGCCGGAATGATTCGGAGGCCCTCAGCAGCGAATCCGATCCGCTCTCGCCCGGCCCGGAGGCCGCTCGGAGCAGCGCGTCAGTGCACAAAGCGTCGCCGGAGCGCAGCAGCGTGGACTGCATCTCCAGGAATGCTGCGGCGGCCCCCGCCTGTTCCCGCACGCCGCTGTTATAGTCCTGCGCTTCGCGGTTGAGAAAGCGTTTGGGGTCGAACGGAACGGGCCGCCAGAATCCTTCACGAAGCAGCGAGCAGGAGAGCGCTTGCAGGACCCTCACGTGGTCTGAAGCGCTGTAGATCGGTTCGCTCAGCGCCAGCCGGGCAATCTGGTGCGGCCGTCCGAGAGCGTTCAGCGCTTCCGTAGCCTCGTGACCGATGCCCCATTCACCCAGCGCGGAGGCCTTGCACAGCGGCTCGATGCCCAGAGGGGAATGCAGTCGCGCGAGGGCATAGGCCGCCGCGCGCTTCTGCTTCATCTTGCCGAATTCAAGAATATCCAGGAGTACCGGGACAACCGTGGGATGGACGCACTGCGCGAAGGCGCGGATGGCGAGTCGCGGGTACCTGCGCTGTGTCCGGGCCTCGGTGGCAAGCGCTTCCGCCGCCTCATCTCCGCCATATTCGGCAAGCAGTCTGGCCGCGCGATCGAACGACCTTTGATGTGACGCCCCTCTCATGGCGCGGATGAGCGCGCGCACGATCTCATTGGAATCATGCCGCAGCAGAGTCTGGCGGGCGCGCCGGAACACGTGTCCCGTTTCGGCCTGCGTCAACTGCGTGACAAGCTGATCAATGCCCGACGCTGGTTCTTTCATTAGCGGCGCTCCAGACCACTATTCACTTGTGTTCTATGGAATCTCCTGCCCCGCCCGGCTTGAGACGCTACTTCTCCATCGGCAGGATTATTCCGCGCATGATTATGTTTTGGGCGAAGATGAACACCAGAAGCGTCGGCAGCGCGGCGATTGTGAGCGCGGCGAACACGACGTAGGGGGGATTGGTCACCTGAAGCTCATATATCCAGACCATGAGCGTCCACATGCGGGGATCCTGACAGACGAGCAGCGCGAACATGAAGGCTCCGTAGGCCGCCGTGAACGCCTGGAGCGCGATGACCGCAAAGATGGGCCGGGAGAGCGGAACCGTAATGTTGAAATACATCCGAACCTCGGTTGCCCCGTCGATGGTGCCGGCCTCGTAAAGCTCCTTGGGCAGGCTGTCGAAGAACCCTTTGAGCAGAAATATGGAGAATCCGCTCGCCGCGCCCGGCAGAATGAGCGCCCAGTAGGTGTTCAGCAGGCCCAGCTGCTTGAGCAAAAGGAAGTTTGGTATCATGGCCACTTCGGCTGGAAACGCCATGGTTGCAAGCAGGAAAAGCAGAATCTTGTAGGCATAGGGCAGGCTGTAGCGCGACAGCGCGTAGGCGCAGAGGGGATTGACGATGAGCGTGGTCAGAATGACTGCGATACAGAAGACGGCGGTTACCAGCAGCCCACGGCCATGCAGCAGGATATAGTCGAGAACGAATCGGTAGTTCCGGGTGATGAAGTCCTGCCGCAGCGCGGCGGCGTTCGATCGTGCGTAGGCGGAGTCGGCGGCGTAGTAGGGCGGGCGGGCGTTCTGATCGTGGACGTAATCCCGAAATCGATTCTCCGGCGTGTCCACGCGAATCAACGGTAGCGGCAGGAACTTCGCGACGTAGTCCCCCCAGTCCGCTGCCATCGCGACGCTAGTGAGCGCGGCCGTTGAAAGAGTGACAGAATCGAGGCTGATGTGATCCGTGCCGTACGCCTTGTTGAGCGCGGAAACAGCCGGGTACTTTTTGCGAAGATAGTCCCGCCAGCTTGCCGCGGCTTCGGGTAGGGGCCGCAGGTAGCGCAAGGGCAGCTTGGTACGGACGAACGCTTCCCAATCCCTGCTCTGAGCGGCGTCAGAGGGAGGCGAGGCGGTCAATGTCGCCTCGTCGAAGCCGCGCGCCAGATTCCATGCCTTCGCTTTCTTGAAGTCGCCGCCATATCCCGGGGCATCCTCTTTCAGGTATTTGGCAAAGAGAGCGTCCACGCTGAAGACGGGCGCATATTCGGGCGAGAGCGTGGACTTCCACTGCAGAAATTCGATCACCTTGGGCGAAGAGTCAGGGGCCCACGAGCGCCTGCCAGGGCGCTCCATGGGAGGCTTCACGGTCTCGAAAGTCTCGTTCTCCTCGGTATACGCGCGGTTGAGAGCCTGGATGTCGCCCCTGAATCGCGCCCGGACATACTCGCGATAGCGCCGGTCCAGCTGGGGAGGATGCGCGCCGTAGCCCCTGAACGCGGTGAATTTGTACTCGATGGGCAGCGTCTTCGAGAAGTCCCGCCAGGCTTTAACGGAATTCGTGTCCAATGGCGTGCGGGGCGGCGCGAACTGCTCGTTCTTCTTGAAGTCGGAATGGTAGAGCGCGTTGACCGTATCGATTTCGCCCGCGTACTTGTCGTCCACGTACTTGGCGAAGAGGGCGTCCTCGCTGTAAAAGAAGCGCGGCACGACGCGATATTCGTTGGTGTCCGTGCTGCTCGTGACGGAGGTACTAAGCATGAGCAGGAACGGATAGACCATGGTAACCGCGCCCATGGTCAGGATTGCGTAGATCGCCGCAATAAGAAGGCGAATCCGGAAGGCTCTGCGGCCAACTGTGGGGATAATGGGCATCTTGGTCAGTGGTCAGTGATCAGTGGTCAGTGGTCAGTGGTCAGTGGTCAGTGGTCAGTGGTCAGTGGTCAGTGGTCAGTGGTCAGTTAGTCCGTGGCTGAAGCCCAGGGATCGGTGGTGACGCTGATTCGCAGATCTCCACCGGTCGAGGCGAATTTGTAGGCCTGCATAAGCTCGCCGCCATCTATCCACACTCCCTGGCAGTGGGGGCAAAGGTCAATGTCCACGCCGGAATTGACGCCGAGCTGCTCCCTCTCCATTCCGTGATGACAACCCGGGCAGCGGGCCATCGAATTATTGCGCATCGGTCCACGCTGCGATGTCGAAGTTGTCGTAGACATCATTATCGTACGCTGAAACCGGCCCACTTCCTCCGGCCCGAGCCTGAGAAGCGCCGGCAGCTCGCCCTCCGAGAACCAGACGCCGCTGCACTTAAGGCAGGCATCGACGCGGACGGGACCGGATTCCGCTTGAACCTCCTGAAGCGGGATGTCGCATCGCGGGCAGAGCTGAAACGCCTTTCGTGTCCGAAGCGGATGCGCGCATTGCCAGCACGTGACCGCCGACACCGGGTTGTGTATCGCACAGTGCGGGCAAGGCGTTGACAGAAGAAAGGCGACAGCGTACCGCGCTTTTTCACGCGCCCGCTCGTCGTAGGCGGACGCAACGGGTTCTGTGGAAATTGGACGGGAGGCGGCAATACGGGCGGCGATTGCCTGCAGTTTCCCGTCATCCACCCATATGCCTTTGCAGTCCGGACAGGCGTCCAGCCGCACGTTGGGAGTATGCGGAAAGGAGAACCCATACAGAGGAGTTTCGCATTTCGGGCAGCGGTTCCCGCCTGCCGAATCCGGCGAGCTGACCGCTGGATTAATCGCCCTCTCCACGTCCATAAGGCTGGCGCCTGCGACACGCGTCAGCGTTTGGAGCTCCAGATAGTCGAACCAGACGCCTCCACAGCTTACGCATCCGTCGAGTTGAAGGCTTCCGAACGTTTGTGAGCTAAGATTTGTTCCGCAGCGAGGACAAAGAGAGGTCATGGTAATTGGTTCCTTCGGGCGAACGGCCGCAGTCTCCTATATGTATCCGAGGTCTTCCAGGCGGCGGGCGATCTCGGCCTCCTCTTCGGCGGTGTAGACCGAGGCATCGGCCTGTGCCGACTCGATTGGGATGGCGGCGCGGCCCACGCCGGGCGGTATGTCGATGCCTAACGCTTTGAGAATCGTGGGCGCGATGTCGTAAATAGACATGCCGGATTGCTGTATTCCGACTTCAGGCTTCAGGCTTCCGACTTCTGTCGCTATCACAATGCCGAACTGCGCGTGATTCGCGTCGTCCGGGCCGGTGTCGTTTTCGTGGGTCCAGATTGAGCGATTACCCACCGTTCCCACCGAGCGCCAGTTGAGGTCGCCGAAGTAGACGATGAGGTCCGGCGGAACGTTGCTGCAGGTCTTGTATATCTCCTCCGGCCTGAACACCTTGGTGCAGATTGGTCTGCCCTGCTCGTCTCCAAGCGATTCCAGCTTCTCTGTCAGCTCGGCGCGCAGCGCTTCGACTTCGCCCCGGGGCACGATTCCCAGCGGCTCGCGCCCTGCCACGTTCAAGAAGAGGCGGCCATAGTAGCCGCCGTCGCCCCATGCCCGCGTACGGGACCAGTCCACCAGCTCGGGAGAGAATTTCGTGACGGCGCTCGGAAGCTCCTTCAGCACGAGATAGCCCTCTTGTATAAGCCAGTCGTTGAAGCAGATGCCGCCGTCCATCCGCTTTGCGCCGTGGTCCGAGACGACCAGGAGCAGCGTATCCGAGGGCAGGAGGGCGGCAATCTCTCCGACGTGGCGGTCCACGGCTACATAGTAGTCGTGGATGGCGTTCTCGTAGGGGTTGCCGGATTTGTAGTGCGGGTGCTCGGAATCGAAGTAGCGCCAGAAGCCGTGGTGAATCCGGTCCGTGCCCATCTCCACCATGGCGAAAAGGTCCCACGGCTTCGTCGTCAGCAGGTGACGGGCGAGCTTGAATCGCTTCTCGGTCATCTCGTAGATTTCGGCGAGCAGGCGGTCCTTGTCTGTCGTGCGGAAGTCGCGGACGTCTATTATGTAGTCGCCGACGACCTCGCGAATCTCATCCTTCAATTCGGGGGGATAGGTGTACTCGACCGATGTGTCCGGCGCGAGGAAGTCGCAGATCATCAGGCCATTTATTGGGCGGGGAGGATAGGTGAGCGGAACGCCGAGCAGGATCGAGCGCCTGCCGTGCCGCGCCAGGATGTCCCACACCGGTTCTTCGCGGACCATGCGATTATTGGCGAAGGCGAGGCCGTCGTAGGAGTGGTCATTGCGGTTGCGGAAGCCGTAGATGCCGAGCGTGCCGGGGTCTTTGCCGGTCATCATCGACATCCATGCCGGGACCGTTATGGGAGGAGTTGTCGATTCGAGCGGCCCATAAACGCCCGCGCGCATGAGGCGGTCCAGATTCGGCAGGTCCGCGCGCCACCGGTCGAAAACCAGCTCCGGCGGCGCGCAGTCCAGCCCGATGATACAAACGGCTTTGTTCATCTAACGTATTTACAAGCGCCCGGACTTAGGGAGACTAGCCCAAGACGCATCAAGGCGCAGTCCAGATGGTACCTATGACTTCGTCGTCATTCGTCACAACCGAGTAGTATATGTTCGCATTGAGCCGGTCCTTAGCGATGGGACCTGTTCCTGAATATTCATACATCTTAACCGTAACTTCGGGTCCGTCCTTATTCCCGCTCCCGTCGTTGGGCACGAAATGAAGGTGCATAGATCGGTCAGCGTCAGTGGTGGTTCCATAAGATACGGTCGCCACGTTGTCAACCCTAACGTCGAAGTTTTGGTCGTTGGGCGTGAAAAACACCGGGAGGTCCCTGGGAACCCTTTTGAAATCCGCTTTGTCCTTTGCGACATAGGCGGTTGCGGATCCCGGGCGTGAGCCGCCAACTCTCGCCTGCGCAATGACGTAACCCGGTTTGGCGAACACGGCTTTGTGAATAACCTTGTTCCCGACACACGAACCACTCGGTACGTCGATCGTGTCAGTGACAATGAATTCATGATTCTTCGTGTATCGTAGGTACTTTATTTCTATCTGTCGTGGAGAATCGCTGGCTTCCTCAAGGACCACGTACAGTTGGGCTGTTTTGTTTCGGGCCATTCCGCCTTTGAGAAACGCGGGATAGGGCGTAATGAAGACCTGGCGAACGTCGTCGGGCTTGGGTTCGACGTACGCCTTAGCCCTGGCATTTCTTGATTTGCGTTGATGGGTTGCAGATGCGGTAGCGCCTCCGATTCCTGACAGCCAGAAGGCTGCGGAGGAGAGAAGGAGGGCGAGCAGGACGAAAACAGCGCACATCTTCGTTCGCAGCATAATGGTCTCCCTGAGTTCAATAACAATGATCGGCTGCATCGAGGTGTCCTGCGTTGAGCGGCAGCAAGCAATTCTACCAGTCCGGCGAGCAGAAGTCAATCGGCTACTTGAATTGCGAATCGAACGGCCTCGTGGATATCCAAAGTCGTTCCAAACGTTCGCTGATCCACGAAGCAATCTCCGTTGCTGAGGGAGCGCAGTTGCGACAGCCGCTCCTCGAAAATCGCGTCCGGCTCATCGTCCGATTTCTCGCCCGACGCCCGGAGGTGTTGATCCGCGGCGGCGAAGAGCGTCGCCGCTCGCCCGATATTGTCCGCCGCCGCCGCCGCATAGGCGATCCATGTAAGCGAGCTCGCCACAGATTTCCAGTCTTCGAGTCGCGCTTCAATCCGAATGCCCCGAATCAATGCCTCCTCCGCCTCGGGACAGCGTTCCTGCCAGAAGAGCGATTCCGCTACATTGTGAAGCGCGCCGGCCAGATACCAATCGTCTTCAAGCTTTTCATACACGCCCACGCTCTCCCGAAAGAGCCGCTCTGCCGCCGCGAACTCGTGAGACAGTAGACTCAGGCTTCCCATGTTACTCGCCACCGTCGCGGTTCCGCGGTCATTTCCAAGCTCACGATAGATATGGAGCGCTTCGTCATAATGCTCGCGCGCCCGTTCTATGTCCCTAGCATGCCGCAGCGCCAGGCCGAGGTTGGTCAGCGAACCGGCGACGAGAATCGGGTCTCCCATATTACGCCGGAGTTCGAGGCATTGCTCATGAAGTTGTACTGCCGATCCGTTATCGTATTGCGCGGCTGCGAAAATGCCTGCCAGATTCAAAGCCTCGGATCGCAATTCCACAGGGGCATCCGCCGCACGCTGGAGCGCGCCTTCCAGCCAGCCCCTCCCTTCGCTCCAATGGCCGCGCACATACCAAAACCGGCCAAGACTCACGGCAATGGCGAGACGGTCCTCGGGTTGGACAGCATTTCGGAGGGCGGAGCGCAAGTTGTCATGATCGGCCTCGAGTTTCGAGAGCCATTTCCGCTGGTCTCCTTGTTCGAGATGCGGTTTGGCGGTGGACGCAAATTCGCTAAAGAACTTGAGGTGCTTCAGGATCAGCATGTCATCTTCGTCCGCGTCACGCAGCTTCTCAGCCGCATACTGACGAATTGTCTCCAGCAGTCTATATCTCCTACTCTTATCAGCCGGAGGCGCTGCGAGCGATTTATCAACCAGACGTGCAAGCAATTCTATTACAGCGTATTCGTCGATTCCACTGCCTGCACAAACAGCCTCGGCGGCATCGAGCGTCCAGCCGCCGGAGAAAACGCTGAGCCGGCGAAGCAGAACCTGCTCCTCATCGGTTAGCAGGTTGTAGCTCCAGTCCATCGTGGCTTGGAACGTGCGATGACGATGCGTTGCAAGGACGCCGCGATTCGAAAGGAGGCGGTTCAGTCTCTCGGCGATCTCTTCAACCGGTATCGACCGCACCCATGCAGCGGCAAGCTCAATCAGAAGGGGAATGCCGTCCAGTCGCATGCATATCCCTGCCACGGCCGCTGCGTTGTCAGCATTAATTTCAAACTCAGGGAGCGCAGCGCGCGCGCGTTCGAAAAACAGGCGGATCGATTCGAGCTGCATCAGCCGCTTGACAGAAGGGAGTCGCCGCATGTCCGGAACCGCGAGCGTGGGAACTATGTAGACGCTCTCGCCCGGAATCGAGAGCGCTTCTCTACTCGTGGCAAGAATCCGAAGCTGTGGACAGGAACGCAGCAATACATGCGCAAGCGGTGCGACGCTATCGATAACGTGCTCGCAGTTGTCAAGCACCAACAGCGTTCGTTTCGGCCTGAGATGTTCAACCAGAGCGTTCTCCGTCGCCTGGCCTGACGAATCTCGCAGCAGCGTGGAAGCGATTGACTGAAGCACAAGCTCATGCGACGATAGCGGGGCCAGCTCGACAAGCCAGACTCCATCCGCGTAGTCCGGCAGCAATGATGCAGCCACTTCCGTCGCGAGTCGAGTCTTGCCCGCTCCGCCTGCTCCGGTTAGCGTTAGCAGCGGATTTTTTGCCAGCAGCTCGCGCGCGTGCTCGATCTCCCTCTCCCTGCCGATGAAAGAGGTGAGCTGCCGCAATAAATTCGTCGGCGAGTTTATTTGCGCTCGTGGAGGCGGGAAAGAGTCGGTGAAAGCGGGATGAGTGAGTTGAAAGAGGTGTTCCGGCGACCGGAGGCCAGTCAATTCGTAGTGACCGAGGTCTTTGAGCGCTGCGCCGGACGGCAGAGAGCCGGCAGCCAGGTCGCGCGTCGTGACAGAAACGAGAATTTGCGCGCCATGCGCGGCATTGCGAATGCGGGCGCAGCGGTTCACCGGGGGGCCGCGATAATCACCTTCGCGAAGCTCTGCCTCGCCCGTATGAACAGCCATGCGAACTTTGATCGGCGCTTCGGCAGGCCAATCTTCTCGGATAAATTCAAGCTGGAGATCGAGGGCCGCGGCAACCGCATCGATCGGGCTCTGGAATACGCAAAAATGGCTGTCTCCCTCGCCCTTAGCCTTGATGATGAGTCCACGATGCAGCGCAACACATTCGGACACAATCTCATCGTGGCGGCACACTGCGGATTGCATGGCAGCCGGGCAGGCATCCCACAGCGGGGAGCTGCCTTCGATGTCCGTCATCAGGAGCGAAATGATCCCTTTCGGAAGGACGGTTGTGATAGGCGTGTCCATCTGCATGGTTCCTGTAGAAGCCTCGAAGCATCTTCAGTTCACGCAATTCGCGCCATCAGCAATAATGTCCTGCGATCCTGCGGTCTAATCTCCGGGGCAGTTGAGGTCGAAAGAGTAGTCGCCCGCCACCGCGACATTTTCGTACGGGACGCGCGGAAGCTGGGTGGCATACTTGCCGCCGCTCACGTCCACCAGCGTGCCCGTAATGTAGCCGGCCAGGTCGGAGGCGAGGAAGCAGACGAGGTTGGCGACCTCCGATTCTTTGCCCCATCGGC
>JBBROJ010000048.1:0-32952 GCA_038229495.1 Chthonomonadales bacterium
CATTTTCGATAACGAGGGATCGTACTCCATTGGAGCCATCACGCTCGACCCGAAGAATCCGAATGTAGTATGGGTGGGAACCGGTGAGTACAACGGACAGCGCAGCGTGGGCTGGGGCGACGGCGTCTACAAATCTGAGGACGGGGGCCGTAGCTGGAAGAACGTGGGTCTCAAGACATCGGAGCATATCGGACGCATCGTGGTGGACCCGGCAGATTCGGATACCGTCTGGGTGGCCGCGCAGGGTCCGCTGTGGGGACCAGGCGGCGAACGCGGGCTGTACAAGACCACGGACGGCGGCAAGACCTGGAAGAGCGTTCTCAAGATCAGCGAGAATACCGGCGTGTCCGACGTCGTGCTGGACCCGCGCAACAGCCGAGTAGTATATGCGTCGTCGTGGCAGCGGCGGCGGCACGTATTTACCTACATCGGCGGCGGGCCGGAGAGCGGAATCCACAAATCCACGGACGGCGGAGCGACCTGGACGAAGTTGCGAACCGGGCTGCCGGGCGGCGAAATGGGCCGGGTCGGCCTGGCTGTCTCCCCTGCAAGCCCGGACTACATCTACGCGACAGTCGAGGCGGGCGACGGCGCGGGCGGCACCTACCGGTCGAGCGATTTCGGCGCATCGTGGGAGAAGCGGGGCGATTTCGTGGCGCAGGGCATGTACTACGGGCAGATCATCTGCGACCCGAAGGATGCCGACCGAATCTACATCCTCAGCGTCATCAACATGGTCTCGAACGACGGTGGGCGGACCGTTCAGCCGCTCGGCGAGCAGAACAAGCACGTCGACAACCATGCCCTCTGGATCGACCCGTCCAACACGAAACACTACCTCGCCGGGTGCGACGGCGGCGTCTACGAGAGCTTCGACCGCGCCGCGACCTGGGTCTTCAAGTCCAATCTGCCGCTGACGCAGTTCTACCGAATCGCGGCGGACAACTCCACGCCGTTCTACTACGTCTACGGCGGCACTCAGGACAACAACAGCATCGGCGGCCCTACGCGGTCCAAGAATCCGGGAGGCGTGCTCAACTCCGACTGGTTCGTAACGGCGGGCGGCGACGGATTCCATCAGCAGGTCGATCCCGTCGATCCCAATACGGTCTACTCGGAATCACAGGACGGCGGCCTGGTGCGCTACGACCGGAAGTCGGGGCTTAGGATCGGGATCCAGCCGCAGCCGGGCCGGGGCGATCCTCCCTACCGGTTCTACTGGGACTCGCCCGTCCTCATCAGCCCCCACTCGCATACGCGCCTCTACTTCGGCGGTAACAAGCTCTTTCGGAGCGATGACCGGGGCGATTCTTGGAAGGAAGTCAGCCCCGACCTTACGCGTCAGATCGACCGCAGCACGCTCAAGGTGATGGACAAGATCCCGAAGCTCGACGCGATTGGACGCAGCCAGTCGACCTCCTTCTACGGCAACATCATCTCGCTGACAGAATCGCCCAAGCAGGAGGGGTTGATCTACTGCGGAACCGACGACGGCCTGATTCAGGTGACCGAGGACGGCGGCAAGACATGGCGCAAGATCGAGCGGGTGGAAGGCGTGCCGGTCAACACCTACGTCGGACGCCTGCTCGCCTCTCAGCACGATGCGAATGTTGTCTACGCGCTCTTCGATAACCACAAGAACGCCGACTTCGCGCCCTTCCTAATGCGGAGCGCCGACCGGGGAAAGACCTGGGCTTCCGTAGCTGGCGACCTGCCAAAGATCGGTCCCGCGCTCTCCATCGCTGAGGATTTCGTGGACCAGAATCTCCTGTTCGTGGGGACGGAGTTCGGTCTCTTCCAGACATCCAATGCCGGACAGAAGTGGACACGTCTTAAAGGCGGCCTGCCCACCATAGCCGTGCGCGACCTGGTGATTCAGAAGCGCGAAAGCGACCTGGTTGTCGGCACGTTCGGACGAGGGATGTACATCCTGGACGACTATTCCGCGCTTCGCCTGAAGACCGACGCACTGCAAAAGCGTGACGCGGCGATTCTGCCCATCAAGACGACGGTCGCCTACATCCCGCAGCAGAAAGGCACCGGCTCCGAGGGCGAAACGATCTATGCCGCGCCGAACCCGGCCTCCGGCGTGGTGATCAATTACTACGTGAAGGAGGGCGCGAAAAACATGAAGCAGAAGCGCCAGGAGGCCGAAGCGGACGCTGATCGCAAGAACACGCCGCTGCCCTTCCCCACGGTCGAGCAGCTTCGCGCGGAGGCCGCGGAAGACCCCGCCGCGATCCTCCTGACGATTACGGACGCGAAAGGCAATGTCGTTCGTCGCCTGACGCAGCCGGCTTCCGCCGGGTTCCACAAGGCAGTCTGGGACATGCGCGGGGCGGGCATCTCCTTTGGTGAGCCTGCGGGCGAGAACGAAGAGCAGATTGAGCAGGGCCAGGGCGCGCCTCGCGGGCGGGGCGGCGCGGGCGGGGCCGGCGGAGCCGGAATCGGATTTCAGGTGATGCCGGGCGAATATCGGGTGTCGCTGTCGAAGCGGGTAAACGGCGTGGTTACACAACTGGTGCCGGCCACTCCCTTCAAAATAGAGGGCGAGCTGGACACGGACGTTACCGCGGCGGACCGCAAGACGATGGTCGATTACCGCGAGCGTGTCTCGAATTTGCAGCGGGCCGTGACCGAATCGCTGGAGGCGCTGGACATCCTGCAAGCCCGAATAACGAAGATCAAGCAGGACGTGGTCGACTCGCCGAAGGGCACGCCCAAAATGCGCGGGGAGGCCGTGGGTATCGAGGGCAGGCTGCGCGAGATCGAGATCGCGTTCCGCGGCGACAACACTTCGTCCGTGCTGGTGCAGCCTGAGCAGTATACTCTGGTCCGCCGGGTGAGCGACGTAACCTTCTCGCAGCTCGGCAACCCGGTCCCGCCCACCAGGACGCGAATCGATTCGCTCGCGATAGCAGAGGCGGAGTTCGGCGATCTGCTGCCAAAGCTGCGGGACGTTGCAACGAAAGACATGCCGCGTCTCGAAAAGATGCTCGATTCGGCGGGCATCTCCCACGCTCCGGGCAAGCTCCCAAAGTGGAAATAGGACGGTGGCTTGGTCATTAGGCCAAGCATTCTACGGATTCCGGCTATCGTTCATACCAGCGAATTTGACAGATTAATTCAAGCCTACTGGCAATTAGGTTCGATGAAGGCAAACCCATGTTAACACAGGGCTGCGTGATTTCGTGTAGAATGCATGTATGACTGCTCGCGTTTACGTTGACAAGTTCCGAAACAACCGTTGTGAGCTATCTTACAGCATGGGTGAGCGGCAGCGTGATTGTATCTGCGCATCAGCAGATAACACGTGACTGGTGGGATCATTCGCGCCAATCATTTGAGTTGTTCGTATCTGCGGTGACTCTGCGCGAGGCTGCAGCCGGAGACCCCGTCGCTGCTTTGGAACGACTTGAAGCGCTGGCTGGCTTGCCCGAACTTGATGTTACGATAGAAGCAGAATTGCTTGCGCAAGAATTGCTTGATCGCTTGGGCCTGGCTGCGCGGGCCGCAATTGACGCGTTGTACATCTCCGTGGCAACCGTCCATGGGATGGATTATTTGCTGACTTGGAACTGTGCTCATATCGCAAATGCAACGCTGCGCTCTCGAATCGAGGCCGCATGCTGTTCGAGGGGCTTTGAGCCGCCGATTATTTGCACCCGTGAAGAGTTACTTGAGGAGTCACAAAATGCATAGCGATCCCATCGTAGAAGAAGTTAGAGCCGTTCGTGACGCGTATGCGAAACAGTTTGGATATGATCTTCACGCGATTTGCCAGGACCTGCGGCGGTGGCAAGCCGACTCTAGCGCGGAAGACCTGCGGCGGCTTCCCAGGCGCGCTGCACGAAATACAAATCGAGCCGGCAAAGCGATCACTAAATAACAAGCCATCGACGTTGTACCGCCTAAATCTTATATGCTGGTCCGCCGGGTGAACGGCGTTTCACTCAGGTGGCAGCGCGACCCGCGATGCCGATCCGGACGTGTATCTATCTTGCGAACCGGTTGCCATTCTGGTATACTAAGCTATACATATAACCCCTCGAAACGAGCCTGTAATTGGGTTCGTTTCGTGATTCATAGTGCGACGCAAGCATGCGGATCGCACTATGGGCTTCAATTTGCACGATCGCGATTCGACGCCTTCTTGGTGTCCTTCTTCGTGTCTTTGTGCCTTCGTGGTTCAACGTCTCTTGACGTTCTTCACGTCTTTGCGCCTTGCGTGAGGTATAAAATGGCATTTCAGATCAAATCCGACTACACGCTCGATGGCGATCAGCCCCAGGCGGTGGACAAGCTCGTCGAAGGAATAAATGCAGGCCAGCGGTTCCAGACGCTTCTCGGCGCGACTGGAACCGGGAAAACCTTCACGATGGCGAACGTGATTCAGCGGGTGGACCGCCCCACGCTGGTCATGGCGCATAATAAGACGCTCGCCGCGCAGCTCTGCTCCGAGTTCCGCGAGTTCTTCCCGGACAACGCGGTCGAATACTTCGTCTCCTACTACGACTACTACCAGCCGGAAGCCTACATCCCGCAGACCGAGCCTTCACTACAATTGTGCTGAAACAGGTCTGGTGATATAATGGGTACGTAAAGTGGTGGGAAGGGCTAATGTATGGCGAAGCCATTTGACGCTACGACCAAGCACCTTCTGGAAGCGCATCCGAGTGACTGGCTGGCGTATGTCGGATTGCCCCTGGCAGAGGTTGTTAGTATCGAATCCAATCTTTCCACCGTAACGGCGGAAGCGGATAAAGTCTTTCTCGTCAAAGCTGAAAACCCGTGGCTGGTTCACCTGGAGATACAGTCGAGTTATGACGGAGACCTGGGAGGAAGGACGCTCCGATACAATGTCCTTCTGGAAGAGCGAGAACGGTTGCCCGTGCAGAGCATCATTGTTCTATTGCGAGCAGATGCCGACGGAAAACATATGACGGGCCGGGTGCAGCGGCAATTACCGGACGGACAACGGTATCTCGATTTCCAATACAACGTCATCCGTGCATGGGAAAAGTCAGCGGATTCGGTCCTGGAGGGTGGCCTGGGGACACTCCCTCTGGCACCGCTATCGAATGTTGCCCCGGCGCTGCTCCCCGGGGTCATTAGCGAGATGAGACGGCGTATCGACGCGGAGGCAACTACAGCGGACGCTGCCATGCTTTGGACAGCGACGTATGTGCTGATGGGACTTCGTTACACCCGCGAGATGGTCACTCAGTTACTGCAAGGAGTTAGAGCAATGAGAGAATCGGTAACGTATCAGGCAATTCTTGAAGAAGGCATGAAAATGGGCGAGTACGCATTTCGCCTTCAGGAAGCCCGCGCACTGCTCTTCCGACTCGGTGAGAAGCGATTCGGACCTCCGGATTCAGCCATCCGTCAAGCAGTTGAATCCATCGATTCCCTCGTTCAAATGGAACATCTCAACGAGAGAATATTGGATGTGGAGAGCTGGCTGGAGTTAATAGGCTAGCGTCCACATTCGGCGCGTATGCATTCAATTTACGATGTCAATCTGGGTATGCTGCAACTAGCTGATCCATCGCCTCTTTAACCGCCTTCCATTCTTCAATGCTTGGGAAAGACGGTGGAAATCTTGCATTGGGATGATCTCCGTTTTCGAAGGCGATCTGGATTTTGAAAACCGAAACCGTTCCACGTTGCCAATTCTCCGTACCATAAGCCACGCGATAAAATACGTCATGGCCGTGCCCAGGCGCAGGAACCAGAATTGACTCAATCGAGGTGAATGCCATTTAGATGTCTCCTGATAGATTTACCTTTATCGCGCGAGATACTTGCCCATGCAGCGACAAGTTCTAGACGCACTCAATAACAGGGAGTGATTACATGTCGGCCCGATTCTTAAATATGACTGTTTTGGTGAGTCTAATTACCCTGAATTCAGTATTAGGCATCTCCGCACACGCTCCTGACGTCAAGACAGTAACAAAGAAGTTGACCGTTCGTATCGACATCGGTAAAATACTGCCCACAAAAACTTCTACAGCGAAGATGCTTAGTAAGTGGGGAATCGGGGCATGGTGGTCGCGAGGTGGACCGGCTCCTGGCACCTCAGGATTCGATAGTGTCTACATTGGTAACGGCATGGAAATAGCACTAATGTCACCAGAATACATTGCCGCTATCACCAATGAAAAAGCGAAATCCAAGTTGATGACAGCTGACGAAGCTCAAATGCTCTTTGCGGAGAATCTTGGTCTGTATTGGGGTACGAAGGTCTGTTTCGATGGATATATTCAAATCGACCAATACCGCTATAACAGTGGGTTGTCAGCTATCAATAGCGAATGGACCTTCTATCTGATTACTAACGAAGGAAAACGAATCAAGCCATCCAAAGTCACACTGAGTAACTTGTATTATTATTAATACCAAGGAGCTACATCGTCTCTTCGACGAAATGTCCGGCTAATTTTCGAGAATCTGAATTCAGATATAGGAAAGCCCCTACTTGGATCAGACACTCTTTCATTATCCCTGGCGATTGCGGGAGAGCCGGGGTCAGTGATTGCTCGCTTCGAGTTCGATCCTAAAAAGAAATAGTTGCCATGCTTAACGGTCCACTTGATTCATTGCCTTATAAACTAAGCTGTATTTGTCTATGTGAAGCGAGCCCGTAATGGGGTTCGCTTCGTAATTTAAGGTGCGCGATTCCGCGACCAAAGAATTGGCTTCGTTTTGCAGTTTGATACTCATTGGTTTCGCGGCGAGGATTAATCATGGCTTTCCAAATCAAATCCGACTACACGCTCGATGGCGATCAGCCCCAGGCGGTGGACAAGCTCGTCGCGGGGATTCGGGCGGGCCAGCGGTTCCAGACGCTTCTCGGCGCGACCGGAACCGGCAAGACCTTCACCATGGCGAACGTGATTCAGCGGGTGGACCGCCCCACGCTGGTCATGGCGCATAATAAGACGCTCGCCGCGCAGCTCTGCTCCGAGTTCCGCGAGTTCTTCCCGGACAACTCGGTCGAATACTTCGTCTCCTACTACGACTACTACCAGCCGGAAGCCTATATTCCACAGACCGACACATACATCGAGAAGGATTCCCAGGTCAACGATGAAATCGACCGGCTGCGCCACTCGGCCACGCAATCGGTGCTGGAGCGGCGCGACGTTATCGTGGTCGCCAGCGTCTCCTGCATCTACGGCCTCGGCTCGCCCGATGAGTACCGTAAGATTATCTGCTCGTTCCGGCGCGGCGAGACCTTCGACCGCGAGGAGGCGCTGCATCGGCTCATCGACATGCAGTTCACGCGCAACAACATGGAACTTCAGCGCGGCACCTTCCGGGTGCGGGGCGATATCCTTGAAATTCAGCCCATCGATGAAGAGATCATCATACGGGTCGAGTACTTCGGCGACGAGGTAGAGAAGATTACGCTCGTGGACCCGCTCACCGGCGAAGTTCTCGGTATCCGCGATTCGGTCACCGTCTTTCCGGCCAGTCACTTCGTCACGAGCCAGGAGCGGCTGGAGCAGGCCATCGTGCTCATCGAAGAGGAGATGAATGAGCAGGTTGCCCGATTCACCGCCGAGAACAAACTGATAGAGGCGCAGCGAATCGAGCAGCGGGTGCGGTTCGATATCGAGATGATGCGCGAGCTTGGGTACTGCTCGGGAATCGAGAACTATTCCCGATACATGGATGGCCGCGAGGCGGGGACAGCCCCGAACACGCTGTTCGACTACTTCCCGAAGGATATGCTCGTGATCGTGGACGAATCGCACCAGACCCTGCCGCAGCTTCGGGGTATGTACTCCGGCGACAAAGCGCGCAAGGATACGCTGATCGAGTTTGGCTTCCGCCTGCCCAGCGCTTTAGACAACCGCCCCCTCAAGTTCTACGAGTGGGAAGAGCGTACGAAGCAGGCCGTCTTCGTGAGTGCGACGCCCGGTCCATTCGAAAAGGAGAACGCGGCCCAGACCGTCGAGCAGATTATCAGGCCGACCGGTCTGGTTGATCCGGAGATCGTCCTCAAGCCTACCAAGGGACAGATAGATGATTTAATCGGTGAGATTCGCAAGCGGACCACTAAAAAGGAGCGCGTACTTGTCACCACTCTCACCAAGCGCATGGCGGAGGACCTGACCGACTATCTCGAAGAGCTGCATATAAAGGTGAACTACCTTCATAGCGACATCAAGACCCTGGAGCGCACCGTGATTTTGCGCGACCTACGGATGGGCGTGTATGATGTTATCGTGGGGATCAACCTTCTGCGCGAGGGTCTCGACCTGCCCGAAGTTTCGCTGGTCGCCATTCTCGACGCCGATAAGGAGGGCTTCCTGCGGTCGGATACGTCGCTGACCCAGACCATTGGCCGCGCGGCGCGCAACGTCGGCGGGCAGGTGATTATGTACGCGGACAACGTGACGGGCTCGATGCAGCGCGCCATTGACGAGACGAATCGCCGCCGCAAAATTCAGGTCGCCTACAACGAGCAGCATGGGATTACGCCGACGACTGTTGTCAAGGCGGTTCGCGAGCTGATTACCGGCGAGTACGCGGGCAATGTTGCCGAGGAGCGAGCGAGCTACAGTGTCGGCCCCGGCGCTAAAGCGGCCGCCAGCATGGGGATGGACCAGGTGGTGCAGGTGATCGGCGACCTCGAGAAGCAGATGAAGGAGGCGGCGAAGGCCCTGGACTTCGAGCGCGCCGCCCAGCTCCGCGACGAAGTGGCCGAGCTGCGCAAATTCGTGAATCCCGGCGACATCGGCGCTGCCTCTCGCAAGGACAAGATGGCCGGAAAGGGAAGACGAGGACGGTAGGCGAAGGGGAGACCAACGGTTGGGCGGTGGAGAAATGATATGACACAGGTTGCTGAACAGTTGAAGTCCAGGCTGGCGGAACTGGACACGAAAGAGCGTGCAGAGATTGCGTATTTCCTCATTCGTTCGCTAGATGAGGACGAGGAGGACGGGATCGACGACGCCTGGGAGGAAGAGATCGCTCGCCGTCACGAGGAGATGGCAAGTGGGAAGGTCCGGGCGATTCCGGCGGCGGAGGTATTTGAGAGTATTCGGGCGCGGCTGAAGTGATACCAATCGGGTTTCACCCGGAAGCGAAAGCAGAACTCGATTATGCCGCCATCTATTATGAGGTGGAGAAGCCCGGATTGGGCGCGGAGTTTCTGGCGGAAGTCGAACGAACCATTGCACACGTCAGCGCGTTCCCGCAGAGCGGAGTCCCATATGGCCGGACGAGTTGCCGCAGGTTTATGGTTCGCCGATTCCCGTACGTCATTGTCTACGAAGCGCTGCCGGGCATGATTGGGATAATTGCAGTGGCTCACGGCAAGCAGAGACCCGGATATTGGCGGTCGCGACGCATGAAATCGGAACACGCCGCTAAGGAACAGCCATGACACGTGGGTATCACCGACGATAGGGCGGGCGGCGCGGAGTATGTGACGGTGGAGCGCGCGGGCCATGCGCTCGGCGAAGGTGGCAGCCCGAATGAGTATGGACCAGGTGGCGACGGTGATGGGGATATGGAGAAGCAGATGAATGAGGCGGCGACGGCCCTGGACTTCGAGCGCGCCGCCCAGCTTCGAGATGAAGTCGCCAAGCTGCGCAAGTTTGTAAATCCCGGCGACATCGGCGCTGCCTCCCGCAAGGACAAGATGGCGGGGAAGGGAAGACGAGGACGGCAGGTGAAACACGCAAGCTTGAGTTGATTGGACCGCCTGGGAAGTGGCTTAAGGTGACACGAAACATTTATCGAATCGCCTGTACCCCCGGTGAATCGCAATCGCCCTCAGTTTTGCTCCCCCTCCCGTTTCGGGAGGGGGCCGGGGGGTGGGCGCCGTAAGGTTATCTCCAACTCTGAGAAGTTGAAGCGAAGCGATTATTCTTGAATGTTGCCTAATAGCTTTCGCGCGATAGATGGGGATGGCGCGCAGGTGGCGAATTGTGACAGGCACGCATCTATTCGACGGGCAAACGCGTCACTCTGCAAAATGCAAGCGGCCCTCACCTGATCCCCCCGCTGCCCGCTTCAGCCCGTTGTTCCGGTTAATTCTTCGAACTGGCCGCGAACGTCGTTTGTTGCATGACGGTTCACGAATAGTCGCTATCTGCTGTCGTCAATCTGAATCGCCGATAATCACAGGTGACATGTTCGGAACTGCCACTAAGCGCCGCATAATCATAGACAGGGAGTTGAGCGCGGCGTGAATTACAATATGCTTGGCTTCTGGCTCTTCTACGGGGCGATATACGCAGTCTATTGGCGCCTCAGCCACCACCGCCAGAATACGCTTCTACTCATTGCGAGCTACGTTTTTTATGCGTGGTGGGACTACCGCTTCCTATTTCTAATCCTCGTATCAACGGTCATCGACTTTATTGGCGGTCTGGGTGTCGCGGGCGTTGAAGTTCCGCGTACGCAGTTACGCAAGATCAACGCCTCCATTGTGGCAGCAGCCGTCCTTCTTTGTACCAACATCAACTATCCATTGCTGTTTGGATCGCTCGCCAAGTGGAGCGCGGCTGGACTGTCGCAAGCGCTGCCGCATCGATGGACCGACCTGATCGTCCCAATCGTTACCGCGGTGATTATCGGCGCTTACGGAATCGTGCTTCCGAAACTATACGCCGCGCCGGCTGAGCGGCGACGCAGGCAGTTTCTCGTTATCAGCATGGTTGCGAACCTTGCTATACTGGGATTCTTCAAGTACTTTGACTTCTTTGCCGGCAGCGCGGATCGTTTGCTGCACGCAATTGGCCTGGGCCAGTTAGGCATAACACCGCTCGGCATTATTCTTCCCGCCGGTATTAGCTTCTATACGTTTCAGGCGATGAGCTACACCATCGATATCTACCGCGGCGATGTGGAGCCGACACGAAGCTTTCGCGACTTCGCGCTGTTTGTATGCTTCTTTCCCCACCTGGTTGCCGGTCCTATTATGCGCGCGCACACGCTTCTTCCCCAGGTAACCGGGCCGCGCGCTCGGAAACCTGGGGCGGCGGAAGAAGGACTGCTGCTCGTATTTATCGGAATGTTCAAGAAGATCGTGATAGCTGACAATATGGCGCCGGTTGCAAGCGCCATATTTCAGCAGGTGGCAACAGGCCATGCGGCTCATCTCACCGCCAGTGATGTCCTCGTTGGAGTCTATGCGTTTGCTTTCCAGATATACGGAGACTTCTCGGGATATTCCAGTATCGCCCGCGGTATTTCAAAGTGGATCGGGTTCGAGCTGGTTGTGAACTTCCGAATGCCCTATCTGGCCGTAAGCCCAAGTGACTTTTGGCGGCGGTGGCATATCAGTTTGTCGTCGTGGCTGCGTGATTACCTGTACATTCCGCTTGGCGGCAACCGCAACGGCATCGCGGCAATGTACCGTAACTTGATGATTACCATGCTGCTCGGGGGATTGTGGCACGGAGCGAGCTGGACCTTTGTTGCCTGGGGCCTCTACCACGGATTGATCCTTTGTATCTTCCGATCCGCCGGAATATCGGAGGATGTGCGGCCTACGGGGACGTTCGGACGCCTGAAATGGCTGTTCCGCGTGACGTGCATGTTCCACCTGACCTGCTTTGGATGGCTGTTGTTCCGAGCGGACAGCTTTGCGACCGTGGCTTCGATGTTGTCAATACTTGTCCATCGAATCGCTCTGTCCCACTTTGCTGTTGCCGCGCTCGCATACATCGGATTCCACACTGCCATACTTTTTGCAATCGAGTGGGCCATGGATGGCGAGCGCCGCCTCGACCGATTCCTGCTCGCGCCGCGCGCCATGCAGATTACCGGTTACCTCTACATGACCTTTATGATGATCGTTTTTCATGCGGAAAGAGCCTTTGAATTCATCTACTTCCAATTCTGATATAGGCGTCAAGTACCCGCTGCCGTGGTACATGGCGTTCGCGGCGGTTGTTTTTGTGCTCGCGCCCCTTGAGGTGGCGTGCCATTTACATCTGGTGCCACTCTCCAGCGATTACAAAACGTGCTGGTCGTTTCCTGCGCGCGGCGCAAACGTGGCTGCCGGCAAGGGCATCAGGATTGCTGTAATAGGCAACTCCGCAGCCAGAATGGGAGTGAATCCTGATGTTCTAAAGACCTTTTTGGCGAAGAGCTGCGGTTCCGAGGTGTGCCTGGACCGATTCACAATTGACGGGTCTCGGGTAACCGTGTGGAATTACATACTGGCGGCGGCATTCTGGCGAAACGGCGTCAACCCTGATGCCGCCGTGATTATCTTCCAACCGGGCGCGCTGGAAGATGGGGGCGATCTGATTCCGCCGATCGCCCAGGGGCTGACTGGCCCGCGCGATTGGCCTGAAGTGTTTCAAGATCATCTGCCTTCGGCGAGCGAGCGGATCGAATTTGCCGCGGATTCAGTGTCTGCTCTTTATGCTTCACGAGCTAAATGGCGCGATAAAGCGCTGCACGTAGCGGTGCCAGGCTATGGCCCATTCGCTACGACCGTGAATCGAGTCAACTTTGACACATTGAGGGCCCATGCGAATTCTACGCTACCCAGGGCCGGGAGTTACCATAGCTTGAAATCGCTTCTTGCTAATGCGCGTCGTAATCAGACGCGACTCATATTCGTGCTATATCCGGAGTTCGAAACGGACCAGGGCACACGATCTCTCAATCGAGACGCCATTCGCTGCATCCAACAGGCGGGATTCGAATTCGTGGACCTATCTACGTCAACCGGGCTGGTGGAATCGCAGTATGTGGATAAGTTTCACATGTCGCCCGAAGCGGCCGCAATCTTTACTGTTAAACTCGGCGAGGCCATCACACCGCTCGTCAAGCATCATTACCGGCAGCAAGCAAATGCGACCATTTCGTCGGAGTTGCCCGATCCCGAGAAACTTTCCGATAAAGCCAAAAAGGGTGAATGGAGCCTTTGAGTGTCGCCGAATATGTGCTCGAGGAGAAGGATGGCTGCAACGCGCAGCTATGCGATGGAGGACTGCATTTACGTGGCGACATTACTTCCTAGCCCGATAGCGTCGGCCGATAGGAATGAGATGTTGACATCAGCGGGTTTGCATAGGATTGACCCTGTCGACGGGCTAAGGGCTTTTGCCGCGCTTTGGGTGGTGATGCACCATGCCATTGAGACGTGTCATCCTGAACGCCTCGTTACGGTGCCGGTCGCTGGAACTATTGTGCAGATGTTGTTTCGGGGTCAGTTCGCCGTGATGGTGTTTCTGGTTTTGAGCGGATTCTGTCTCTATTACCCGTTGGTGCGAAAGGCTCCTCGAGCTCCAGCGTTACCCTGCGGATATTATACCTATATTACTCGCCGCGCACGCCGTATCTATCCTCCCTACATTGCCGCCATCGCGTTCTGCCTGACGATGGTATTCGCATTGCCTGAAATGGGAGTTGGCGCTGATAAATTTTGGAATAGCGTTTTTCCAATAAGCGGGCCAATCATCGTTAGCCACCTGTTTATGGTCCACAACCTGATTCCAGGTCACTCAACGCGTATCGATCCTCCTATGTGGTCCATCGGCTTGGAGTGGCAGTTGTATTTGCTGTTTCCAATCCTGGTATGGGCGATGCTGAGATTCAGGCCCATCGCAATACTCGCCGCAACGCTGCTACTAGGTATATGCTGCCGCCTGCCTGTGCCACATATGGCTCCACTAGGCCAAACGCTTTTGCGGGATGGACCCTTCGCGTATGGCATGGTATTTGCAGCCGGAATGGTGGCTGCCCGCATGATTGTAGACCGCAATAATAGCCTGCCCCGGATTGTACTTCTAAGCACAATTGGCGCTGGTGCCTTCGTTATACGGTATGGTTCGGGTAATGGTCTTCTGCATGACCTTATGGCAATGGCGTTTACGGTGGCGGTTCTATTACTAGCATTGGATTCCAACAGCGCGGCAAGCCGCTTACTAAGCTGGCGACCGCTGGTCAGGATTGGTCAATTTTCTTATAGCATATACTTGATTCATGTTCCCCTGCTTCACCTGGCATTCACGAAGTTGCAGCCTTTCAACCTCTCGAACGACACCACTCTCATTGTGCTCGAATTCGTTGGAATCCCGATCATCGTGGCGATATCCTATATTTTTCACCTTGGATTCGAGAAGCCGTTCATGCGCGCGCAAAAGTCGATTACGAACGATGGCCGGTCATAATCCGGAATCGCTCCGCCCTCGGAACAGACGGATTAGTTACGGATGTTAACATCGCGAAGAGGGGCGGGATTCACCTCAAGGACACAAAGGCACCAAGAAAGCGCTCCAGGAACAGTGAATCGTGGACACCTGACGTTCATGACGTAATTCTGAGCACCCGACCTCCATTGGCGGTGTCACGGGTAAGAAACAGTGGCGCATTCGTTGCGTAGAGGCGAATAAATCGCAGTGGAACTGTTGATCGTTGCTCCCAACTCTCGCCGCGATTTATTCGCCCGTACTGCCATGGCGCGGGACGTAGTTACTTAGGTGACACGAAACAATTATCGAATCGCCTGTACCCGCGGTGAATCGCACTCGCCCTCGGTTTTGCTCCCCCTCCCGTTTCGGGAGGGGGCCGGGGGGTGGGCGCCGTAAGGCTATCTCCAATTCTGAGAAGTGTTTGCGGGCATTAAGGTACTGCCTCGATGCGGCCGAAGAGGCCGTGCTGTTCGCTGCCGGGACCGGCGGTGAAGTGTAGATGGTTGCGGTTTCCCGCGCTGACGCCGTTGCCGAATTGCGGGCCCCATAGACCCGGAATCGCCAATGGGTTTCCCGCGCTATTCTTCACAAAACCCAGCGAGGCTCCCGTATCGGGATCGAAAGCATTTATCCACCCGTCCCCGAAGTTACCCACCAGCAGCGCGTTGCTGAACGTGCCGATGTTGAACGGAGCGAACCCGGCGGGCATTCCTGGGTCTGAAAAGGAGCCGGGGAGGTTTGGGCGGCTGAAGTTCTTGTCGAGGACATCAATTGCGCTGGAGGCGGAGTTCGTCGCGTAGAGATAGTTGGTCGTACCGCTATTGCCGATAGCCCGTCCTTTGTAACTCGGTCCCGGCACGGTCGTTTCCGACATCGCGGCGCCGGCATTGACGGTTAGATTCCAAGCCGTGATCTGCCCGGCCTCGGATGAAAAAATCAACGTCGCCGGACCGCTTGCCCCGCCTGCGCTAATTACGAAATCCGAGGTGCCGATAAACACCTGACCGGTGGGAACTCCGCCTGGTATCGAGACAACCTGCCCCGCGGACGTAACCGGCGTACCTCCGACTCCTCCGCCGTACATCGTCGCGGAGTATTTTCCGTTGTCGGATACCAGGAACCCGCCCATTGCGGGGTTGAGCGCAATCCCCCACGGATTTACCAGGTTTGCGTCCATTGCCGTCGAGCCGGGCTGGTCGGCCACGAGATTGACTAGCCGATATGCCGCGGAACTGGAGCCGCCGCCGCCGCCTCCGCCGCTGCCGCAACTGATTATTGCCAATCATATCCGTTTTCGTCCGTGAAGACGATGGGCCGCGGGACCAGAGTTCTCAGGCGCGCCACTGGTCCGACCGGCTGAGACAGCGAGTGAATTCATTCACTCGCTGGAGGGCCGACGAATTATTTGATCGCGTACCGGTCTGGATGACATCGCAGGCGAACAGGCAGGCGGGCGCGAATATCATTGCGAACATCATGTAGAAAAGGTGGAAAAGGAGGAGCAGGGTATGTTGAGAACGATTTGGGCGCTGCTGGTTCTTTGGCAGCCGGGCCCGCAGCAGCCGGTAGTAAGCGAGCATCTGCTCTTCGGAATACCGGGGTTTGGGACGCAGGGGCGGCAGCTTGTCGTGCGAGAGGGATACGCGCTGCTGCACGACGAGAATCACAAGGATCCGCTGTGGGTCTCTTATCACTTAACCAAAGCGTACACGGCGAAGGTGGTAAAGCGAAAGGACAACTTCCGGCCCGATCCGCTGTTGAAGCCGGGATTTCGAGCGGAGCTTGCGGACTATCAGGGGTCGAGCTGGTCGCGGGGACACATGTGTCCCGCGAACGACAGCACGCGAAGCAAGAAAGTGATGGACGAATGCTTCTACCTGTCCAACATGGTGCCGCAGAATCAGCAGAACAATGGCGGGATATGGGCGCGCCTCGAAAGCACGGCGCATTCGTATGCGGAAAAGTTCGGCGATGTCACGATCATTACGGGGCCTGTTTTCGACAAGCCGTTGCCCAACGGAGCTGTGCAGGAGAAGACAATCGGCAACGGCAGCGTGGCCATTCCTACATGGATCTACAAGATCATCATTCGGAAGGACGCGCAGGGCAGCTACCAGACGCTTGCTTTTGAAGTGCCGAATGTGCCCGTGAAGCCCATTACCGACGGACAATTGAAGACGTATTTGGTCTCCGTGCGCCGCATAGAGCAGGATACCCGCCTGAATTTCCTGAACGCCCTATCGATCACTGTTCAAGACAAAATTGAGACCAAAGCCGCAACAACCCTCTGGAGCCCTTCTGTGCCCTGAGAATTCCGCTCGAGGAGACGAAGGTTCGCGCCTTCGCTTTGTCAAGCCCCCCTTTACGAAGGAGGGGTTGGGGGAGGTTCCTAACGCTTCTATGGCTGTGCCACGAGCTCGAACTTATGAGGCCTGGGCATGGCGGCGGCGTGCTGCTGCTTGACGATGTCATCCTCGGCCTTGTCCATCGCGTCCATCGTCTTTTGAATCGGCGATGTCAGCTCGTTCTGGCGCGGAACCTGTATGACTCGCCAGCGCGTGAAGTGAAGATCATTGTGCGTTTTCGTAAGGAAATGAACCTCCAGCGCTTGCTTCAGCATGGGCGTCGGCAGCACGGCAAGATTGATCCCCTGGGCAAACTGTTCATTCGTAAAAGCGCCCACTTCCTGGCCATCTATCTTTAGAGCGTAGCGCGCACCGGACAGCCCGGCGACGTGCAGGGTCTGCTGGTCCAGCGTTTCCACGAAATCTGAAGCGCGCAGGGCAAGCTGAGTAGGCGCGTCGTTGAGGTCGATGGGCATAGGGAGGGCGTTGTCTGTCTGCATCCAGGCCAGCCCGGTCCCGTTTGCCACGACGCCGGTTACCTTCGCGTTTTCGGCCTTTACGAGCCTGTGCGCTGCGGCGTCGAGCTCAACGGCGGAAACGACGGCCGGGGCATTCCAGGCCTTTAGAAGAGCGGCCGCCATGAGCAGGTGGCCCGCCGGTCCGGGGTGAACGCGATCCGGTACCAGCCGCTGGGAAAGCTGCATCTCCTTCGGATCTTTTGGCGGCGTCGTGTCCAGCGCCTTGGCGCGCTCCAGCGAGGCAACGACCGGCGTATTGAGGTCGGCCACGTCCAGATGCTCTTTCAAGGCAAGGTCCTTCAAGTAGGAGCCGTATCGTATGAGGACCCCATTGTAACCGCCTTCGAAGCCTGGAGCGCGGGTCACGTCGTCGAAGGGAGAGGGCTGTATCAGCGTGATCCGTATGCCGGGAGAGTGAGACTTCATCGAATCGATGATGTGTTGAAAGCCGGTCGAGTAGGTGTTGAAGATGTTGGAGTCGTAGGGCCGGTAGCTGCCGTCGTTCATGCCCAGCATAATCGTCATCACAGTTGGATTATAGGCAAATACATCCCTCTTGAGCCGCAGGTCTATGGGCCCGCCCCCGCCCCCGCCCACCCGGTCACCGCCCCAGCCGGAGTGAATGAACTTGACATTCAGCTTCGGGAATCGGGTCACGATATACGATTCTGTGAAAATCGTATACAGGCGCTGGTCCGTAATGCTGTCCCCATAGAAGACGACGCGGTCGCCGTCCTTCAAATAGAAGCCCTTTTGGGCCATGGCTGAGCCGTTCACCAGCGCGACTATTGCCACAATCGACGCAGTTGCGCACGCAGTTCGCACGAAAGACATTCGAGATACTCCCTGTCCGATGGTTTGTTTTATGAGTTGTCCCAGTAGCATTAATAGTGATGAAGGCTAGGGCGACCAGCGCATGATCGCGCTGCGGTCGTAAGAGCCCGTGAACCGCCAGATATAGAACGCGCGCCGCTTTGAGTTGTACACGACGCCGATCGGCTGAAACGGCGTGGCGGGTCCGAAAGGTCTCCACGTTTTGCCGCAATTGCTCGAAGCTACAAGGTGTAAGTTACCGACGCCGACCAGAGTGCCGTTCGGAAGCTCAATGGGCGTCGTAGTTACGGGTCCGCCGAGGCCCGCCCACGTTTTGCCGCCGTCCTCGCTCTTGAGCAGGCCCGAAGGCATGGCAGCCCAGTAGATGACACCCGGCTTCGATCCAAAGCCAGCGTGTTGATAGGCAGGCACATAGGGCGCGACCTTACGCCACGTCTTGCCGGAATCTTCCGATCTGTAGATTCCTGGGCGAGTGCGCGAATCGGAACCTGCAATAATAGTGTTCTCGCCTGAGATGAAGCCGGTGGACAGCAGCGTCACGCCGGGCGGTATGCCGTCGTTCAGGTCGTGCCACGATCGTCCGCTCGACGTTGAGAGCTTGAGGCTGTTCGTGATCTCATGTCCCCCGGTAAGTAGGGTACGCCGGTCGGGGTCCGCGAAGTCCACGCTGATTCCCTCCCCGCTCAAGGTCGAAAGCATATCGAAGGAGCGTCCGGCGTTCGTGGTCTTATATATCCCATTGCCGTAGATTCCCGTTGCCCAGAACGTGTCGGGCGTCTTCGGGTCGAACGTGACTTGAATCGGGCGGAAGTCCATCTGGCCCGGCTCGCCGAGCTGCTTCCACGTGGTGCCGCCATCCGTGGACGACCAGAGTCCTCGGGTGCTCACGCCCGCAATCACCTCATCCCTGCCCGGAAAAACCGTCATATAGATGACGCCAAAGAGCCCCCATTTGTGCTCGGCGAGGTCGCCGACCGCGTTCCTCCAGACCCCGGACGTTTGCGGCGCTGCCGCGCGAACGGCCTCAGGCTTGGTTTGGGCGGTTGCGCCGGCTGCCCAGGCAATGGTCGAAAGCGATATGAGCGCGCAGATTCTTGATTGATTCATTTGATTTGCCATTATTGCTTCTATGCGGGACCAATCTCCATTAGGATATGCTCGCCTAGCGGCCCCAGCGACGTTCGTATGTTCACTACGTAGTCTCGATTTTCGAATCGAATCGGAATCTCACCTTCCTGCGGTTCATATGCTACTGTCAGCAACAGATCCGCCACGCTCTTGAATCGCACGAATAGAGGCGGTTTGATGTAGTGGGGCGTACTTAAGTCTCTCATTCCAATTGCCTGCAATCTCGTACATGACATCTAACCGTGGAAGGTTTTCGTCCAGACCTAGCAGCGTGGCCTTCGCAATGTCCGCTTTGATTAGGCCCATCATCGAATAGGCATCTACGTGAGCGTCCATAAATAACTTAGTCACAAAGACGGACTTCGCGGGCGAATTGTGTAGTTCCATTCGCCGTGGAATTCGTGTTGTTTCATGTTGACCGAAGCCAGTTCTTCGTCTGACACCTTGATTCCGGGTGGGTACTCGCCCGTGTCTAAACGGCTTTGGACCCGAAGTCCGGTGGATGAGGTGGTGTCGGCAACTAGACTTACAATGACCTCGTGGCTGACTAGTGGCCTGGCACGCCAGTTCATGGTGATGTGTGAGAATAGGCGGTGCTCAATCTTGTTCCACTTGCTGGTTCCAGGTGGAAGGTGGCAGACGGAGATGGCGAGTCCCGTTTCATTGCTCAACTTCTGTAGCTCGACCTTCCAGAGTCGAACTCGTGCGCCATTGCTGCCCCCGCCATCGGCGGTAATGAGCAGGCTCTGCGCATCTGGGTACAGCGGCGAACCCATGGAGCGCCACCACTGACGTATGCTTTCTACGGCGAAAGCCGAGGTGTCATGATCCACGCCGACATTGACCCATCCCAAATCGTGAGCGATGTCGTAGACACCATAGGGGGAGGCGCGCCCTTTATCGGCTTCCACGAAATCATGAACTTTTACGCGCTCGGGATCTCCTTTTGGCCGGCACTCTCGACCACTGTTCTTGAACTCGCCAACGAGCTCTTTCTTCTTGGAATCCACCGAGATTGCAGGTTGCTTTGCGTCCAGAAAAGCCATGACCTGCGCGTTGATGTGCTCGAATTGCGCGTTGCGGTCTGGATATTGGCCGCCTTCGATAACCTTGACGTTTGCCTGCAGGCTGTATTTCAGCTCGTGAAGCAGATTGGCCACCACTTGCGGGCAGATTTGATGACCCTGTTCACGCAACTCGCCTGCAAGACGCCGAACGCTCTTACACGTCCAACGCAGAGGGGATTCGGGATCCCCACGGGTAGTCGGCTCAACCAGTCGCTCCAGATCCTGGCGCAGGGTGGCATCTTTATGAGCCAGTCGCTTTCTGCCGCCACCAGGACGACGAACGCGGGCTCGACTGTCTTCGCCTTCCGACGACGTCGTTGTAAGACTAGCCACCTCGGCAACTCCGGCGGAGATGGTTCCGCGCGCAAGGCCGGTCGCTTCAGCGATGGCGGAGATCGCCCCGCGACCTTGGAGCTTGGCCCCGGCTCCTACTACCAATCGCCGCGAACGCTCATCAAGGCCGGGGGCTACAAGCCGATACAACTGTCCGATCAGTTCAGCGCCGTCCATGTGATAATATAGCACATTTCGGCTGAATTGCTCAAGGTATTTATGGACGCACCCCTAGATCGGCGGAAATCGTTCGGTAACCACGCTTCCCTGGCTATTCCCCAATGTTGCCGGCGTGTTCGTTCCAGGTTCCCGGTTTCCGGCTAGAACGATAACCAGGGGCTTGCCCAACGCACGCGCATGGTTTACTACATCCGCAGTTCCGCCGGGCCCTTGCGCGGGTTCCCCATCCCAGACGGCCAGAAGCACGTCACAACTTTCAGCCAGGTACTGTCCAAGAGCGCAATAGGCTTCCTGTCGCGTCTCTTTTTCGGGAAGGACAACAATCTCAGTTGCCATTGGAAGGAGGCGGTCGAGCCCCTCCCTGCTCTCGTCGGAAACGAAGCTGCCCGCGTATTCGGATAGGCGGAAGGGCAGCGGCACAATCAATTCCGTACCGGGCATCCTCAGCGCTTCCTCCGCAACAATCTGGTCGGAACCTTCCGCCAGCGAGGACAGCGCAGCCAGAGAGCGGTTCGGAAAGGCGGCGACTATTCGGCTCAGCGCTTCCACTACACCGTTCCGCACACAGTGCTTTTTGCTTAGGAAGCGGTGACCCGTCACACCTACGACCAACGCGTCTTGTTTTATTGCATTTCCCGCTTCCACCTTCACAGTGACCTACCTCCTGAATTGCTTGCCATCCGGTGTCTGCCTGGGCGCGAATTTCCATTCCTCGCAGGAAACTAGCGGCCTGTCATATAATTTAAGCATTGTAATCTTCGTTCGCCGTAGGCATCGGTTGGAAGGTTAGAAGCTGCCCTATTCGCGCCGGAAGAGCGCGACGGGGCCAGTTCGGGAAAGGATACACTTCTTGTCCGACCAAATTGTTATAGTCGCGGGCGATGTGACACTTGATTGGAATCTCGCCGCCACGACACAGCAGCGTGACGGTGAAGGCGTCTGGCAGACCTACCGAACGCGGGCATGCTGCCAATGGGGAGGAGCGGCGCTCCTTGCGGATATTATTGACTCACTCAGCGAAAGCTTGCATCGGGACAGCGGTATCAGCATCGATCTGCGCCGTGCTTCCGTGCCTTCCGTCTCCGTAGGCCCTTCGGATTCCCGATTCCACCACTCCTATTGCATGTGGAGGCCGGAAAAGGGCGCATGGCGTTTGGAAGAATATCTGGGCCTTGACGCCGCTGACTCTTTACCGGGCAGAGAGTTCCCTCATCCTGTTGCCGGTGACACAGGCGAAGCGGGCCTGGCGCTGCTCAACGATTCCGGATTGGGCTTCCGCGGGACGCCCGAATGGTGGCCCGCGGCCATTGCGGAAGGAAACAAACCGGGATGGGTCCTCCTCAAGACGTCCTGCCCGGTGGCAGACGGCGAATTATGGGAGAATCTGAGCAGCCGCTATGCGGACCGCATGGTGGTTGTTGTAACGGCGGACGACCTGCGGCTCACGGAGGTGCACATCAGCCGGGAGCTTTCCTGGGAGCGCACTGCGCAAGACCTCTATTGGGAGCTCATCCACAACCCGCAGGTGAACGCGCTGTCCCGCTGCGCGCACGTTGTCGTCTCATTCGACACGGCGGGGGCGCTGCTCCTTTCGCGAATCCCCGCTGATTCAACCAGGGCGGCCGCCCATCGATGCACTCTTTTCTTCGACCCTTCTGAGATAGAGGGAACATGGGCCCAGCGGCACCCCGGCAGCGTAATCGGAAACACGTCCACCCTGACCGCGGGCATCGCGCGCCAGATACTGTTGAAGCCGGGCGATCCGGATGTCGCGCAGGGCATTCAGGCGGGGTTGGCCGGAATGCGCAAGCTCCATTTGGAAGGATACGGAGACCCTGGTTCCCCAGCGTCGCAAGCCGATCTGACATTCCCTTTTCGAGCCGTTGCCGGCGAATTGGCGCGAGGTGACGCTCCGTTTGCTGTCGCTGAGATTCAGGATCCAATTCGTTTCCTCTCCCTCCCGCCGGCGCCGGACGAAAAGCCCGCCGAGCCTGGTTTCTGGACGATTCTACAAGAGCGCTATCGAGGCGGTCTCGATCCCGTGGCTCGCGACACCGTGCTCAACGGTCCGGACGCGGCGCTGCGCGATGTCCCATTGGGCAGATTTGGCCGGCTGGTCACCGTGGACCGGCGGGAGATTGAGAGCTATCGCAGCGTCCGCAACGTAATCGCGGAGTATTGCGGAAGCGCCCAGAACAAGCCCATGTCGGTGGCCGTATTCGGCCCTCCGGGATCGGGAAAGTCGTTTGGCGTCGAAGAGATTGCCAACTCCATTCGTCCGGGCGCGGTCAAGGCGATGACCTTCAACCTTTCGCAGTTCGGGGGGCAGGAGAATCTGCTCGACGCGCTGCATCAGGTTCGCGACGTAGGGCTTATGGGCCGGATCCCGCTCGTGTTCTGGGACGAGTTCGATACGGAGCTGGACAGGCAGCCGTTGGGATGGCTTCGATATTTCCTCGCGCCCATGCAGGACGGGGTCTTTCAACACGGGCAAATTACTCACCCCATCGGCAGGGCAATATTCGTTTTTGCCGGCGGAACCTGCAAGCGCATGGAGGACTTTGACAAGGGCTCCGGCGACGCGGGTTTTCGCGGCGCGAAGGGACCGGACTTCGTAAGCCGGCTTCGCGGCTACATAGACATTATGGGTCCCAACCGCCAGGCTGAATTGCGCAGTGGTTCCGATCAGTTTTACCTTTTGCGGCGGGCTATCCTTCTTAGGTCGACTCTCCAGAGACTCGCACCGTCGCTCTTCTCAAAGGCAGACGGCAACGGCAGGCTGAACATCGATACCGGCGTTCTTCGAGCGCTGCTCATGATTTCGGAATACAGATATGGCGCCCGATCCATCGGCGCTATCGTCGCGATGAGCCAGTTGAAAGGGCAGCGCCGCTTCGAGCGCTCCTGCCTGCCTGCCGAAGACCAGTTGGATCTGCATGTGAATGGCCGCGAATTTCTTGCGCTGGTACAGCAGTTGGAACTCGGAGGCGACGTGCTGGATAGACTTGCCGCGGCCTCGCACGAAGCGTTCTGCGACACGCGGGCCGCTTCGGGCTGGACGTACGACCCTGTTCGCGATGACGCTTCCAGGAAGCATAATCTGCTCATTCCGTACGCGGATCTTCCGGATGCAGCGAAAGAGTCGAATCGGCTTACTGTGCGCGATATACCGCGGAAGCTCGCTGCGGCCGGTTATGTAATGGTGCCTTCCAGGAGCAACGAGACGCCGCTGGAGTTTCCCGGCGATGATATTGAGAAGCTTGGCAGGCTGGAGCACGACCTCTGGGTGGCGCACCGACTCTCAGAAGGCTACACGTGCGGCACACCCTCCACGACCAGTGACAAGCTGAACCCGAATCTCGTCTCATGGGAGCAGCTGCCGGAAGAGGTTCGCGTCATCGATTACGATCTGATAAAGGCAATCCCGGTCATCCTGGCGCGTGCGGGATATGCCGTCGTCAAGACATGAGGCGATAAAGATACAAACCCGCGTCACGATTAGCTTCGGCTGCCACAGTCGTGCCATTATAGCATTAGTTTACTCATCCAGCTGATCGAGCTATAATGATGGAAATCTGGCACGAATGTCGCATGGGCAGAGCCTCATACGCGAAGGGAGCGCAGCGATGTCGGACAAGACCTTTTATATTCTTATGATGGTGGCCGGCGCATATAGCGTGGCGCGTTCAGGCTGGATACGCTCCTCTTCAGCTCGCGGCCAAAGAGACCCGGTTGGAGGTCGGTCAGCCGGGTATGGAACCTTGCTTGGGATAGTCGGTGTCGTGCTTTTTGTCCTGGGCCTTCTATCATTGCTCGCTCCTTCGCACAAGCCATGAACCAGTCTCCGAGTTCCACCGGGCCCGCGGGCTGCGCTCTTGTTATCTACGCTGCCCTCGCCCTTGCAGGCGGCCAGCTCGCGCGCTGGAGTGTTGCAGACTGGCACGCGAAAGGTACATTTAACGCTCCACTTGCCCTTCTCTTTGGCGCCGCCCTGCTTCATCTACTCATGAATGCCAGATATATCCTTGTTCGCGCAAGAAAACGAATGCCGCTTGAGATGCGTGAGTTTATTTTGGGCCGGCGGCTCCTGTATCTATCGTTCCCGGCCTTCGCATTCGTTATCGCCGTCGGTGTCTGGGATTGGACCAACTCGCCCAACACCGCCGGATTGAGCGGCATCATCGGAGGATACTTGGTGTTTCTGATGCTTCGTTTCACCCTTTTCGCCCACGAAGCCACGTATCGTGACAAGCTATAGCCTGCTGCGTTGACCTCTGTAAATCTCACCTCCGTGGAGCGTCTACTTATGACCCCGACGACGTTCAAAACAGCGCTTTGGTGTGGATATATCGGTTGCGGCTATGCGGGAATGCTGTGGTTTATACAGTCAGACCTCTGGCATGTAACAAACAAGCTTTATGGCCGCTTTCCGCTCGCTCAGTCGATGCGGATGTTGAGATACACAGCGCGGACCGTGCATGCCTACTACCTTTACGGCCCTTTGGCGGCCCTTCTTCCCGTAGCGGGCTGGTACCTCTACAATCGTACAGTGTTTCCCTGGTCTACGATAGCCGCCGTCCTGCTTTATCAGGCATACATATGGGCGTATCAGTCAACGCCTCCCTCCGTCCTCCTCCTCGGCACTTCAAGGCCGGAATCTATCGACCTGCGCGAACGTCTCGAGCGGATGCTTCATCCATACCGTGTCGTGGTTCTGTTCGATTCATCCGTCGTCGCTCCGCTATCACGAACGGATTTCCAGCGCAACCTGCTGGAATGGGACAATCTGAGAACGTCGGGGCGCTCGGATTGGCGCACAATTGTTCATCCCCTTATGGATTCTGCTCCTGTCCTGGTAGTTGACACACGCATTGCCTCGCCCGCGGTTGTGGAGGAGACAACCAGGATTCTAGGCCGGCATGACCTGGTAGCAAAGACCCTCTTCTTGACAGAGCCGTCGGGGGATTCATCATCGATGGAAGCGGGTAGTCATCGCACTGGGTCGGCATCCGAAACCCGCGTCACCGAGGGAGAACTCCGTGCCGCGCTCAAAAACAGGGGCCTTACAAACACCAAGTCTCCAGACGAGGCGGTTGGCCGCAGTTATGAATAGTTGCCGCTCGCACTCCTATGTGTCTCACCTGATTACTGCGACTGTTACCAACGGCGAGAATTGCCGTCCCTTCTAACAGGCGCTTCGTCTATGATGTGAAGGCAGCTGAAATCTCGACGATTCAACTTCGATCTCTCGCTCGTTTCATGCGCCCAAGGGCGCCCGTTCAGAGTTGGAACCTACCAGTTATGCATGTAGATTCGAAACCTCATTTCACTTCATTTTCGACCCGGCAAGTCTCTTCAGGCAATCTGGGCGCGGAATGGCCGCGCCCACGCTTACACTTATTGGGAGGATGTATATGAGACGTAGACTTATCGCAGGAGCGGCGCTGCTGCTGCTCGTGGCGGGCATGAATGTGGCGTCAGCCCAGGGCGGACGTGGTCGCGGCGGGTTTGGCGGCGGTGGGCTGCGGATGCTCATAGCCAAGGATGTTCAGGACGAGCTCAAGATGACCGCGCCGCAAATAGAGAAGCTGGATGCCAAGCAAAAGGAACTCCAAGATTTGAGGCAGAATTCCGGCTTTGATTTCCAGAATGCCACACAGGAAGAGCGCCAGAAGTTCCAACAGAAGATGCAGGACGCTCAGACCAAGGCCGTTGGTGACATCCTGGATGCCAAGCAGCAGAAGCGGTTTCGCCAACTGGAACTGCAGCAAATGGGTACGCAGGCCTTCACCCGCAAGGATGTGGCTGACGAGCTCAAGCTTACCGAGGACCAAAAGAAGAAGATCGGTGACATTCAGCAGGCTCAGTTTGCCAAGATGCGAGAGATGTTCCAGGGCGGCGGCGGCCAGAACGCTACCCCGGAAGAGCAGCAGAAGATGCGGCAGCAGATGCAGGAGCTGCAGAGAGGCGCTACCGAGAAGATCACCGCGGCGCTGACCGACGCGCAAAAGTCGCAGTGGAAAGCGATGCAGGGCGAAACGTTTAAGTTCGCGCCGCCAGCTCCGCGCCGGCCGTAGCTGCTCATAATTCGGTAATCATTATGGCCGGCGAGAGGCAGAGCCGATGAGAGGCAGTGCCTCTCATCGGCCGCTGTTTTGGCGCGCGAATTATTGACAACGGCGGACGCCAATGCTATAATAATTTGCTCTTGCGGACAGGCGCGTATGTATCAAGCGCCGCGCGAGAGTTGTTTGCGCGGCGCCATCGTCTAGCGGTCAGGACAGGGGGTTCTCAGCTCTCAAGCCGGGGTTCGATTCCCCGTGGCGCTACCAAGTATTAGCCAATTAAGCATAAGTACGCTGGAAATCGCGGCCCGTCTTCCCTGGAAGACGGGCCGCCTTCTGTTTTGGCGCGGTTAGCAGGGGCGCGGAACACTCCCGTGCTCCGCGGGCGTCTTTCGTATGTGCCCGTACTGGCCGTCGTCGATTTCGCCGGCGCTTCCGCGAAGGCTATCTGAAACACGTCAAGGGAGATCGCATTCGATGAAATCCAACGCACTCATTCCCGTGTTCAAAGAGACCTTCTCGGATTGGGGCGAAGACAAAGCGCCCCGGCTCGCGGCGGCGCTATCGTACTATACTATATTCTCTGTCGCGCCTCTCATACTCGTGGTGGTGGCAATTGCCGGCCTTGCCTTCGGTCGCGAGGCGGCGCAGGGACAGATCGCGGACCAGATTCGACAGGTGGTCGGAGCCACGAGCGCGAAAGCAATTCAAGACATGCTCGCGAATGCGCGCCAGCCATCACATGGAATCGTTGCGACCGTTGTCGGTTTCGCGACCCTCTTGCTGGGCGCGGGCGGTGTTTTCGGCGCGCTCCAGGATGCGCTGAACACTATCTGGGGCGTGGCTCCGAAGCCCGGTGGGGGCTTCATGAAGATGCTCCGGGACCGCTTCCTCTCGTTCAGCATGGTCCTAGGACTGGGTTTTCTGCTCATGGTATCGCTGGTCGTAAGCGCGGGACTATCGGCGGCCTCCAAGTTCATTGGGGGCGCGATGCCGGGCGCTCCGTGGCTCTGGGAACTGTTGAATAATGTGGTGTCGTTCAGCGTGTTCATGCTGCTCTTCGCAATGATCTTCAAGGTTTTGCCGGATGCCAAAGTGCAGTGGCGCGATGTTTGGGCCGGCGCGTTCCTGACGGCGCTCCTCTTCACTAGCGGCAAATTCGCCATAGGACTCTATCTGGGGCGCGGCAGCGTCGGCTCAGCCTACGGTGCGGCAGGGTCCCTGGTGGTGCTGCTGCTCTGGATATACTATTCGGCGCAGATCCTCTTCTTCGGCGCGGAGTTCACCAAAGCGTATGCCAAGCATTTCGGCTCGAAGATTTCGCCGAAGGAAGATGCTGTTTCGGTCACGGCGGATGCGCGCGCGGAGCAGGGCCTGTCGCCGCGGCCCACCGGAGCGGAGCTGTACGCGCAGCCGGGAAAGGGCGGTACGGAGAATCTCTCGCAGCCTTCGGAGGCCAATATCAAGTATGCCGAACTGATAGGACCGGGCCCGCCACCGAGCCTGGCACCGAGCCGGAATCTCTATACGGCGCATGCGGGTGACGCAATCCGCACAGCCGGGCTTATCGGCGTTGCCATCGGGCTGGTTGTCGGTCTGCTGCGCAGGCCCGGTCAGCCGGAGTCGCATTAACACAAGTATCCGGACTTTCGAGCAGCCCTAATGGCCTGTAGTGGATTCATCACAGGCAAGTCGCATTAACACAAGTATCCGGACTTTCGAGTCTTGCGGGGCGGGCCATGCCCGTGGTACGATAGGCTCATGAATCATCGTGGATATTATCGTTTGGTTTCGTGCTTAACCGTCCGCAACCTGCGAGGGGTGGTTAAGGATTTTGCCCGACCGGCGATGCTTGCGCTCATCGCGATGTCGCTGCTTCCCATCGTGTTGGGAGCCGTTGCCGAGAATGAGAATCTCCGGCGAGAACAGTACCGCGCTATGCGTGAAGAGCACAGGCGGCGCATTGCGATAGAACGCCGGCGGCTGGCAGAGCGCCGGGCGGCGATCAGGCTTGGTGTACGCGCCGCAAATGGCTTGTCCAACATTTCCACTTCCGCCGCCGACACAGTTCAGCGCTGATGCCTGCACTTGAATCCCTCACAGCCGCCGATCTGACCTTCGTGGGTCTCTCCGATTCCGAGCGCGGGTTGCGAATCGTTCGTGGCCTTGCCGGGCAGGGAGTGACCGATGATGTCGTGGATGAGCTGCTGCCAACGCTATTCGAGGCCCTGCAAAAGAGCCCCGATCCGGATCGGGCGCTGAATAACTTCGCCCGCTGGACAGAGGCCGTAATCAGCCGGTATACCCACTTTCAGTACCTTCTCAAGCATCCCGCCGCTCTCGACATTTTCTTCAACGTTTGCGGTGTCAGCCAGCTTTTCTCCGATATTCTCGTGCGGAACCCCGAATACTTCGAGATCCTTGCGAATCCGGGCGTGCGCGGCGGCGGCGCGGACCGCGCGAAACCTTCCAGCATGGTGTACCGCGAGCTTTCGGGATTTGTGAATCACGTTCAGCGGGCGGAGCTGAAGCTGGAAGCGATGCGCCGGTTCAAGCAGCGCGAGATTCTGCGAATCGGTACGCGTGACATACTTGAGCTTGCCGATATGCCGACAACCGCGCGAGAGTTTACGAATCTGGCCGATGCCTGCATTCAGAAGACCTACGAAATCGCGGTTGCCGCGCTGCGCGAAAAGCACGGTGTCGAAACGCCTCCGCCTTTCGCCGTCGTAGGAATGGGAAAGCTGGGCGGCCAGGAGCTCAACTATTCCAGCGACATCGACCTGATGTTCGTATGCGGGGATGAGATCGCTGCACCGACGCCCGACACCCGACACCCGACACCCCTGACTTTGGCGCATACGCTGGCGGAGTTGATTATCAACGCAATATCTAGCAACACGCAGAACGGGCACCTTTTTCGAGTCGACGTTCGCCTGCGACCGGAGGGGCGATTCGGGGCGCTCGTCCGCACGCTTTCCTCATACAAGGCCTACTACGAGAGCTGGGCGGAGCCGTGGGAGCGGCAGTCGCTTCTCAAGGCGCGGGCAGTGGCGGGCGACACGCGCCTCGGCGAGGCGTTCAGCGATTTCGTGCGGCCATACGTATATCGGCGGAGCGTGACGTCCGACTTCGTGGAAGCGATTCGCCAGAACAAGGAGCGAATCGAGCAGAAGGCGGAGATTGACAGAGTAAAACGCACGAACGTAAAAATTGGGTACGGCGGAATCCGCGATATCGAATTCACGGCCCAGCTGCTTCAGCTCCGAATCGGAGGCCGCGACGCGAGGGTGCGCACTTCCAATACGCTGGATGCTCTGGCGCGCTTGAGGCAGGTTGGAGCGCTTTCTTACGCCGAGGCGGCGGACCTTTCGGGAGACTATCAGTTTTTGCGAACGGTCGAGCACCGGTTGCAGATTCTCTATGAGCGGCAGACTCAGAGCCTGCCGACCGATCCCATCGAGAGGAACCTGCTCGCAAGGCGGCTGGGTTACAGCGATGCGAAGGAGTTCGATGCCGAGTACGCGCGTCGGACGGAGCGGGTGCACGGCCACTTCGAGCGGCTGTTTTACGGCGAGCGGGGTCACGGCGGCTCAAGAGACATATGGCGCGAGCTCCTGGAAAACGTGGAGACCCCGCACGCGCGGACGTCGATACTATACGCTCTGGAGGCGGAAGGTTTCCATGAGCCGGAGCGGGCCTACAACTCGCTCAAGGGAGTGGTCGATGGAAACGACTACGGCCAGGCGACGCCTGAGGTCCGCGAGCAGTTCCTTCGGATGGCCGGCAGGATCATCGATTCGTGCGGACGCACGGGCGCGCCCGATGCCGCGCTGCAAGGACTCGAGACACTTGCGCACGCGATGCCGAACCCCGCTCCTCTTTACCGCACGCTTGCGGAAGGGGACGAGATTCTGGACCGATTCTGCCGCCTGAGCGCCGCGAGCCTGCCGCTGGTGCAATCGCTTGGCCGTCATCTCCAGTGGCTCGATCTACTGGTGAGCGATGAGATTATTGACCAGGAGATCAAGACCGCGGACCGCTGCCGCGAAGAGCTATATGAGCGAACTGTCGGCGTGGGTCCGGTAGAGACGTTCTGGGACACAGTGGCGCTCTACGTTCAGCGCGAGAGGCTGCGAATCGGGGCGCGAGATGTGTGGGGGGAGATCGGTCCGCAGGGCGTTGCATTGGAGCTGACGAATCTTGCGGACGCGGTGATCGGAACTGTGCTGAACCGCGCTGTCGAGCGCGCGCTTGCGGAGACTCCCGGCGATGAAATGACCGCCGTGCTGTCGAGCATTGCCGTTATAGGTCTCGGCAAGCTGGGCGGCCGCGAGCTGGGCTACGGCTCCGATTGGGACATTCTGTTCGTTTACGACCGGGCGGGTGAATCTCTCTCTCCGGCTGCGGGAGCCGCGCTGAATCGGGTTACGGAGCATGTGCTTGCTGCCGGTCAATTTCTCAGGCCTCGCGGGGCAGCGGTAGAGATTGACGCCCGCCTGCGGCCCGAGGGCAGAGTGGGGGCACTGGCTTATACCCCGGCGGAGTATCGCGACTACTATCTGCGATCCGCACTGACGTGGGAACGGCAGGTTCTGACCCGCGCGCGCCCGATTGCAGGCAGCGAGGGAACTGGCAGCACCTACATGCGGGCTGTTCACGAGGCGGTTTACGGCACGCCCCTGTCCGATGACGCGAGGAATGAGATTCAGGTGATGAAGCGGCGTATCGAGAAGGAGCGGCTGAAGCCGGAGGAGCGCAATACGGACATAAAGCTGGGTCACGGCGGCCTGAGCGACATTGAGTTTACGGTACAGATGCTCCAGATGCGAGAAGGCGCGCGGCATCCGCAGGTTCGCGTTCCCGGAACCGCCGATGCTCTGCACGCGCTGGCGGCCATCGGCGCAATTCAGGGGCCCGACGCCATGCGGCTCGCCGAGACGCACGCTTATTGGATCGCGATCCGGAATCGATTATCTTTGCTGGGCGGCTTTTCAACAGATAAATTAGATACGCTGCCCTCCGACTCCGGAAGGCTTCGCGCTTTGGCTGTTGGGTTGGGCGCGGCGGATACTCCTCGGGAGACGGCGGCGGCCCAATTTCAGCGCAGATTCGAGGAGAGGATGCACGAAACGCGGCAGATTGTAGAGCGGTTGTTCTACCGGCCATGCACACGATAGTTACTATTGCGAAAGGCGCATGTCCCTGATGGCTGTTCGCCCTCTACAACCTGCCGACATGCCGTTTCTCTATGCGCTGTACGGCGATATAACTGCTCCGCTGCCGCACGGGTTCGCCGCGATGCGCGACGAGTTCTGCACGTCGCTCAACATATTGCCTGCCAACCTGCGGATGGGCGAAGTCTTCGTGGCAGTACGTGATGGCAGACCCGTAGGTTTTGCGCGGGCGGGCGCGCATCGTTCCGTGGGAGACCGGTGGTCGTTCGCAAAGCCGGGTGAGGGCCTCATCTTCGGCCCCTTCGTCGATTCGCATCACGCGGCGGAAGGCGGCGAGCTGCTGGCCGCGTGCGTCCGCTGGCTGCGAAGCCACGGGATAACGCGAGTGGTCGGCTTCGATCCTGTCGAATCGGTTGGCGCTCCTTTCTACAACGGCGGCTGGTGCGGCCTGTCCGAGAAGCTGCCCCACCTCATCCACCTCTACACGAAAGCCGGGTTCCGCGTCCACTATCGCGAGCTCTGCCTGTTCCGATGCGGCCTGCACGACATTCCCCCTGCTCCCCCGCCTCCCACGCCGCTCACGCTGTCATACGAAACGCGGGACCACCACCGCCTGTCCGTTAAGCTGTATGATCGGGGGCTTTTCGCGGGGGCCTGCCACTATTCGAGCATGTATCCGCGCCGCGGCAGCCATCCCGATGCTCGATCCCGGGGCTATATCGACGGGCTTGCAGTGCCTGATGAGCGCCAGGGCCGGGGTCTTGGGCGAATCCTGCTGCTCAACGCGCTAAGCAGGCTGCGCCAGATGGAGTGCGTCGCTGTCAGCCTTACAACGGCGGCGGATAATTTCAAAGCGCAGAATCTCTATTTCTCCCTCGGCTTTCATGTTGTCGATTCGTGCCTCGCGCTGACGAAGGACATAACGGATTCGTGCCGGCGATTCCACCCTTGACTCCCTTCCGGTATTTGCAGTATCCTATCTTTAACTCAATACCGCTGATTTACCGTCCCTTTTAAGTGTGCGCCCCGAGAGGCCGACAAAGGGCGAGAGATTACGCGCAGAAGCACAGCCCTGCTTTTTGGGCAATTATTGTCTGCAGCGTGCGTCTTCGCGCATCTTTTTACGCC
>JBBROJ010000049.1:0-32106 GCA_038229495.1 Chthonomonadales bacterium
AGGGTGGGCAGCGGAGTGGCGGATACCCTGGAGCGCTTTCAAGGTGGCGGGCGGTCGTCCCAGGCCCGGCGACGTCTGGCGATTTGCCGCATGCCGCTACGACTACTCCAAGGACTTCGAGCAGCCCGAGCTCTCTTCCACTTCCGACCCCGGCTTCCACACCTACGAATCGTATGCCGAGCTAAAGTTCATGGGACCGGAGAAGTAGATGATCGAACAGGTCATTGCGTTTATGAATCGCGTTTTGGGCGGGGTATCGCGGGTGAAAGAGAAGGCAAATCTAATGGTTTCTGGGATGCGCTTAATACCAATAGCGGTTATCGCGATGCTTTCCGGCTGTGCCGACGAAGGGCAATCAACAAACACACCAAAGGCGTCAGGAGCGCAGCCTGTCTCAGCCTCCGATCCAGTATTTGTTGTTCCCATGCAGATGAAGCCAGTTTATCGCATAGTCGACGGAACGCCAGAGACAGAAGGAAGTGCAAAATACCTTCGTGCGCGTATTGTCGTTCCGGCTGGCTTGGATCGGGCAACTCTAGACGCGAATATCCGCCATGCCGCAAAGACTCTCTATGATCGCGATCACCCGACAGGAATGTTCGTTTTTGCCAACAAGGAGGGGACCGACACCCGCGGCGCGTATACCGCCGGGCGATGTGACTTTCATCCTATAACTAAGGACAAACATGATCCCACGATAACTCTGGAGGATTGCGAAGCTAAGATAGATATTGCGGAAGGTTATTTTCAAACGACCGTACCCGAGCCGAAGAGTACAGGCGACCCAAAGCTTGATCGAGTGATGGGTATTGATAAGGCCGCCTGGAGATCTGCTCATCGTAAGCTTACAGAGGCCCAACGCCGACGTATCTATTACGAGGTTGGTAGTGTGAACGACCGGGCAACCGCAGAATCGCTGAAAAGGTACCCTGACAACTTTGACGCAGGTCAGAAAGCGATTCTCGATCGGATCGGCAAGCAGAATCAGTTGGAGGAGGATTTGGTTAAACGTTACGAGACAGACATCGCAAAGATTCACCACATATCTTATGCCGAGGTCCGAGCGATTCGCAGCGAAGGGCGTCAAGCAAACTGGCCGTTACCTCCTTCAAAATGATCACTTGGCCGATGAAAGCAGTATGGAGTTGCCGTGACACTCGATTGGGAGAGAATCGAGGAGAGCAAGCGAGCAATGCGCAAACGTCTGGCCGCACTGCCATTGCCCAAAAACTGCGCATGCTCGATGTGCTCCGCGAACGCGGACCCAACTTGCGTAAGTGTTGAGGGGAACATAAGTGCCTCTCATTCTAATGGCAGTTGACGAATTTCTACCGATCCCGTATACTGAAATCGTAACATTATTTTGATTGGTCGAAGAATCTGTCGCACTGTAGCATGTTTGAAGGAGTAGCCTCACAGTGATTGAGACACCCATTAGGGTAGTAGGAAACGCCTTTCAGGGGCGTTATGTAAACCCGTCTACGCAAGCCGAATTCGTGAAGCACACCATTCAGGCAGCGCGTGACGCAGCCTGTTTTCGGACGATGCGCGCGTCACGATTGCGGGGCAGTCCAATTAAGTTCCTGAGGGCAATTTGGGATATTGACCAGGCACCCTGGGTCGAGGCCGACGGCGGCGACACACTATTGGTATTTCGAGCAAACACCCTGGCGTCAGCATCGCCCTCCCTTTTCGAAAAGGAGTCGCTTTTCGAAGAAGATCGACTGCAAACAGATTGGACTGTGTTCGATCTCCTGGGGCAGGTTTTGAGCGAGGTCTATTCCAGGCAAACTCGGGATATTCGGCTGGATTATGGCATGCTTGACTCCGTTCGAAGCTTCCTTCCAAGCTTCCAGCACGGTCTTGAGCTAGCAACATTCGATTACAACAATAATACGAAGGCTGGTACGGTTGTTATTGATGCTCAACTAGTACACAAGGCCGGCGAGGCGCTGCACTACACCCCAGCGCCAAGACGCATACGAGTCTCCGGCACGCTCGATATGCTAAGAATGAGCAACCGCCTGTTCCGGCTTGTGCTTGACGACGGTTCAAAGGTACGTGGAGTCTGGTTGCATGATACGCTGGTTGTGCGCGCCTTGCTGGGAGAGCGCGTCCTTATGGAAGGTGATGCGGCCTTTCGCGCAAATGGAGAGATAGTGGTATTGCAGGCGGATGCGGCGCGGCTCGCCGCGAGCAGTGATGCGGCATTCTCTCGGAAGCCTATCGTGTCAAGCATAGAAACGCGTCACAAATTGACACAGCAAGGTAGGGGCGCATTTCGCAGCATCGTGGGTCAATGGCCTGGTGATGAAAGCGATCAGGAAATAGCGGATTTCTTTGCTGCAGTTAGTTGACAATGGGATATCTCCTCGACACTTCTATCATCGTCCGTGCTTGCAGTAACGCGGCCTCGTTCCAGTCAATCGACGGGGCGCTAGGTTTGCTCCGTCAGGACTTTCAACCCGCGATCAGCATCATTACGCAAGGGGAAATACTCGCGTTCGGTAAGAAACGTGGTTGGGGTGCAGACAAGCTGAGGAAATTGGAGCAAATTATTAGCGGCGTAGTTGTACTAAACATCGACCACTCAGAGCTGGTAGAGAGATATTCGGAATTGGAAGCCCAGAACGCCAAAGGGTTGAATATCGGGCAGAACGATCTATGGATCGCTGCCACTGCCATCGCGTAGGGGCTAACACTTTTGACTACCGATGGTGACTTCGATAGATGCCCAGAACCACTACAATACATCCGATTCGACCAGAACACGGGCGCAGAGGTCTCTCGAAGAACGCCGAGCTAAAGTTCATTGGACCGGAGAAATAGTTGATCGAACAGGTAATTGCCGCTATCAACCGGATGCAAGCGGACGGTGTAATCGACCGGTATGCGGTTGGCGGCGCCGTTGCCGTCACTTTTTATCTCGAGCCTATGGCAACCCTGGACATAGATATTTTCGTGGCGTCACGGCCAAAACCAGGCAGCATCGTCATCACTTTGGAGCCGATTTATAGCTATTTGACCGCCTTGGGATGCGCTACCGAGCGAGAATATATACTTATTGCCGGGTGGCCCGTACAGTTTTTGCCATCTAACGGGCCGCTGGTAGAAGAAGCCCTGGCGGTAGCAAGCGAGATGGACATCGTATGCGTTTCCGCGCGCGTCTTTTCCGCTGAGCACCTGGCAGCCATCGCGCTTCAGACCGGGCGTGCAAAGGATAAGGCGCGCCTGTTGATGTTCATGGAGAGTGAGACGCTTAACAAGGAGCGATTCCAGGAAATCGCGGCGAGGCACGGACTGCTGGATGCCTGGCAGCGATTCATGGTGCAGTTTGTGGAGGAGCAGCATTGAATTTCGACATGGACCGCGTTGATGAGAGTAAGCGAGCTATGCGCAAGCGGCTGGCCGCGCTGCCAATCGCCGAAAAGCTGCGCATGCTCGATATGCTTCGCGAGCGTACGCTCGCAATTCAGTCGGCTTCGCTGTCGCCCACGCGAAACGTTCATGGCAGCGAGGTACGGGGGGCGGGTGAATCGTCTCAAGCAGCAAAGGAGGGCATGATGAGTCTGAACGACCATTCATTGGTTGAAATTGATAGCGAGAAACTGGGTGGAACTCCTGTTTTTTACGGAACGAGGGTCCCGATTCAGAATCTGTTTGATTGTATCGAAGAGGGAGAGACGCTCGATCAATTCCTTGACCAATTCCCCACGGTTTCCCGAGAGCAGGCTTTGGCTGTACTAGAAGCGTCCAAGGAGAGGCTGCTGAACAGCTATGAGAGTGCTGCTTGACGAATGTGTCACTCGATACTTAAAACGCGACTTTGCCGGGCACGAAGTATCCTAACACGATTCCGCACGATGAGGAATTGACTTGCAAACGGAGCCGCCAGACACAGCAGAGTGGGTTGAGCCCCCGACACACTTGGAGCGGCGATTCGGGCTGCTTCAGGCGACGGCCCTCAACATGTCCAACATGGTGGGAATCGGGCCGTTCATCACGATTCCACTGCTCATGTCGGCGCTCGGCGGGCCGCAAGCGATGTTGGGGTGGGTCGTTGCGCTGCTCATTGCTATCCCGGACGGAATGATCTGGAGCGAGCTCGGCGCGGCCATGCCGGGGTCGGGCGGGAGCTATATCTACCTTCGCGAGGGGTTTGGGCGGCAGACGCTCGGGCGGCTGATGGCTTTCCTCTTCATCTGGCAGTTTATTCTGAGCGGGCCCCTGGAGATCGCCTCCGGGTATATCGGGTTCGCCAATTACGTTGGTTATCTGCTCCCGGGCATAAAGCCTGCTCAGACCAATTTGATCGCCGCGGCGGTGGGCGTCCTCACGATTCTGCTGCTCTATCGCCGGATCAAGACTGTTGCGACGCTCACGGTCACTCTTTGGGTCGGGACGCTCCTGACGACCGGAGCGGTCATCCTGTCCGGGCTGATGCACTTCAATCCGCGCGTCGCGTTTGACTTTCCACCCGGCTCCTTCCACTTCTCGTTCGGGTTTCTCATGGGGCTGGGAGCGGCGTCGCGAATCGGCGTCTACGACTACCTGGGCTACTACGACATCTGCTACATCGGGGACGAGGTGAAGCAGCCGGGCCGCGTCATTCCAAAGTCAATTCTTATCAGCCTGGTCGCGGTCGCCATTATCTATTTCGGAATCAATCTGTCCATTGTGGGCGTCGTGCCGTGGCGCGAGTTCGTGCCTGCCGACAAAAATCCCAACTCCGACTTCGTCGTGGCGCTCTTCATGCAGAAGCTCTATGGGCCGCACGTGGCGCAGGCGTTCACGATCATGGTCCTTTGGACCGCCTTCGCTTCGGTCTTTGCGCTGCTCCTCGGGTACTCGCGCATACCCTATGCGGCGGCGCTGGACGGCTGCTTTTTCAAGGTGTTCGGCAAGCTGCATCCAAGAGGACACTTCCCTCACGTTTCGCTGCTCGTTATGGGAATCATCTCGATTGCGTGCAGCTTCATCTCGCTTCAGGTTGTCATCGACGTGCTCCTGGCAACGCGGATACTTGTGCAGTTCGTCGGCCAGATCGCAGCGGTCATCCTGCTGCGCAAGCACAAGCCGGACATGAAGCGGCCCTATCGCATCTGGCTCTACCCGTTCTCCTGCCTGCTCGCCCTTGCCGGATGGGCGTTCCTCTTTGCGACGTCGGGTGGATTGGTTATACTATTGGGGCTTGGAAGTCTGGTCGTCGGCGTGGCGAGTTACTTCATCTGGGCGAAGTTCACACGGCAGTGGCCGTTCCAGTTGGCGGATATCGCGGCGGTTGACGCAACGTAACCGCGTCAGTCCTTCAAATACTTGTCCAGCCAGGCGAGGTTGCGCTTGAGGCGGTCGATGCGGAGGTCGGGCGGGCCGCTGCGGGAGAGACCGTGGCTCGATTCGGCGGGGTAGCGCACGAACTCCACGGTTTTGCGCTGGTTGCGAAGAGCGGCGAACAGCTCCTCGGCCTGGCTTACGGGGCAGCGAAGATCGCCGTCGGAGTGGATGAGCAGGAGCGGCGTATTGATTCGTCCCGCGCTCGCGAGGGGAGAAGCGGACCAGAGGTCGGCGGGGTCGTCCCACGAGTTGCCGCTCCAATACTTGCCGTGCGTGAAGGGGAAGTCGCAGGTCCCCGAGAAGCTGTGCCGGTTCGATACGAGGCGGTCGGCGATGGCGCAGCGGAAGCGATCCGTGTGGCCGACCGCCCAGGCCGTCATATAGCCGCCGTAGCTGCCGCCCATAATCGCCATGCGCTCCGTATCTACATAAGGCAATGACGCGCCGTGGTCCGCGACCTTCTGAACGTCCTTCCAGTCCTTGTCGCCCCACGCCCCCTTGATCGCCGAAGTGTGCGCCTCCCCGTAGCCCTTGCTTCCGCGCGGATTCGCGAAGAGGACCACATAGCCGTTTGCCGCCAGCCATTGAAGCTCGTGGAACGGCGCTGCCTGCCCCCCATATTGCGCCGCCGGTCCGCCGTGAACGTAGTGGACCGCCGGGTATCTGCGCGCCGGATCGAATTCAGCCGGGCGCAGCAGCCAGCCGTGAACCCTGCCGCCGTCGCCATTGGGCAGATCGAATGGCTCCGGCATCTGCATCTCGACCTCGGCGAGAAGCGAGGCATTTACGCTGCTAACCTTTTTCAATTCTAGCGAATCGCCCGTCAGCGTGCCGCAATACGCATCGTAAAGCTCAGTCGCATTCCCCAAGAGGATTCCGAATCGACGCTCATCCCGGCTGATGTTGAATGCGCCCATCTCGCGGTCCGCGCGCGTGAGCGCCGTCAGCCCGCCGCCGTTGATGCCGACGCGATAGAGGCGCGTGTCGCCGTGCTCGCTCATGGGGAAGTAGAGCACCTGGCTGTCGGGGGACCATTGAATAAGGCGGCCGCCACCCACCTCGTGCATGTCGGCCAGCGTCGCGTAGCCCACCTCTTTGTCGCTCGTTCCGGTCAGATCGTGCGCTTCTAATGCTCCCGCCGCGGGAATGAGAAGGACGCGCGTGTTTATGCCGCCCCATGTGTCGTCGGGGTCGGTGTGGCCTGCAAAGGCGATCCAGTGGCTGTCTGGGGACCAGGCTAGTCCTTCCTTGGGGCCGTCCGGAGCGGGAATATGGTCTATCTCGCCGCCCTCCGCCGGGATAGTCCAGATGTCGTCGCGTTGACCTTCCAGATCGTCGTCCTCGCGGCGGTTGGCGATGAATGCGATGCGCGTTCCGTCGGGCGACCAGGCGGGGCAGGAGTGGCTGCATGGCTCCTGCGTCAGAATATTCACCTCGCCGGTATGCGCGTCCGCCACCGCAAGCTGCCAGAACGCGTCGTCGAAGTAGCCGAATCCGTCCAGCTTGTAGAAGAGCTTGGCGTGCACGCGAACCGGATTCGACAGCCCGTTCTCCTCCCTCTCCTTCTTGGCCTTTTCCCGATACGGCTCCGGCGTGGCCCGGTAGACAAAGGCGATTCGGCTGCCGTCCGGCGACCAGACCGGATATTCGATCGCGCCCTCTTCGAGCGAGGTCAGCCTGCGCGCTTCGCCACCGTCCACGGGTAGAAGATAGAGCTGCGAGCCTGGCTTGTCGCGGTCGCTGACGAAGACGATTTGCGCGCCGTCGGGGGACCATCGGGGCGACGAATCGCCATGCCCGTCCGCGGTGAATGCGCGAGCGGCCCCCGATTCCACGTCCGCCATCCAGAGGGACGTGAAGTATTTGTTCTTCTTCGCGTCGGCGCGCTTCACCGTGAACACAATTCGGCTGCCGTCCGGCGCTATCTGGGTATCACCGGCCAATTGAAACCGGAACAGGTCTTCGAGCTCGACAGGGCGCATGAATATCTCCGTTAAAGCTTGGATTGGGAGTAGTTTCCGAATGAAGACCGATTCGATGCCCCTGTGAGCGAGCGAATGAATTCACTCGCAGTCTCAGGCGCTCGGACCAGTGGCGCGCCCGAGAACTCTGGGCCGTCGGCCAACCGTCCTCACGGACGGAAAACCACGTATGCAAGTGGTCTATTGGAAGCTCGATTCGATGCGGATGGACAGCGTTCCTGTAAATCACTTTCCCAGGGCGCGAATCCACTCCAGCTCAGCCAGAACGTTCTCCGGCGGCGGTCCCGGCGCTGTGTGCGACGAACAGATATTTGTCTGGGCGCGAATCGCAGCCTCGTCTGCGCCCTCGATATTGCTCTCCACTCGACATACTGCAAACGTAGACTTCGAGAAGCGTGCCAGCGCTCAGTTCGTGTATGCCTTCTGCTATCCTGTGGATGCTTTGAACGTATTTCTTTGTCCGATAAAATCTGTGATAGTCTCCGACCACTGTTCGGAATCCACGCGATGCTGGTCGGCGAGTTCTGAATCGCGAGGTCAGCTTCCCCGCGCAACGCCAACCACATAGACCTCCTTCGCGCCCGCATCTATCAGGACGCGGGCGCACTCGTCCACCGTGTTCATAGTGGTGATCACGTCGTCGATCAAGAGAACGGTTTTCCGGCGCAGAAGCGGCGATTCGAGGGCCCTAAAAGCGTCTCGGATGTTGGAGGCGCGCTCCGAGGCATGAAGCTCCACCTGCGGACGAGTGCGACGGGTACGGCTGAGAACGTTGTGGGCGACAGGGATGTCGAGCAGCCGGCCCGCCTCCGCGGCGATAAGCGCGGCCTGATTGAATCCCCGATCTCGCTGGCGGGAAGCGTGGAGCGGTACCGGCACGATAATGTCCGGCGCATGAGAATTGAAAGGATTTGTCTGCACATAGTCCGCAAGGAACGCGCCGAACGGGACGGTAAGGCGCCGCTTGCCGCCATATTTGAGGCACAGAATCGATTTCCGAAGGGGGCCGGAGAAGTGGCCGGCGGCGCGGGCTTGGGCGAAGGCCCAGCCCGAACCTGCCGCGCAATCAGCACAGAGCGCCTCTATGCCATCCGTGCTCACGCCGCAGCGGTCGCAGAAGGGAGCCCCGATTCCGGCGAAACCCTTGCGGCAGGAATCGCAGAGCGCCACACTGCCGTACGAGCCGCAGACGAGGCATTTCGGCGGGAAGAGGATGTCGAGGAAACCTCCCCAGGTCTCTTTAGCGGCCGCAATCATGGGCGATTCCAGGGATGCACCAGTCTATTCCAACACCTTTAATACCTGCGCGAAAAAAGCGGACTCGTCGTCCAACTGCTGCCGAACAACCAGCGCGTAGAAGGTGAGCGGGCGACCCAGCGGCGGAAGCTTGACAGCGTCCTTCTGGGTGACGATGACGGCCTCCGCGCCCTTCGCGCATGCGTCCGCGACGAGAGAGTTTAGGTCGCCCATCGTAGCCGCATGGTGGTCCGGCATGCGGACCGCGTGCACAAGCTCCGCGCCGGCCTGGACAAGCTGCTCCTCAAAGGCGGAGGGATTCCCCAGCGCGCAGAAGGATGCGACTTTTCGTCCGCGAAGCCAGTCCGGCACATGCTCGCGGGAGCGATCCAGAGCGCGAAGTGTCTGCGGCGCATACCGGGCGGTGTAGATCGGCGCTCGCGGAACCATCCTTGCCACCCGCTCGGTAAGGGACTGCACGGCGGAGGTGTCCGCCTTGTCCACGTTCGTGATGACGACGGCATTCGCGCGGCGGATGTGTGAAGGCGGCTCTCGCAGCAGGCCGCGCGGGAAGGCGTATTCATTTTCGAAGGGGCGCAGCGCATCCAGCAGCACGATTTCGAGGTCGCGATGCAGCCAATAGTATTGCATGCCGTCGTCCAGCACGATCGCGTCCGGCTCGAATCGCTCGATGGCGAGCGCGCCGCTCTTTCGGCGGTCCTTGCCCACGATGACCGGGACGCCGGGAAGCATCTTTGCCAGCAAATGGGCCTCGTCTCCGGCCGCCTTCGCGTCCAGCTCGACCCGTTTTTCGGTCGAGACGACAGCAACTCCGAATTCGTTGTCGCCTCGGTAACCCCTGCTTAGAACGCATACCTTAATCCCCCTGTCGCGCAGGAATTCGCAGACAAACTGCGTCATCGGCGTCTTGCCGGTCCCCCCGACCGTCAGGTTCCCGATGCTGATCACGGGGCAGGAGAGTTTCGTCCGTTTGCGAATGCCGAGGCGATACGGCAGAAAGAAGAGCTTGAGTCCCGCCGAGTAGGCGTAGGATAGGCCAGCGAGAATCGCGCGAACCAACGTCGCCAGAGACCCCTGCCGTTCGCCATTCACGACTGAAAGCAGATAGCGCTCCGCAAGCATATAGCGCTCCGCGCTCACAGGCGGCTCTTTTCCATCAGCTTGACCAGCGTATCCGCATACCGGGCCGCCGCGCCGCGATTCGATTCTATGAGGGCCAGGGCACGCTCCGTGAAATGGTGGGAGCGCGATTCGTCGATAGCCGTGACTATCTTGCCGGTAAGCTGATCGGCGTTTGCTACCCGTGTCGCGACGCCCGCCGTTTCCGCCATAGAGCAAAGATCGCGAAAGTTCTGCATGTAAGGTCCATATAGAACCGGCACGCCTTGCGCGAGCGGCTGGAGCAGGTTCTGGCCGCCGCCCGGCGGCGTCAGACTGTTGCCAATAAACGCGACGTCGGCAAGGGCATAGATACGCGCCAACTCTCCAAACGTGTCCAGGATTAGATGCGTGATCTCTCCAGCCGATGAACTTATTTGTGAGCGGCGCATGGGGTTTAGGCCGACCTCGCGCATAAGAGATTCGACCTCTTCCGCCCGGTCGACATGGCGCGCCGCGTGGATGAGGACAAGATCGGGCTGCGATTTCCGGGCCTCCAGATATGCCGCGAACAGCAGCCTCTCCTCCTCGGCCGCGCGCGTGCTCCCCGCGACCAGGACCGGCGCATTCTCAGGCAGTCGAAGCTCGCGCCGCAGCGATTCGCACTCCGATTCGGTGAGGCGTTCAACCGACTCATCGAACTTCGCGTTACCGAAGACCTCCACCGACGTGTGAGGCGCGCCGATGTTACGAAAGCGCTCCGCGTCGGTCTCGGTCTGCGCCAGAATACAGTCGAAGTTGGCGAGCACCCGGCGGAACAGCGGTCGCAGTAAACGGTAGCTTGGATAGCTCTGGTCGGAAAGCCGCCCGTTCACGAGCGCCATTCGCGCGCCGGAACGGTGGACGAAGTGCAGCAGGTTCGGCCATAGCTCCGTCTCCAGGCCGATATAGAGATCGGGCCGGATCAACGCGACGGTCCTCTTCACGGCAATGGGAACATCGAACGGCGCAAAGAAGACATGGTCCACAATGCTCCCCATCATGCCAACGGCAACCTCAAATCCGCCCGGCGTCAGGACCGTCATGATAATTTCGTCGGCTGGCCGTCGCAGGCGATACTCCTTCAAAATGGGGGCCGCGGCCATTACTTCGCCGACGGAAGCGGCGTGCACCCAGACGCGCTTTCGCTGCTTGCTCCCGAGCGAATCCGGTAGGCGGCCCCACCGTTCCGCCCATCCCTCACGTGACTTCCCCTTGCGGAGGCGAAGCAGGAGGACAACTCCTAATACTGGCTGCGCGATGATATTGTAGGCGGCAAGGTAGATGGGTGATCTCCTCTGGTAACGGCAGGGGTTCATCCGCGTCATTGGTGAAGCCGGTAGAGCGTTACGTTGTTGGCCTCGAAAAGTTTCTCGCCGCGGCGGACGATAAGGTCTTCGAGGCCGCGCGCCTCATGCTTCATGCGGCCGTAGCACACGGAGCTCTTCAGGCACCACTCCGAATCCATCGGCTTGAAAACGAGGTGTGTCACGCCGAGCCGCGCGAGATCCGAATCGAGGCGCTCCGCAGAGTCATAGTGTACCGAATCCTGAAGCCAGTAGTTGGACCGCATCGCCAGGTTCCGGTAGTAGGCCGTGCCCTCCTCCCATGTGCCGACGAGGATACGCGCGCCGGGGGGCAGATTCGCATTTGCAAACTCCACGACGCTGTAGTCGGGCAGCGTGTTTCGTAGATAGCCGGCGGTGGACGTGCCGCCGAGAGCGACGGACAGCGCGACAGGGAGATTCGGGTTCAGTCCGTTTATCCCGATGCGCAGCGAGAGTATCGCCGCCAGGACGCAGACCGCGGCGGGTCCAAATCGCACTCGCCGACTAAGTTTGATCGACCCGAAGGCAAGCCCGTGCAGGCCGTAAGCCGCGCAAAAGATGATGCATGGAAAGGCAGGCAGCAGAAACCTCATGTTGTAGCCGCTGCTCAGAAAAAGAAGCGGCACGAAGCCGAATCCGAAGCGGGCCGGCAGGGCGACTTTGGACCGGACCGTTCGGCGGTACGCAAAGAGTGCGATAAACGCCGCAAGACCGACCAGGACGGCCCTGCCCATGAGCAAATTCGCGCGCGTCGGCGGAAGTCCCGGAGGCGTGTTCATCAGAAGGAAATACTGCTGGATTCGTGGCCATCCCTCCGCAGTCCACTCTCGCCCGCCGAACAGGCCAAAGAACATGGGGTAGAGCGGGTTGCCCGTCACGAACCAGCTTCGCGCGAACCAGGGCAGCACGACGGCAATTCCCGTCGCAAAGTAGAAGGCCGCGCCACGAATCCGGGCTGGGAGCGGTTGGCCCTCTTCTGTGGGTGCAAACGCGACGACCAGCGCCATTGCAGCAATGATCCAGACGCCGTTTAGTTTGCAGGTCGCGCCCAGTCCTGCGAAAAGGGCAGATAGATTTTGGATTTTGGATTTTGGATTTTGGATTGCAACGTGAAGCGAGAGGATGGACAAGGTGGCGAAGAGCGCTGCGCCGAGGTCGACGTGCGCCTGCGTCATCTCTTCCCAGAAGACCTTGTATACGAGTAGCATCGTGGCGGCGCTCCAGGCAAGCGAACCGCCGCCGATTCGCCTGCCCAGAATCCAGGCCGCCGCCAGGGTGAGCGCGCCGAACGTGAACTGGACGATTCCCACCGGGGCATCGGAGTGTAGGCCGCGCAGGAGAATGAAGAGAGATTCCACGCCGGAAGGCCAGTTCGCGTAGGTGAGGGTTGGGAGGTAGATGAATCGACCGGCTCCCAGGAGTCGGAGCGCCGCAGAAAAGTGGTAGGAGAGACCATCGTCGTCGGTGATCGGGCAGAGCGCTCTCAGATAGACGGCGAACAGGAGCGCGGCGAAGATACAGCCGGTCAGCCGCTGCCAGGTGGGCGCGCTTTTCCAAGCCGACACGATGACGCGAGGCAGGCGGCGGGCGCGGCGCAGCACGACGAGGACATCCGGTAGGAGCAGCAGGGCCAGGACCAACGCGCCAATCTTGATTCCGGGGGAATGGCCCGCCCTGCACGCCAGCAGCACAAAGGGCAGGAACTGCAACGTGCCGAGGCCGAGACCGGTCGCCAGCAGCGCGCGCTCCGGCGCGGATTTGATACGGAAGCGCAGTAAGCGAAAGAGGCGGCGGCCCAACGCGGCGGAGAGGATGATCAGGCCGGAAAGCAGGAGCGTCCCGAGGAGAATAGGGGGTGGTGGCGGCAAGGTCACGACCTCGGAGGATCGGCGGGCGCGCGAATACCTGCGAGGGATTCCGCGCGGGCTTCGCAGGCGTCGATGGCCGCCGCGAGGGCTTCGGCCGCTCTCTCCTTGCCCGGCTCATCCAAACTCGCGGGCACGAACTGCGGCTCGCCCACGACGAAGGCGGCGCGCGCGAAAGGAAACGGAATCATGTACGAATCCCAGGTGGGCAGGAGCTTGCGCGGGCTGGCGCTGACCCCGAGCGGAATGATGGGGCAGCCCGACCGCTGCGCCAGAAAAATTGTCCCCTGCTGCACTTTGCGCGCCGGCCCGCGCGGTCCGTCCGGGGTGAAGGCGAGCGCCCCACCTTCCTTGATCTTCCTGGCGAGCTGGAGCACGGCGCGCACCCCTCCACGGCCCGTCGAGCCACGCACCGTCCTGTATCCGAATCTTCGGAAAATGTGGTCCTGTATCTCGCCGTCGCGCGAAAGAGAGATGAGCGCCCAATATCCACGGCCCCTGAAAACGTTGGCCGGAATCAGGCTGCGGCCATGCCAACTCACCAAAATCGCGCCGCCGTGCTGCTTGATGCTCTCCGCGATTCGCTCCCAATTCTCGTATCGCACGCGCAGGGTCATTCCGATGAAGCGGGCAAGGGCCCAGACAAAAAAGGCGATGACAGCGGGGCGGCGCGAGGGACTCGACGGACTATTGGGCGGCTGATTCGTGTCGGGCGGTTGAGCGGCCTCCGGCGTTTCCATTGGCTTACCGTTCGGCGGTCGGGCGGCGTTTTCCTGCGAAGAGAACCGCCGCGACGCCCATCCCGCAGCAGGCCACGAACCAATCCCCAAACCGCGTGTAGAAGGTGATCTCGTCGCGCAGCCGCACGGTTCCCAGATATACGTCCTCCCGGTAGGGCGGCAGCGCGTCGATGCGCCCGGTCGGGTCGATAATGCCGGTAATGCCGGTAGTAGCGGAAGAGCCGAGCCATCGGCGATTTTCTACCGCGCGAAAGGCGACCATGGCGATGTGCTGCTGCAACTCCGAAGATTCGCCCGCCCATGAATCGTTCGTGATTCCGATTAAGAGGTTCGATCCGGCGCGGCTGCGCGTCCGGGAGACGATGGGGAAGACCGATTCGTAGCATATGAGCACGCATAGACGCGCCTGCCCCGCGCGCATAACCCGGTCCTGGACACCCGCAACCGTGTCGGGCGGGAAGTGGAAGACGGAATCGAAGTGTTGAAGAAGGGGCCGCATCACGACCCATTCTCCCATCGGCACGAGCCAATTCTTGTCGTAGCGATCCGCGTACCTGCCATCCGGCGCGATCAGCATGGCGGAGTTATACACGCCCCCCTTCTCATCCACCGCTCCCGATCCCAGAAGCTGGAACGCTCCGGTCTGCCGCGCCAGCTTCGCGAACTCCTTTTGCGCCGATGGCTCGTCCAAAAACTCGCCGACCGTGCTCTCCGGCCAGACGACGAGATCGACCGACCCCGCTGGAACACGGGACGCCATCCGCCGGTAGCGCTCGAGGTCCTGTTGCAGCGCGTAGGAATCGCTTCGGCGGCTGGCGATGTTGGGCTGCATCAGGGCCAGCCGAAGCGGAGCCCCGTCGTAGGAACGATGAAGCGCCGCCACGCCGTAAATGAGCAGAAAGCCGGGAAGCAGGAAGGCGGGGAGGAGGGGGAGAAGGGAGGAAGGGAAGAAGGGAGGAAGGGGGGACTTGGGAGACTGGGGCGATGACGGAATGAGGCGATGAGGCGAAACCGCAACGGCCGGTTGACCCATTGATCCATTGACCCATTGACCCATTGACCCGTTGACCCGTTGACCCATTGACCCGTTGACCCGTTGACCCATTGACCCGTTGACCCGTTGACCCATTGACCCGTTGACCCGTTGACCCGTTGACCCATTGACCTCCGCAATCGCGGCGCAAACGTAGGCCAGGGCGAAGGTGACGAGGTAGAAGCCGGCCAGGTCCGCCGCCTGAATCAAGGGCAGGTATCGGTACTGGGTGTAGCCGCTTAGCGACCACGGCATGGCGATACTGCTCTGCCCGCGCAGCCACTCGACGAGCGTCCAGGCGGCGGCGATGGCGGCGGGCCGAACGTAAGCGCGCGATCGGACGGAGCCGACAGCGCGGCGGCCTATCCACCAGGCGAGAACGCCGAACAGCCCGAACCAGAGCGACTTGATGAGCGTAAGTAGAATCCATGCCACCCATCCCACCGGCGAATGCGTCCACGCGGCTACCGTGGTTCCTATCCAATAGATGGTCGCGCCCCAATGCGTAATGCCGAAGAGGTATCCCAGCGCGAACGCATGGCGTGGTCGCCGCGCGCGCGGCAAGGCCCAGAAGAGCGGAGCCAATCCCACCCAGGCCAGCCATCCCCAGTCCACGGGCGGAAAAGCCATAGTCATGAGCAGCGCGCTGAGCAGGACGGCGGGGAAGAGGCGTGGACGGGCTGGGAGGCTCTTTTCGGGTGAAGGCGTTTCAGTGTTGCATTGCGTCAAAGGAGTGATATCGATTAATGAAATGGAGTAAAGTCGACCTTATCGCGGGCATACCCGTTGCGGCAGCTTTGCTTGCTTCCGGGTGCGCGCGCGCCCCGGCGGGTACGGGAACGGGTCCGCGTCTGGCGGTGACGCTGCGATTCGGTGGACCCGTGAATCCGAACTACTACTACTATCTTCTCATCCGAAATGCGCCGGACCCCGAGGGCATAAACCCGACGAATTGGCCTGTTCCGGTTGTCGTTGCTCCCTATGCTGGAAACGGATTCGCGACCGATAAGGTCCAGGGCAGTGGAACGGCGGCCTTTACGGACTTCGTGCTGTTCGGCGGTGGCGGGCAGCCGACAAGCTCAGGATATGGATTCTACCATGTCGCGGGCTATCTGCATGGGGACCCAAACAACCCGACATCGTTTCGGCTTCGCGGAGACCCCGACGTTGCCGTGCGCCCGAGCAGTACGGACCCGAATACGCTCTCGTTCGAGTTGAGCCTGAATAGGCTGCGGGCCGATTCGGGAGAGTGCGACGCCACTAAACCGGGCGACTGCCCAACGGCAAAGTTCCTGAACATCAACGTCGTCGCCACGACCAAGCTGCCCAGCGACCCGCAGAACACCGATCCTCAGAAGTTCGTCGATGCCTTCGGGGACCAATCCAGCCCGCTGTCGTCCTCATTCAATACACAGGTTACCGTCGATACATCTCAAACCGGTCGAGTCTATCAGAGTGTTGCCAATGCAGGCGACCCAAACTTCGAGCCGGATAACGATACGTTTCCTAGCCGTTCCGACCCCGGAATCGAGCTTATCGCGTGGCAGATGCAGATAAAGCAGTAGACATCTTGCATAATTGTCTTTCGTCCGGCAGTACGATTGGCCGAATGCCGACGAGCAAGTGAATTCATACCCTCGCTCAAGTGTGAAGATTCGCGGGTCAGTTGCCCAGGATACGCAGTGGGTTTGCCGCCTTTACGATGGGCCTTGACGAATTGGGGTCTACGATTACCGCGATACTCTGAGTCGTGGTAATCGACCTGCCCAGCAGCGTCCCTCGTATTCCGCCGGTATCGCAGACTAGCGTTCCCTTGCCATTCTTCACCACCAGCTCCCAGGTCCCGTCCTCCAGCGCCAGCGAAAGAATCGGCTTGCCGTTGTGCTTCAGAATCATCGCCTTGCCGGGCCTGCCGAATGTGAGGACGGGCGCTTTGCCCCAGTCCTTCAATCGAAATCTTCCCGGCGCTCCGGCGGGCGCGGGGTCCAGCATCTGGTTCGTGTTCTCCGCGCGGCTCACCATCTTTACAACAAAGTGGCGAGAGGATTTCAGCTCCCGCCCGTCCAGCGAGACGGCCATCAGCGCGCCGATAGAAGTGGGGCTTACGAGCGTGAAGCTGCCGACGTTGAGCGCGCGATTCACGGGTATCTCCCCGCACAGCGCAATCGTCCGGGGCGTTTCCACCCCCAGCATGCCGCCATTCTGGAATCGGACGACTTGGCCGTTCGATGCGCCTAGAATTCCGTTCTCCAGCATCCTATGGCTGACGGGGGCCCCCGCCGCCCCGAATCGGTCCAGGAGGTCGGAGAGCGACGTCGAGTTATCCGCCGGCACGGTGAGCGCGAACGGATTTTCCGCCGTGGGCGCGGGCTTTTTAAGGACGGCCTGCCGGTTTCGTCCGCGAGAAGCCAGTTTTTGGGTCGTTGGGTCGTTGGGTCGTTGGGGCGTTGGGTCGTTGGGTCGTTGGGTAACGGCGCCCCCCCTGACCATCCCTTTATAAGGGGGTGAAGGGGGGGTGCTTTTCCGTTGGGCGGCGGATTTCATTGCAAGCGTGCTGTTGAGGCGGACGAACCACGCGGCGCGGTGGAGATTCGTTACGCTGTTCGGCCAGCGGAACAGGAGGTCCGGCGTGTACTCCAGCGTCAGGGTATAGGGCGCGGCGGCCACGTCGCCTCGGAGGAAAGCCTGCGCTCCGAGGCCGAAGAGGCCCCACACCACGGGGTCGCACTGGTGGTCGAAATCGGACAGGATGTGCGGATCCTTGGCAAGCTGATAGCCAAAAAGCAGCACTGCGTCGAGGTCCTGAAGGCCGGCGTAGGCCGCAATCTCCGGCACGGCGATAGCGCGGTAGCGGTTCGGCCAGACAGTGGCCCACTCGCGGGCCACGACCGGCTTGTTGTCCCACCGCAGCACGGCAAGCCAGGGCGCAATATAGTAGGGCGAGCTGTTGCGGAGCGGATTCGTATCGTTGTAGAAATACTGCCCTTCCCACTCCTTGCCGGCAAACGTGGGGTGATCGGCGTAGTAGTTTTCGCTCGTGAAGTCGCACTCGGCGGCCACGGATGCCACGTCTGGCGCGAACTCGTTGGAGACGACACCGGTAATGGGAACCTTGAGGCCCATATCGCGGAGTGCGGTCTTCATCTCGCGGAAGTAGCCGCGCTGAGTCTCGTAGAGGAACCGCACGCCGTCCCGCAGGCGGATGGGAGCGCGGCGGACATCGGCCACAATCGGGCCGGCTCCGGGATCGGGCGGCACGGGAGCCGTAAACAACGGCAGATTCACGCTGTAGCTGCCGGGGTCTTCGAACGATTGCAGCACATCCGAGTCGCTTACCATTCCCCACGCGCTCTTGATTCCATCCCGCGAGCCGTACTGTTGCAGCAGCCATTGGTTCCACAACTGCCGGAGCTGGGCGCCATAGGGCTCGACCAGCGAATCCAGTTTCTCGGCTTTGAAAAAGAGGCCGTGCTCGTTGCATATCTCGACCAGGGCAAGGGCGGGGTCGTCCACATAGCGAAGGCCGGTAATCGGGTTACGGTGCGTGAGCAACTGGTACGCAAACTCTTTTTGCAGGTCGATCAGCCGACGGTCGAAGAAGGCGTAGGGCTTGGCCGCGCGGCCAAGCTGATCGTATCCGGGAACCTCGTCGCCGGGCTTGAACTGGCGGAAATCGAGCAGGTCGAAGTAATAGTAGATGCCCCGCTCGCGAAGCTTCGCGACCCAATAGTCCAGGATCGCCATTTTGCGGCGGTCGAGCGAGCGCGTGGAGTCGCTGCCCTCTATGTCGAGCAACGCGCCGAAAGAGTCCACTGCCTCGAATCGCACCATGTTCGCGCCGGCGCGCGCCAGCACGTCCGCCACTTTATCGATCGTGTCTTTGGTAACCCAAATGCTCCTGTTGCTGATATTCACGCCCCAGAACTTCGCGCGATTCCCGTTCTGCCAGGCGAACCGACCGCCCTTGTTTACCCGCAGAAAGCCATGCCTGCCCGCCGGCGCGTCGAGCAGATAGCTGAAATCGATGACGGATGAATCGGGGAAAAGTCCGGCATTCGGGTCCGTCCGCGCCGCGTCCTGCGCGTTCGCTGGGTTATTAGAAAACAGAATCAACCACAAAGACACAAACACACGAAGAACGGCCACTAGGAACGGCGATGAATTCGCGATACTGTCCTTTCCCGTGTCCCCCGTGTCCCCCGCGTCCCCCGTGTCCCCCGTGGTTAACATCCCTGTATCCGCATCTCCGCGTCTTCGTATTGCCAATCGATATTGCATGATACTCTCATTATGGCGTTGGGGCCGGATTCCGTCATCGTCTCCGCGGCAAAGCGCCATCCGGGTCTTCACAGCCTCTATTCTAGCATGACTCGTACGTTCGCGGGGGAAGAAAAGCCGCATTCTGCCGCATTCATCATGCCGGTATTGTGAAGCGCAAGCCGAATACGGGTTTTGGGCGGTATTTTGCCGGCGGCCGCCCTGTTTGTATCATAGAGAGAAGAGCGACATGGAAATAAATAGTGTCGACCTCTCGTCCTGCGGGCCTCCCGTCTAAGGACGGTCTCGGGCAGGTGCAAGAGTTCACATCACATTGCATTGGACTTTGGCGCGCTCCAACAAGGACACGTATCGCAAATTTCACGGAGAGATCAGGGCATGGCAAGAGTCAACGTAGACGGCTATTTTGACGTCCGCATTACCATAGATAAGACTCAGGCATTCGTAGATATCAACCCGCCGCAAGGCGGTGGTAGAAATGTTGCCGCCAGGGAGATAATTGCTGATCTCGAAAATCGGGGTGTGGCTTATGGATTTCATTTGCATGCAATCGAAGAGGCGGCGCGCCACGTAGCGGAGACCGCTATGCCCGCCCGCGGGATTCTAGCTGCCGAGGGAATCATGCCCCACAACGGCACCGATGCGCACATCGAATGGCGGATCGATGCCGAAGCTGTGTCAGGCCCTCTCCCGCGAAGGCAGGATGGCCTGCCTGACTATTTCAAATTGGACAAGAACAGGCTTGTCAGGGCGGGGCAAGAGTTGGCGACGGTGACGCCGGGTCTGGCCGGAAGTCCCGGCAAGACGCTGATCGTCCCGGTCGAGCAGATACGCCAAATTCCGGGGCGCGATGCCGCGGTCATTGCGGGCGGCGGCCTGCACCTGACGCCGGACCGGCTGCGTTACGTCGCCGAAGTGGATGGAGTTGCCGAGCTTCACAATGATCGCCTGACAATCCAGCCCTTGACGTTGATTGACGGCGATATAATAGGCGGAGACCACGTTTTTCACGGTACGCTGGTTGTCCTGGGTAATGTGAGCGGGGCGACAATACACTCCCGCGGTCCCCTTGCCGTGCGCGGATCCGTAAAGAATTCCAGCTTGCGGTCGCAAGGCTATGTATTGCTGACGCAGGCAAGCAAAACAAGGATTATATCGGAAGAGGATATTCACGTAGAACTTAGCCTGGATCATTGCGAGGTCGTCACATTAAAACGATTCATCGCGGCATCCGGCAGCAGGGTTGTCGGGGGCGATGTTACGGCTGTGGGCGGAGTTGCGGCCTGTCACATCGGATCCGAGCAATGGCCGGAGACGGAGATAACGATTGGAGGAGACGTCTACAAATGCATCCGGCTTCATGAGATTGAAGCGGAGATACAGGTATCCGAAGAGAATACGTATAGGATTGGCGCGGCTTTGAAACCACTGACATCCGTGACTTCGGAACCGATGCCGGATGGCAAGCGAAAAATGGTCCAGACGCTATTGGATCAGAAGCGTGAGCTTGAGCAGCGAGCTGGAGCGCTTCACGCGGAAAAGCGTTCGGTTCAAATGACCCACTATCCGGAAAACGGCAAGGTATTGGTATCGGGCACGGTCCATCCTGGAGTGAGTATAAACATCTATGGAGCGTCCATTATTGTTGAGGAGGCTCAGTCGAACATTCTCTTTAGCCGGAACGCGGACGGCAAGGGCATATTGTCCGTCAGTTGCCAAGCTGCCAGGGCAGCCTGAAACCGGTTTCAGGTATATTAGGGGTGCCGATGCTTACGCAGTCTCGGCTGAAGGCGCTGTGGCGGCAATAAACGGTATGCGCCCGCGCCTGCCACAATCCGACTAAAGAGTATGGCCGAGAGGAGCCCCTGTTGGACAGCCGCTTCAAATTGACTCGCCTCGTTCGCACCGGAACATCGGAGATATATCTCATCTGGGACGGCGACAAGAGAATGGGTCAGGTCGATCTGCATTATGCCCAGGACACCATTCACGCGACTATCGTCTTCGAATCCGATCTGACCGTTTCGGATGAAGAGGAACTACTTGCCCAGATCGACGACGACATAGTCTCGTCCTACATGCCCAGATTCGAGCGCGAGGATTTTGTCGCGCACGTGTTTCGTGGGGAGGAGATTAGCCGCTACACGGACTGCTCCGGCGCGATGGACGACCTGGATGAAGAGGACGATGACAACCGGGAAGAGTGACGGACCCCCGGAATGACCAATTTATAATTTGATAATTCGCCCGGCGCATTGAGCGCCGGGCGGATTCCAAAATTAGGTAGTTAAGGCTGCGCTACGCGCGCTTAACCAGTTCGACCACCAGTTTGAACAGGCCGTAAAGCAATAGCGCGGCGCCCGCGATACAGAAAATCGCGGAAGATCCAATTACATTGGGCAGGGCCGCTCCTTTTGTCTCGTCTGCAAGGTACGCAAGGGGATTCCTATCACCATAAGGACGATCGCGACACGGATGAGCTTAGCTCAACTCTTAGCCATTGTTCGCCTCCCTCTCTAAGTACAGGTCCAATTCGTCTGTCATTCGTTCAGTGAATTAGTGGCGATCCTTCAATTCGTGAAGCAAGCGGCCATATCCTGCAATCTGACGTAGCGATTTGGGTAGAGGTGGAGGAGGATGTTTGAGCGAGTGGACAGAAGCTATTAAGGAAATGCATACCGCGAGACTAACTGACCCAAGTTGCGCCTGATGTTCGTTCGATACCTTTGCCCATGCGACTAAAGTCACGGGCAACAAAGGCACAAAGTCTCCTACGGAGACTCGCAACTCGATCAGGATTAGCATTTCTTCAGTGTCAGAGGGACACTTTGTGCCAGAGTTCTCGGCACGTCACTGGTCCGAGTTCCGAGATGCGGAAGCGGTTTTAACCGCCCAGTATCCATCCTGATCGCCAGGCGATCAATATACGTAACTTGGGTTATGTACGTTTCAGATGACAGTAATATGAGGGTCGGGCCCACGGGACGGGAAACATGAAGACGAGTAGGAGGATGCGTATATGAAATTGGTAAGCCTTGTCATTATTTTCGCGGCTTCGATTCCGCTCATTTGTTCAGCTCAGAGCACCGGAGATAGAGTAACTGATACAGGAGAGATTAAGGGCTTGGTGGGTGAGATTGTTCAAGCGGTCGTGGTAAAGGGCGATCCAATCTTTGCTGCGCACGCTCTGACACCTTTCTTGCTATGGGACGGGACTAATGCGAAACTTTTATCACGCCAAGACATTGAAGCGTTTGCCGGGACGATGAATCGCCATGCTGAGAAAGAGCCGGGAGAAGAATCTTCAAGAGAATTGAAAAAGCTGCTGGACAAGGCGGAAATTCGATACATCGGTCAGAAGACGGCTATTGCAATTCTCTCGAACAGCGTAACACTGTTACATAAGAACGGCAACCAGTGGAAAATCGCTGGCCTCATGATCGAAGCGAAAGACGATCGGGACAGCGTCCGCGTTCAGAATGTTAAACCTTGGTCTGAAGTTGCAGTTTTACGTGGTTCCAATAATAAGAGAAGCGAACTATTCCTGGTCTCCAAGAAAAGAATCCGCCTTTCTTACACGGTATCTGGAAACAATCCAGCTTTTGTAGTTTATGTGTTGCCTGATGGTAAATCTCTCGACAAGGATGGTGGATTTCCAGAGGTAGACGTCAGCAAGCAGTCTATCGATTCAACGTTTCTCGTGTTGGATCCCGGTCGGTATTATCTTGACGTGAAGGCGGCGAATTGCGATTGGGATGTAAGCATCGAGGAGCAGGATTGACAACAAACGGACTCAAAGAGGCGAGCATGCGTTACCCACCGACCTCAATAAGGCGCCGGACCATTTGAGGTATTCAACGCGATTTTCTATGTCCATCTCTCCACTTGGTAACTCCTATTGCTTCCGATAGGACGTTCTCAACGGCCAGCCGAATCCGTCGAAGATCGCATGGGGCCTTGCATAGAAAGTTTCATTGTTCGCAATCACTTTATATGAATCGATAATCCGCCCGGCGCGCAACGCGCCGGGCGGATTCCATTTGTGCTTGACTGAATTGGTGGGCAGTACTGGATTTGAACCAGCGACCTCCTCGGTGTGAACGAGGCGCTCTACCACTGAGCCAACCGCCCGAGCTCGGGACGCGCCTATTATACCAAAGCGCGGAAGTTATGGTCAACGATTGTTTTGGCGGCCGGGCTGGACGGCGGTTATCGTCGCCGCGGGCGGCGCGACGGTCGAGAGAGAGTGGATCGAAAAACAGAGCGAGGCAAGGGGCGGGCAGGCGCATCCAAAAAATTCCAAAAAGAATCGCGCGGACACCTTTCCGCATTCGCGCGCGCCCGGCGAGTAGATGGCTGTGAGGGTCCAGCCGCCCTTCAGCTTTCGAGGCCTCGAGAGTCCTTTACACCCAGATTGGCGTAGATTTCGCGAGTAGCGCGGGAACGGTTAAGCGTATAGAAGTGGATGCCGGCAACGCGGCAGTCGAGCAGGTCGCGGCACTGCTCTGTGGCCCATTGAACACCCACGCGGCGGACATACGATTCGTCGCCGTCCGCCCGGTTGATTGCGCGAATCAGGCGGGCGGGGTATCGGCAGCCGAGCGCAAGATCCGCCATGCGCGCCATGCCCTTCGCGCTGGTTATCGGCATGATACCGGCCAGGATGGGAACCTTGATGCCCGCCAGCTCGCATCGCTCGCGAAAGTCGTAGAAGTCGCGGTTGTCGAAAAACATTTGAGTGACGATGTAGTCCGCCCCCGCGTCTATCTTGGCCTTCAGATGGTCCATCTCTTCGAGGCGGTTTGGCGTCGAGGGATGGCCTTCGGGAAAGCCGGCCACGCCGATACCGAAGCCTCGCGGATCGGGATGGATGCCCTGCTGATTGAACCGCCGGATGAAAGCTACCAGGTCGGAGGCGTATCGGAACGCGTCGCCGCCCCTATCATGCCCCTCACGCCCTCGCGGAACGTCACCGCCCAGAGCGTGGATATTGGAGATGCCGTGCTCCGCGTACCGCTCCAGAATCTCGCGTATTTCCTGCTCCTGGTGGCAGACGCAGGTCAGGTGGGGAACAGGATCGCATGTTGTGGAATCTTTGAGACGAACAACGAGGTCGTGGGTCCGTTGCCGCGTGGAGCCGCCCGCCCCATAGGTTACCGAAACGAATGCGGGGTGCAGCGATTCCAGCTCCGCAATGTTCTGAACAAGCTTCTCGCCGTCTTCATCGGTTTTTGGGGGAAAGAACTCGAAGCTGAATGTGGTGCGGTGACAGGCAAAAATATCGTGAATATGCATGTTTCTTAAGCGTACAACCCTGTTTTGAATCTATTTGCAAACTGTTCTTCCAGCGTCGAAGTGAGCTTCAGTATACAATCGCCCGCCTGGACTGTCAAGCGCGTTCGCACATTTGGGAACAACCCAGGGAACTCAGCCGTTTCACGTTTGTATTTCAGAAATATAAAATGAATCAAAATAGGGTTGACATAAATGTACGCTTTTAGTTATACTCTCTCAAGAGAGGGTGGAGGACAATTATGAGCGCGTATATGCGTATCGAGAACAGTGCAGTTAGCGGATCGAAAACTCGCTTAGCTCGCTTACCTTGCTTAATTTGGATAAATCGCAATACCTTTCGACATTGCTGGCCGGTCGCTGCCGCTGTTGCCGCAATGATCGCCACCGTTTGCCTGGGCGAACAAAGCCGAGGCGGCTCACATCTGACGTTAATGGCCTCGTCTTCCGCCGGCCAGATTCGCGTGCAGCCCCAGCTTCGCGCTACCTCGCATCGCGTGGAGCGCCGCCTAGATTACGTGACTGTCTCGGGCATGACGGCGAACATTACACAGAAGCCCCTCAAGAATGTCGAGGCTCTGGTGGAGTTCTTCGACAAGCGTGGAGTTCTGCTCAAATCGGAATCGGCGCTCATCGAACTGCCCACGCTGCGGGCGGGGGAGGAGTCTCCTTTTGTCGTGCAGACTCGCGACATGGTGGATTTGGCGGCCTATCGCGTTCGGTTCCGCGAGCTTCTCGGCGCGTCCATTCCATCCACCGACAACTAGAATTCTGAGGACCCCATTCCAGACGCGCGGTTAGCAAGAGGAATTGCAGGGCCTCAAAACGAATAGTCTCCTGTCTGCTTGAGCATGCGCGGCATGTTCGGGGGCAGGAGATTTGTCTTATGGGTCGCACTGTTATAATTGCCTCTCTTTTGTGCTCCCTGTTTTCCGCCGGATTTGCTCCCCCGGTCGAATGGTCGCCTCGCACGTTCCCGATAAGCTTTTGGTGCGGCCCTCCCGACCCCTACATTACCATAGACCGCTATCGCCAGGTCTCCAATGCCGGATTCAACTATCTTATGCCTCCCTGCGAGGGGGCCTCGTCGGAGGAGCGGAACCGCCGGATTCTTGATACAGCGAAAACAGCGGGCCTCAAGGCTTTCTTGCAGGACAGCAGGATGCCCTCCGCGCTTACGGGCGCGGCGGACGCAAAGTCGCGTATCGACAGTGTCGTAGCCGCCTACGCGAAGCATCCCGCGTTCGCGGGCTATTTTCTGACGGATGAGCCGGGCGCAGGCGCCTTCCAGGGGCTGGGCGAGGTCGTCGCATACCTGCGCGAGAAGGACCCTGTTCACCCGGCCTATGTCAACCTCTTTCCCAACTATGCTTCGGAGGAGCAGTTGGGGACACCGACCTACGATACCTATATTTCGCACTACATCAAGACCGTGAAGCCATTCGCCGTCAGCTATGACCATTACCATCTGCTGAAAACCGGCGACCGGCCTGGATTCTTTGCGAATCTGGAGAGTGTCAGGTCGCTGTCCGCCGCGGAAGACCTTCCGTTCTGGCAGATCGTGCTCGCGGTCCCTCATGGAGACTACAGGCCGCTCACCGAGGCGGAAAAGCGTTTTACCGCGATGCAGACCCTCGCCTACGGGGGAAAGGGCCTTCTCTACTTCACCTATTGGACACCGGGTGACAAGAGTCTTGAATGGGGGCAGGCGATCATTGACAGGGATGGTAAGCCTTCGCCGCAGTATAATGAAGTGACGCAAATCAACGCGGACGTCCAGGCGATAGGCAAATATCTGCTCACCGCGGTTCCGTCCAGCGTCTTTCAAGCCGGCAGCCTCGCTCCGGGAGGCAAGCCGCGAGAACCGGGTACGCCCGTCGTGCTTCCGGGTCAGGGCGATATAACGGTCGGACTCTTCCGGCGCGACACCCACCTCTACGTCCTGTTTGCCAACCGCGACTACTACAAGCCAATTTCGACTGATGCCCTCCTTTCCAGCGGCCAGTCGGCGGTCGAGCACCTGGATAAGCATAGCGGCAAGTGGACGGGCGCAAAGGGTTTGAAGACGGACGAGGGCGACTTCAAGACCCGGCTGGAGCTTGCGCCGGGAGACGCGGAGCTGTACCGGTGGTGAGCGGTCGCTTTTTGAACGGTTCATAGGCTGAACCCTATGACTTTCGGGCCTCCGGCCAATTGCAGACCTCCGCCGGCGAACGAGGGAATGAATTCTCTCGCTGTCTCAGGCGCTCGGACCAGTGGCGCGCCAGAGAACTCTGGGCCTGCAGCCAATCGTGCTGCCGGACGAAAAGCAGTAATGCAAAAATCGGGCGTCAACGAACGCCGCCCGCGAATCCGATGCCATGAGGGCGCAGATATCGCGGACATGTATCGCAGACATCGACGCGCGCAAAATATCGGTTTGGAGGACAGCGAATGGACGTGGACCCGATGGAGTATGTTGAGCCGGGCGATGACAAGAGCGGCAAGGAAGAATCGTCCGAAGCGAAAGCCAAGAATCACTTGAACACCTGGGTTGCCATCACGGTGGCGCTCATCGCGACGTTTATGGGCCTGTGCAGCGTCAAGGACGGAAATATCGTGCAGGCGATGCAGCAGAATCAGGCCGACAAAATCGATAACTGGAACTTCTACCAGGCGCGCAACATTCGCGAGACGGTCTATCAGTCAACGGCGGATCAGCTCAAGCTGATGGCGATGTCCGCCCCGCCCGCCATGAAAGCACAGTACGAAAAGCAGATTTCCGCTTACGAAAAAAAGGCAGCGGAGCAGGAAGAAAAGAAGAAGCAGCAGAAGACGGACGCCGAGAAAGCGGACAAGGATTATAATACGTGGAACATCCACGACGATCAGTTCGACCTCTCGGAGGCGTTGCTGTCTCTCGCGATCGCGCTGCTCGCAACGACAGCCCTGACCAATAAGCGCGCGCTCTATTTCGTCGCACTTGTCCCCACGTTCTTCGGAGTCCTGATGGGACTGGCCGGCCTGATCGGATGGAGTCTCCACTCCAATCTTGCCGCTAAACTGCTCGGCACGTAGGCTGTTAATATTCACTACTTGCAAGACATTCGGAGCCGCAATTGAAGATTACACAAGTCCGGGTCATCGTAACGTGCCCGACGCGAAACTATGTGTTCGTGAAGATCATGACGGACGAGCCGGGACTATACGGCGTCGGCGACGCGACCCTGAACGGGCGCGAGCTGGCCGTAGCGGCTAATCTTCGATCTCACATCGCGCCGCTGCTCATTGGCCGGGACCCCGACCGAATCGAGGACATCTGGCAGTACTTGTACCGTGGCCCCTACTGGCGCGGCGGACCGATTCAGATGACTGCTCTCGCGGGAATCGACATCGCGCTGTGGGACATCAAGGGCAAGCGGGCGGGCCTGCCGCTCTACTCGCTCCTTGGCGGGCGCACGAGGGACGGAGCGCTCGCCTACAGCCATGCAGGCGGCCAGACGTTTTCCGAGTGCGAAGAGGCGGTTTGCGCTCTGCGCGAAAAGGGATTCAAGGTGATTCGCGCGCAGTGCGCGGTCCCCAAGGCGCACGGGACGTACGGCGTCGGCGGAGCCAGGGAAGCGGCATCGGCAACATGGGCGGCTCCCCTCAGAACTCCCCCGGGATTGGGGGCTGGGGGGACAACTCCTCCAGAATTGGGGGACGGGGGGCTTGGCGACGGAGGCCCCATGCCCCACGAAGAGCTCAACTGGGAGCCTTCCGAATACCTCAAGGTGGTCCCGAAACTGTTTGCCCATCTGCGGGATCGGCTTGGAGACGATATTGAGCTGCTGCACGACGTGCACGAAAGGCTCTCTCCGATTCAGGCCGCGCGGCTGGCAAAGGAGCTGGAGCCTTTCCACTTGTTCTTCCTGGAAGATCCGCTGCGGCCAGAGCATCGCGAGAGCTTTCGCCTGATTCGGCAGCATACGACGACACCCATCGCAATGGGCGAGCTGTTCCACACTAAGTACGAGTGCCTTCCGCTCATCACGGAGCAGCTTATCGACTACATCCGTTGCGATCTGGGGCATATCGGCGGCATCACCGAAGCGCGAAAGATTGCCGCCATCGGAGAGCCCTACCAGGTCCTCACTGCGTGGCACGGGCCGGGCGACATCGGACCCGCGACGCACGCGGCCAACGTCCACCTCGACTGCGCGATACCCAATTTCGGCGTCCAGGAGATGGTCTTCTTCCCGGAGCAGGTTCACGAGGTCATGCCCGGCGCGCCAGGGTTCAGCGACGGCTATCTCTTTCCTTCGGAAAAGCCCGGCCTTGGTGTAGACTTAATCGAAGAGGCCGCCGCAAAGTATCCATACCAACGCGCGTACCTTCCGACTGTCCGGCGAGCGGACGGCAGCGTACACGACTGGTAACTTATATTTTCATCACCCGCTGCGCTAGAGACACAGAGTCACGGAGAGAACGGCAAGTTCAGTTTTCCACAGATTAGCACAGATGAACACAGATAGAGACCAAATTTGCATTTGACGTTATCTGCATTGAACTGTGTTAATCTGTGGACCGGATTCCTCGTCTTTCTCTGCGTCTCTAGCGAAGCGGGCGGTGAAATCTGCCCTTGGAGGATGACATGCGCGTTATGATTTTCGCGGACATGGAAGGCGTTGCCGGGATTCAATCGTGGGACCATGTTGGCGGCAGCTCACCGCTCTATACGGAGGGGCGGCAGCTCTATACGGACGAGGTGAGCGCGGCGGTGCGGGGCTGCAAGAAGGCGGGCGCGACGAGCATCATCGCCCTGGACGGGCATGGCGGCGGCTATCCGGGCTGCAAACCCTTTATGAGCTGGGTTCCTGAGCGGCTGGAGCCGGGCGCGGAATACATTCAGGGCTATGCGTGGGCCCGGTATGTCGAGCCGCTGGAGCGCGGGGAGTGCGACTGCGTGGTCTTTGTGGGCGCGCACGCGATGGCCGGAGCGCCCGACGCCGTCCTATGCCACACGGTCAGCTCCGAGGCGTGGTATAACGCGGACATAAACGGCACTCTCGTAGGAGAATCTGGGATTGTCGCGGCGATCGCGGGCAGTTTCGGAGTTCCAGCGGTCTTTGCGTCCGGCGATCACGCCACGTGCAAGGAGGTCCAGGCGCTTTGCGGTGTTTCGGTAGTCACCGCGCCCGTCAAGATAGGCATGGGGCGTTACGCCGCCCGGAACATGGCCCCGGCGGACGCTTGCTCGCTGATCGAAAAGCGGGTCCAGGAAGCGCTGGAGAATCGCGCGCGGTGGCCCCGGCCATTGACCTTCGCGCCGCCCGTAACCTTCAACGTGGAGCTGGCGACGCCGGATCGCGCGCCCGCCTTCCTGGGCCGGACGGGAGTGGAGGTCGTTGGGCCGCGTACAGTGCGCGCCAGCGGAGTCAGTTTCTGGGAAGCTTGGGACAAGTTCTGGTATCGAAGTTAATTCCTAGAGATTGTAATACATGCCTGATATCGCCTGTTTAGGTGTTCTTGTCGCGGACCTTTTGGCGCGTCCTGTGGACGGCCTGCCGCCGAAAGGCAGGCTTGGCCTGGTCGATCGGATGGAGTTGCATGTCGGGGGAAATGCGGCGAACACGGGAATTGATCTCGCGCGGCTCGGAGTGTCGGTTGCCACACTGGGGAAGGTCGGCGCGGACGGCCTGGGCGATTTCATGGTGAGGACGCTCAAGGACGCGGGCGTCGATATTCGAGGCATTGCGCGAGACCCAACCGTGGGAACCTCCGGCTCGATGGTGCTGATAAGCGCGGACGGCGAGCGGACGTTCATCCATTACCTGGGCGGCAATGCCGAATACCGCCTGGAGGACGTGAACTGGGACGCGTTGATCGACGCGAAGATTCTCCACGTGACCGGCGCGCTCATAATGCCCGCGCTCGACGGTCCCCCAATGGCGACCCTTATGAGGCAGGCCAGGGGACGAGGAATCCTCACTGGGCTCGACACCTGCTGGGACGCGACGGGTCGGTGGGCTGAAACGCTCGGTCCCTGCCTGCAATATGCTGACTACTTCCTGCCCAGTATCTCCGAGGCCCAGGCCGTGAGCGGACGGAAGGAGCCGAAGGACGTGGCCCTGGCTCTGCGCGACGCAGGCGTGAAGACCGTCGGCCTGAAGCTAGGCGAGGATGGCTGTTACATTTTGAGTGACGAGGGCGTGCTGCGCGTGCCGGCTTTCCGGTGTGAAGCGGTCGATGGGACGGGAACTGGTGACGCCTGGAACGCGGGATTCTTGACGGGCGTGCTGCACGGATGGGACCTCGAGCGCACCGCGCGGTTCGCGAACGCCATGGGCGCGCAATGCGTGCAGGCTATTGGCGCAACCGCGGGCGTCAAATCGATGGACGAAACCCTCGCCTTCCTCGAACGCCACGGGTAAGCCTCAAACGGCTGGATTAGCCATTATGAACAAGTGCAAATGTCAAATTACGCTGGCGAGCGAGTGAATGTATTCACTCGCTGTCTCAGCCGCTCGGACCAGTGGCGCGCCGAGAACTCTGGGCCTGCGGCCGATCGTCCTGCCGGCCGAAAAACGGCTTATGCAAGTGGTCTATTATGAACGTGTTAAACGGTAGAAGAACTGGGAATCGTGAGCCTTTCATAATGTTCACTACGTTCATAATGGCTAAAAGAGCCTAATGGCATTCAGTCGCGGCAAGCCCCTGCTCCTCGGGTTGACGGACCATGTCGAAGGGCCGGCGGACCGGCCTCCGGGCGAGATTTTCGACGAGGTATCCGCGTATATTTGCGAGGCTGACCGGCTTGGTGTTGATTATGCCTGGTTTGCCGAGCATCATGCCCATGTGCACGAAGGACATCTTCCCTCACCCATGCTCTACGCGCTCCATCTGGCCGGTCGCACGGATAGGATTCGCCTCGGCACCGCCATCGTCTGCCTGAATCTCCATCATCCGCTCGTTATAGCGGAGCAGGTCGCCGTCGCCGACCTGCTGACGGGCGGCCGCATGGCCGTTGGATTCGGAAGCGGAAGCTCGCCGGAAGAGTTCAAACTGTTCGGCCTGAATGTGACCGGAGAAGAGGAGCGGCACGCGCGGTTCGCGGAGGCCCTGGAGGTGATTCTTTCGGCGTGGACCGGAACCGGCGGCTTTCAGGGGCGGTATTTCACGGTGCCTGAACACGCCGCGCTGCCGAGGTCCGCGCCCGGCCTCTCTTCTCGGTGCTGGCAGGCAGTGAACAGCATAGGGTCTGCAAGGATCGCGGGCAGGCTTGGATTCAATATGCTCTTTTCTCATCTGCGCACCCCGGATCAATATCGCGAGTATCGCACGGCCTATATCGAAGCGGGAGGCGGCGGGTTGGTCGCGGCCAATCGCCCGGTCTATGTCGCCGCGGATGACGCCACGTCTTTCCGTGAAATCGATAGGCCGCTGCGAATATTGTGGAGGCGATTTCGGCACGAGGGAAAGATTCCGGCTGAAACCCCGGAGCCTGAAACCATTGAAGAGCTGGCCCGACATCCAATTAATTTCATGATTGGCGGGCCGGAATCGGTGGCCCGGCAGATTCGCGATCTGCGGAGCTATACGCCGTTCGAACTTCTGAATGCCGAGCTGCGTTGGGCAGGACTGGCTCCGAGCCAGGTCCAGGAATCGCTGCGCCTTCTCGCGACGGACGTACGCGAGAAGCTCGCCACAGACTGAGCATGCTTGAATCTACCTTTATTCACTGCTCAGGAATCGGCGCGAAGACCGAGCGGAAAATATGGTCGGCGGGTGCGCGCACGTGGGCCGAATATGCGGAGCGGGAGCAGGACCTGGGCCTCTCCGCGCTTCAGCGAAGCCGTATTTCGCCGCTCGTAGCGGAGTCTCTGCGACGGCTGGAGGCGG
>JBBROJ010000050.1:0-31538 GCA_038229495.1 Chthonomonadales bacterium
ATATGCGCCGTTCAAATCCAGATTGAGCAGCTTGCGGTATTTCAGTTTCTCTTCCGGGGTCAGCATGCCTGCTCGCTGCCGCTGGAGCATCTCTACTTTCTGTTCGATTGTCAGCTTGTCGGATTCGTCCGGCGGAGAGGTAGCGGGGTCTTTAACGGAAGCGTTTGGGTCTTCGAGGGGCGGGTTCAGGAGAGCCCGGTATCTTAAGCGTTCCGCTACTGTAAGCTTGTTGTCCCGCTGCCGTACCAGCAGGTCGAGCTGCTGAGCGGGAGTAAGCGCGTTAACGGCGTCGAAGTCCGTCTGGTCGAGAGGGCGATCCGGGTTATCATAGATAGCCTGGAGCCTGGCCTCGTCTTTGCCGGCGGCGGTTTGGCGCGAAAGCGGCGACGAATCCTTACCGGAAACGAGCCACTCGAAATAAGAGCGCCTCGCTTGAATAGCGCGCCTCGCCGGCTCAAAGTAATTGAATCCGAAAAGAGGCAGGTCATTCGTTCGGACGCGGGAGCTGCGCTGGAAGCTGGGGTTGTTTCGCTGGCGATAGTCGATTACGGTAGCGTCATCATCGGGCATCTGCGGAGTCTGGCGGTTTGGTATGTCCAGCAGAGGGTTGGTCTTCATCGGAACGCTTGTTCGCCCCCCGTCGGGTCCCTCAGTGGGCCCGGCGTTCCGCCCATCCTTCTGCGGACCGGCCGGTCCATTATTGCGTCCGCCCTGTGGCGGCGCGGCTCGCCCATCGTTTCGCCCGCCCGGGGACGGCGCGGCCTGCGCGAAGCACTCAGACGGGCCGCCGCATAAGACTGCCAGCGAGCACGCGAGTGAAATAAATCGAGCAGATTCAAAACGACGAGGCATGAAGAAGTCCTCCGTAACTACGAAATGGAACCTATGCGCTGTTGAAATGGATGCGAACAGATGATACAGCGCGTTGGAGGGGGAATTGACAAGCAACGAAACCCGATGAGCGCGGCGACCTGCCAATAATGCGGGCATGCTGTACGGTAGAGTATATCATATTCGATCAGCTTGTCAATCGAGCGAGCGGCCTAGTTGACTGGCATTCTACGTTTGCAAGGAGGAGATGCTTTGGACCATCGCACGCACCTGTCCGCAGAGGAGCAATGGCAGGCGTTTCAAGTATCCATGCGTAAGCGCCATGCGGCGTTTTTGGATGGCGGCGGACCGGTCACGGTTGCGCGCGCTCCGGGTCGCCTGGACGTGCTCGGCGGAATTGCCGACTACTCCGGCAGCGTTGTACTCGAAGCGACATTGGCGGAGGCAACCTTCGCGGCGGTGCAGACCCAGAATGACGACCATATCCGAATCCGTTCGATACTGTCTGCCGAGCCATCTCTGGCGAGCGCAGGGCGTGTTCGCGAGTGCAGCCTAAGCCTGTCGACGTTCGCGCCCCCTTCAGGGGTGTTGAGCTTCGCCGACGCCCACTCTGCCCTGATGCAAGACCCGAAGTCGCGATGGGCGGCATACGTGGCCGGATGCGTCTACGTGCTCATCGCGTCGGGGTGGCTGGCGGTAGAGCAGACGACCGGGCTGAACGTTCTGATTGACAGCTCGGTGCCCATCGGAGGGGGCGTCTCATCCTCCGCGGCCTTGGAGGTCTCGGTGATGACGGCTGCGGCGGCTCACTTTGGACTGCGATTGGACGGCATGGAGGTCGCGCGGCTTTGCCAGATTGTAGAAAACCGCGTCGTGGGCGCGCCATGCGGAATCATGGATCAGGTGACCTGCTCGTTAGGCCGCGAGAACGCGCTCCTCGCCCTCAAATGCCAGCCGCACTATGTCCTGAGTTACGAGAAGATTCCTCCAGGCTGGCGGTTCGTGGGAATCGATTCCGGCATTAAGCATTCGGTGGGCGGGCGCGCCTATGCGAGAGCGCGAATTGGGGCCTTTATGGGGTTCGCGATTCTGAAGCATGAAACCGGCAGATTGTTCGATGGCTATCTTTGCAATACGGGTGTCGAATTGTGGCAGAGCCTGCGGGAGCGGGTTCCTGAAACGCTCACGGGCGAGGAGTTTGATAAGTCCTACGGCTCGCTGCCGGACCCGGTGTCCACTGTGATTCCCGACGATATTTACAACGTGCGCGCGTGCGCTGAGCACCCCATTCTGGAGAATGACCGAGTAAGACAGTTTCTTTCCCTGATGAACCTGGCACAAAATGATTCATCTTCCTCGTTGATGTCGGGGGCCGGGGCGCTGATGCTGGAGGCGCACCGCAGCTATTCTCAGCGCGCAGGTCTCGGTTCCGAGGAGACCGACATTCTCGTCGATCTGGCAATGGCGCGTGGACCCGACAGGGGAATCTACGGGGCGAAGATAACGGGCGGAGGCAGCGGAGGCACGGTCGCTGTTCTGTGCGATGATTCGGCCAACGACGCTATCGAGGAGATTCGCGCGGAGTATGCGGTGCGCGTGGGCGCTGTCCCGCTTCTAATGATGGGCAGCTCGCCCGGCGCGGACGAGTTTGGCGCGCGAACACTGGCAATGGACCGATAGGAATACAGCGGGAACAGAAGGCGCCGCTGCCCGCCACCTCGCGAATGCCGCATTAGCCGTCGCTGATGTATGCTGAGTAAGCTATGGAAAGAGACCAAGGCGCTTCAACTGGCGTCGGGCCAGCATCTGTTCCTCGCTGTTCATCATGAGTGTAATAATGGTCGCCCGGCCAGTGGAGGTAGTTGAAAGAAGCGTTACGCCATGGGCATCTATCGCGAACTGATCTTCCCAACGGTCTTTACGCGGGTGGTATAGCGGAACGGTTGTTTCTGTCTGTGGGTCCGTTGCTGCCCGGCGCGTGGACTCAAAGGCATTGCAGGAGCGGCATGCAAGGGCGAGATTGTCCGGGGTATCGTCGCCACCTCGAGAGACCGGAAGAATATGCTCTATTTCGAACGGAAAGTTGAATGCCTGCGACGGCGCATGGCAGTATTCGCATCTCTTCTGCGCCCGTTCAGAAACCTCAGGGTATCGCGGATTCACCTTCCGAGCGCATCGGCCAGAGCCTCGGTCCGCTTTGCAGAGGCGATCAACTCATCCTTGACCAATCGTTCCAATTCGCCTTGCTCCAGTTTTGTCAGGGTCGACCGCTTTTCGAGCAAGTCCCGCAACCGGAGGTACTGAACTTCTGAGAAAAACAGGTCCGATTGCATGTGCTGCACCATAATTAATGAGGCGCTCTCGAGATTGCCGATCTGCGCATTGAGCGCATCCAGCGCTTCGCCGGCGGTCTTCCCTACTGACTCGTGTTTTCCTGCGACAGCGCGAAAGCGTGGCGTGGCCGCTTCGTTGCTGTCTGCAAGGATGGATACGGTTGTCATTTCTATTTTCCGCATTCCTGCGCATACGAGCGCTACTTTCCTATCGGCATTATATCATAGCGCGGCACATGTAGGGTTCATAGATAATCGCGTCTAAAGAGCGAGAAATGTTATTGGGGATTGATCAAGGATGCGCGCTCCGTCCCGCTCGACCACTATGTCGTGCTCGATTCGGACGCCGCCCCAGCCCGGAATGTAGATCCCCGGCTCTACAGTGAGAACCATTCCTTCTGCGACCGTGATTTCGCTGCGAATGCTGAATCCGGGCCCATCATGGACGGCGCGGCCCAGACCGTGCCCCAGGCCGTGGCCAAAGTAGTCGCCATATCCCGCTTCCGTGATATGGTCGCGGGCAATCGCATCCACCTCTTTACCGCCCGCGCCGGGCCGGATGGCTTCAATCGCCTTCTCCAACGCATTGGACACCACCCCGTAGACCTTGCGTTGCTCGTCGGTCGGTTGGCCCAGGACGACCGTGCGCGTAATGTCCGAGCAGTAGCCGTTCAATCGCGCCCCGAAGTCCAGGGTTACCAGATCGCCGGGCTGGAGAACGCGGTCCGCAGCGCGGCCATGGGGCAGAGCCGAGCGCGGGCCGGATGCGACAATCGTGTCGAAAGCCACGTCCGCGCCTTGTCGACGCATGAACCATTCCATCTCCAGCATGATGTCGCGCTCGACCATTCCCGGCTTGAGAAAAGGCTTTATGTGCTCGAACGTGTAATCCGCGAGCTTTACCGCCTCCTCAATCAGCCGAATCTCTTCGCTGTCCTTTACCATGCGGAGTTTTTCAAAGATCGCGGATGTTGGAACTAGCTCGATATGCGCGGGAAGGCTGGAGCGGTAGAGATCGTAGGTGCGGCAGGTGAGGTGATCCGCTTCGAATCCTATCCTCGGCGCCTTAAGATCGGCGAGGAGGCCGGTTATCTCGTCGGGAGCGCTGGAAGCCAGCTTTCTCTGATCAAAGGCGGGGCACTGCTCTTTGGCCTGCTCCACATAACGCGAATCGGTAGCGAAGATCGCCTGGTCCGCAGTCAGAATCACGAAAGCATTCGACCCCGTAAAGCCGCTCACCCAGCCGATATTGTCCCGTTGAGTGACTAATAGGGCCGGCAGACCGGCATCGCGCATCGCAAGGCGGACACGCTCGACTCGCGCAGTGGCGTGCATTACCTGTGGCTCTCTTCGAGAAGCGTTTTCGCGGCCTGTAGGGCGAGCAGATAGCTGCTGGTGCCGAAGCCGACGATCTGCCCCGACGTGACTGGGGAGACCACGGAGTGCCGCCGCCACTCCTCGCGCGCGTGCACGTTGGTCAGGTGGACCTCGATGGTCGGCAGGCGCACTGCGGCGATGGCGTCCCGAATCGCGTACGAATAGTGGGTGTAGGCTCCCGGATTGATCACGATGGCATCTGCCCAACTCAACGCATCGTGAATGGCATCTATGATCTCGCCTTCGCGGTTGAACTGGAAGATTCGCGCCTCCATTTCAAGAGCGCGCGCGCGCTCCTTGATCTTTTTGTTCATGTCGTCGAAGCTGTCGCGGCCATAGATGTCCGGCTCGCGGATGCCGAGCAGGTTAATATTTGGTCCGTGCAGCACGCATATCTTAAACATATCGTGTCCCCGTTTACGCAAAAGTTATATACAGATCGGAAAGAACGGGCGGTCAGAAACGGAATGGCTTTGAACGCGCCATTCAGCCGGCGGGCGTGTCCGGCAGGGTGGCGCTCTCCACGAGAACCTCCGGAAGCCCATCGCGAATCGGGTAGCGGCGTCCGCACGCGACGCAGACAAGCGCATTGCCCTCCTGCCGCAGCGGCGGCCTATCATCGCACGCCGGGCACCCCAGCAGGCTAAGCAGGGTCGTGTCGATCTTGATTATCTCTTCGCTCATTCGGTGTCAGACCCTCTCCATCACTTGCGAGTACACGTCCATCGTGCGCCTGGCCGTCTCAGACCACGAGAGCTCTCCCGCCCGCGCAATTCCTCTCCGGCTCCAGTGCGCGCGCAACTCCGGCTCCATCGCAAGCCGCGCCATCGCCTCTCCCCAGGGCACTGCGTCGAGAGCCGGTAGGACCCATGCGCCGTGCCCAACTGTCTCGGGCATGCAGGGCCGGTCGCTGACGAGGGTGGGCGCGCCGCAAGCCATCGCTTCGACTGGAGGCAGTCCGAATCCCTCGTACAGCGAGGGATAGGCGACCGCATCGGCGGCGGAATAGAGCGCCGGCAGGTCCTCATCCTTTACATAATCGGTGAAGACGATATAGTCGCTCACCTTGAGCCTGGCGGCCTGCCTGGTCAATCCTTCGCAGCCCCATCCGCGCTTTCCGGTCAGAACGAGCGCCTGGTCGATAGTGGATTGATGGCGCGCGAGCGCGAACGCCTCGATGAGAAGCGCAATGTTCTTTCGAGGCTGGAGCACCCCTACCGAAAGGACGTACGGCACTGCTATTCGGAAACGCTCTTTCACGATTTGCCTGGCTGTTTCCTGCGAGATGGGAGAAAACTCCGGGCCGGCGGCCAGGGGAATACTGACCACCTTGTCGTCCGGCATCCGGTAGACGCGAAGAATGTCTCTGCGGGAGCTTGCCGAATCGGTGATAACCCGCACCGCGCGCCGCATTGCCGCCGGTACGGTTAGATTCAGGAGCACGCGGTGCTTGCGTGGAAACCATTCGGGATATAGTCGGAAAGAGATGTCGTGCACCGTAGTGACCATGGGGCAGGGAGCGCGCAGCGGCGTCGTGTACTGCGTGTGCGCCAGCTCGATCTCATCGTCGCAGAGGGCGCGCGGAAATGCACGAAGGGTCCAGAGCCGGTTATTACTTGCCGGAATAGTCCGAATCATGAGGTTCGGGCAGCCGGGCAGCGTTCCGGCGGCGATGGGAAGGCGGCTGTAGACGAAAAACTGGTACTCGCGGGCGCAGGCTGCGTTCGCCAGCAGCGCGCGGAGCAGGTTGAGCCAGTACGTCCGGTCGCCCGTGTATCGGCCCGTGAGCGCGCGCCCATCTATGCCGATTCGCATCAAGACAGCCTCTCCAACGTGCTGCGATAGATGTTCACCGTCTCCTCCGCCATGCGCGCGTACGAATGCGATGCCGCATACCTGGCCGCTCCGACTATGTACTCTCTCAACAGGTCTGGATCATGTCTCAGATGCCGTATCTCCTGAGCGAGCGCCTCCCCTTCGTTCGGAGCGAACAGCCGGATCGCGCGGGTCGATTCTTCCTCTATCTCGACATGCGGAGCGATGCGAGACCCGAGGATGGGTTTGCCGCATGAGAACGCCATCGCCAGCGAGCCGGACCCGCTCGATTCCGTGAACGGAGCGATGATTAAGTCGGTCGCGCTCATTACATTCGCAACCTGCTCAGGCTCAAGGTAGCCGGTAATCCGCGCCCTTTTGTTCAGGCCGTGCATTGTAATCATCTGCTCGATGTCATCCGGATAGCTCGTGTAGTCGTCCGCATGCCGTCCGCCCGCAAGAAGCATGCTGACTCCGTCCGGCAGATATCGCATCGCCTCGATTGCGACCGCGTGGCCCTTGCGCCGCGACAGGAAGCCAAAGAGCGTCACTACGAACTTCCCCTCCAGCCCCAGCGATCTTCGCGCGTCTTCCCGCGACGGCAGGCGGGGCGAGGGCGGAACCCCATGCCGGACGACGATTATACGGCTGTCGTCTATACCGGACGCGGCCATCCGTTCACGATCCGCACCGGTGTGCACGACCAGCCGCTTGATGGCCCTGTGCTCGAAATTAATCCGGTTCGTGATTCGAATCGCCGCCCGCGCGGCAATGTTTCCAACGGGTTCAACGAACTCATGGACCGTCATGACTGCCGGCACGCGCAGCCGGTTTGCAAAGAGCCGAAATCGGTTCTTCCATGGTGCGACTCCGCCGAACAGAAAGTATTGGTGCTGGATGTGCGCAATATCGACGGCGTTCATCTCATCCGCGAAATCTGCTGAATCGACCGCGTGCCGCACGTCTACAAGCCGTAGCAGCTCCGGCAGGAGATAGCTTGCGTAGTCCGCGACGCCGCATTTCCGCCGCCGCGGCGTGATCATGCAGACCGATAGGCCCGATCCACTGTCGCTCACGTCAGCCTCAACTCGCCGCCATCGAATGGTGGCTCAGGCGCTTCTCGTCTGCAATGGCTTCCCGGTAAATATCAATAGTTTTTCGCGCCACCTCGCGCCAGGAGTGGGTTCGCGCGTAATCCGCCGCAAGCCGCTCCATCTCCGCCCGCCGAGCGTCGCCGGCCAATACTCTGTTCAGCGCATTCGCAAAATCGTCCACATCCCCGGCTCGGAACATCTCCATGGCTCCCGGATCGGGCGTCTGCTCCTGAATCTCGCGGAAGCAGGCCAGATCGGATGCCGCGATCGCTTTGCCATACGCCAGCGGAATCATTATCGAATAGCTCCCCGTCGCGATTGTATGGGGCGCGACAACCACGTCGGCGGCAGCCATCGCGTCCGCTATCTCCTGCTCGCTCAGGTGTCCGGTGATGAAAATGCGCTCTACAAGACCGCGCTCCTCGATGCGGCGGCGGATACTCTCCTCGTAAGGGACCATCTCTTCATTGCGAGCCCCGCCCGCGATCAACAGCGCGACATCGTTCGGCAGGCTGGCTAGGGCATCGAAAGCCAGCTCGTAACCCTTGTTGGGTGCAATGTACCCGAATAGGGCAACGATTCGATTGTTCGGCGCGGCCATTTCACGGAATCGCGCGCCTGAGCCGGGTAACGGCATGGTTTCCGGCACGCCCGCCGGAATCACGTGAACGTATTTGCCGTTCGCGCCGCGCGCCACCAGGGCCTCGCCGCCTTCGCGCGTATGCACGATGCACCGGCCAGTGATAAAGGGCGCAATCTCCACGCTTTCGCGATACGCCCGCCGCCTAACGAGCAGTTCCTTCGCGATTCGGTGGATCGGCCTGCGCTCGGATGGAAGCTTCAGCAGGTCTCGCAGGGAGGTGGTGGTATGCGCCGTGAGAACGAGGGGCTTTTCGATGAGGTAGCGGAGATTCCAGAATACGGAGTGGTTTGGCAGCACGCCTCCCCAGAAACTGTGCTCGTGCTGAATGTGAACGACATCGGCCATATTTAGCCGCTTCGCCTGCTCCTGGTAGTGTTCGAGGGGCTGCCGTCCCACCTCAATAGGCTCGACCACCACGTCCACAAACTCCCGCAAGGCTTGGACCAGCGCACGCGTGTAGGCTGCGATGCCGCAGCGGTTGCCCACAGAGGTTAGCATCGCCACGTGGAGACGATCGCCCACAACCGGACACTGAGCGTCTGCTGGTGCTGAGGCTGCAACTTTCATCGTGAATATGACGTGAATAGACCTCTTGCAAAAGTCCCACTACGCTGACGAGCTAGGCACTGAAGTGACTATGGATTCGTGGCTGTCTCAGGCGCTCGGACCCGTGGCGCGTCTGAAAACTCTGGGCCTGCGGCCAATCGTCCTGCCGGACGAAGAGAACACTTATGCAAGAGGTCTAATATGTGCCGGTTACTTCGCATTAGGCAGGATTCCCATGCGTCGCATAGTGCGCTTGGCCGCCACTCCGGCATGAAGCAGCGCGTTCTTCAGCAGGCCGGCAGCCATTACGCCGCGCACTCCAAGTACCGTCAGGAAGCCTCTCGTCTTCTGGTAGTAGAGAAGCTGGCTGCGGAAGAGCTGATCGGTCATCTTTTTGCTCTGCTGCTTGACGCTTCCCATCCAGTGGTGCGTCACCACGGCTTCTGGAACGTAGTATACCGCGTAGCCCGCGCGCTTGATGCGCCAGCACCACTCGATCTCTTCGTAGAACATGAAGAACCGCTCGTCGAGAGGGCCGACCTCCCTTATTACGTCGCCCCGTACCAGCAGGCACGCTCCCGATACCTGATCGACCTCCGTCAGTTGGTCGAAGTCCTCGCGGCCATAACCGAGCGCGGTCTCATACCGCCGCATTGCAAGCCGCCGGAGACCGGTCACGCCCAAAAACTCGCGCAAGAGGGTCGGGAACTTAGCGCCATTCCGCTGAAGAGAGCCGTCGGTGTTAAGAAGCCTGGGTCCGCAGGCGCCCGCGCGGGGATTCGAATCCATGAATCGGACGAGCGATTCAAACGAGCCGGGTCGGGCCTCGGTATCGGGGTTCAGAAGGAGAACGTAGCGGGCGGCTTGCGCTTCCGGCAATCGCAGCGCCGTGTTGTTTGCGCCCGCGAAGCCAAGATTACGCTCGCTGACGGTGAGGTGGACCTGGGGGAACTCGCGCCGCGCCATCTCCGTCGAGCCGTCGGCGGAGAAATTATCGATTACGTAAACATCGTAGGAGAGACCCCCGCAAGCGGCGGGAATAGCCCGGAGGCAAAGTCGAAGCAGAGCTTCCGTGTTGAAGCTCACGATGATAATGGCGAGGTCGAACATCAGGGAAGGTTTCAGGTGTCAGGTGCCAGGGGTCAGGAAGGACTCATTCGGCCTGACACCCGATACCTGAAACCGGTTCTACTTGAGGGAGCCGAGGTAGGTGACCAACGACTTGAGCTCCTTCTCATTGATCTTGTCGGCGCCGTACGCGGGCATCTTTTCGGTTTTCAGTGTCTTTTTCGGATCTCGGACAACGGCGACCAGCCTGGCCGCCGGCCACTTTTTGTCGCTGCCGATGTGGGAAAGCTCCGGTCCGAGCTTGCCACCCTTGTCTCCCACCATATGGCAAGCGCCACAGCCGTTCGCGTCGTATATTTTCTTGCCGGCATCTATCTGCGCCTTGGTGGGGGCCGAGGATGCGCCCGCAGCCGGTTTCTTCTTGCCCTTCTGGCCTGGGGTGGCTTCCGTTATGGACGCCGCGCCCAACAATACCAAACAGGACAGAGCAATGGCGATGAATGGTGTCTTCGTTGAATACATAAAAGGTGAACTCCTTTCGATATGGGTGCGGCATGTATTGCGGTCCGAACCGGCAGTGACCGCGCGGCCCGGCCTTTATATTGCAAACGATGAACGGGACCTATCGTAACACAAATGAGAACGTAACACAAAAGAGAATATCGATTCTATTCGCAGGCGATCGTTTCGGCATATACCCGGGGAATTCCTTCGCGTTTGCCGACCAAACTATCCCGCGCGAGCGAGTGTGAGCCACAGCGTCCCGGCAAACACGGTCGCCCAGAAAAGGGTTATCCACGGCGGCTTGGCCCAGCACCTATACTCCTTGACCCCATGCAGGGCGGCGACAACGTAAAACAGCGCCGCCAACCCAGAAAGCGCAAGAAGCGAATACTTCTGGAAGATGAGCACCAGAAAAGCGGCTTTGCAGAATGTGAACGCCCACCCTTCATACTTCCGGCCCTGTTGCTGCCTGTCGAATTCGCTCATGACATTCTCCGGGAAATCAAATCATGGGGGACACGAAGTACGGCAAGGGCATTTTAACCACGGGGAACACGGGGAGCACGGGGAAAACCGAGTTCTCTCCGAAGCGCCGTTCCCTGTGTTCCCCGTGGTTCAAGTTTTCAATGTCAGCGGAATCGTGGATTCGCGCGTTTTGCGGCTGCGGTGGAAGACGTTGTACTCGCAAAATGAGATAGCTTCGCCGCGCTCGTTCAGGACTTTTGTGCAGCACTGCTCGATTCTCTTGCGATCGTAAGTGTGCGCGTCCATGAAGGGCTTGATGACGACGCGGAAGATTCGGCGTCCCACCGCCTGCGGGTCGCGGCGCAGGGCAATGACCTCGCGCACGCCGCCATGAACGAAAAGAGCAGTAAGGTCGCGCAGCGTGCGGCCCGCGCGGAAATGGGCGACATCCGACCAGACCCGCCGCGCCGCGCCGCTCAGCAGTCCCGCGAAACTGATCCGGTCCGCAAAGAGGTCGAGATAACGCGCGACATCCAGGTGTCGTGGAAGAGGAGTGATGGTGGTCCGGCCCTCGTCCAGGAATCCGTAGGTCAGGGAGCAGCAGTCCGGATGGGAGCAGGGCAGCCCCACGAAATCGGTCGTGCGAAGCGCTCCGTCCGTCTGCCGCTCGAGCTCGCGGAGGACGTCTATCATTGTAAGCCGTTGTTCGGCCTCATACGCGTTCTCGTATCGGCCCGCGCTCATCACCGGCTGGAACGTGATTCCCGAAATGTTGTCCATGGAGAGCGCGAAGCGGTAGAGATCGCCAATCTCCTCTTCGTTCACGCCGCGCTCGACCGTCGGCACGAGGTTGACAAAGATTCCCGCCTGGCGCGCATTTTCCAGGGCGCTCTGCTTCTCGACGCGCAGGTCCTTGCCATAGAGCCGCTCGTGGACGCCGCCCCGAAAGCTCGCAAATGAGAAGTAGAGCTCCACGCGATCTCGATGACGCGCGATGGATTGTACCAGCTCGTCGCTCTGGTGAAGCCGCAGGCCGTTAGTATTTATGAGAACGCGGTCGATGGGGTAAGTGAGAGCGAGGTCCAGAATCTCTACGAAGCGCGGGTGGATGGTCGGCTCTCCCCCGCTCAGCATGAGCAGATCGAGCCGGGTCTGCTGCCGGAAGAATACGTCGAGCCGCTTGCGCGCCTCCTCGACGGTCATGAAGTCGTGACCTTGCGCGTCCGCGTAACAGGTTGGGCAGCGCAGATTGCAAGCCTGTGTTATCTCAAGCAGCAGGACGCAAACCGGCGGGCCGGTGTCGCAGGAAACTCCCTCACCGCAGCAGCCGCTTGAGACTCCGGAACCGCCCGATACTCTTGGCGAAACGTACCTGCGCAGGCGTAGATATTCGTCCGCGTCAGTCGCGAGAAGCGCGCGGGAAGGGCCGTGGCGCGGGCATTCTCGCTCCATCCAGACACGATTCGATTCAACGCCGAGCCGTGCGGGGACCGTGCGGAGACAGGATGGGCAAAGTCCTTCGGTCTCTTCAAACCACTCGGAGGCGTGCATTCCGGGACCCTTTAATTAACGGGATGCGGCAGAGGCTCTCCCCTGAGGCCCGCGACGAGATTATGAGCCGCCAGCACCGCCATTTTCGTGCGGGTTTCGATGGATGCCGAGCCTATATGCGGCAGGAGGACCACGTTGTCAAGCGAGAGGAGCGGGTCGCCGAGCGGAAGCGGCTCGATCTCGAACACGTCGATACCGGCGGCAGCAATCCGGCGATCTCGCAACGCTTCATAGAGCGCGTTTTGATCCACGACCGGGCCCCGCGCGGTATTCACGAAGACCGAAGAAGGCTTCATCTTCGCGAACTGCTCGGGACCGATCAGGTGGCGAGTCTCCGGCGTCAGAGGCACGTGGACGGACACAAAATCGCTTTCGGCCAGCAGGGTATCTATGTCCACGCGCTTTGCGCCGAAGTCTCGCTCAGCTGCTTCGTTCCGATGCCGATTGCAATAGAGTATGCGCATCTCGAAGCCATGCGCCCTGCGCGCCATCTCATAGCCGATGCGGCCCAGGCCAATGATTCCCAGCGTGGCGTGGTGGACGTCGGGACCGGTCAGCAGCATGGGCGACCAGGTTTTCCAATCGCCGGACCGCGTGTAACGGTCCGCCTCGACTATTCGCCGCGCCAGCGCCATCAGCAGCGCGAAAGCAAGGTCCGCGGTTGTCTCCGTCAGCACGCCGGGGGTGTTTCCTACCTTTACACCACGCGAGGTGCATGCTGGAACGTCGATATTGTCGTAACCCACGGCCATCTGGCTGATGACCTTTAGACCGCGCGCGCGATCCAGCAGCTCAGAATCGATTCGGTCGGTCAGGAGGCAGAGGAGGCCGTCGACGTTGGCCGTCTTCTCCAGTATCACCTCTCGCGGGGGCGGCGTCTCCTCCGGCCATACCTCGAAGTCCGCCGCTGCCCGGATGATAGACATCGCCTCTTCGGGCAGCTGCCGCGTAACGAACGCCTTCATGAACCTTCCTCAGCCGGCAACGGCCATTGTAGCCATTATGAACGTAATAGACATCATGATCCGGATGATCTGGCCTTTATAATGTTCAAAATGTTTATAATGGCTAGAATCGCGTTGTTCTGGCTATCCGCAATAGACGATTTCCAGGCCGTCGCTGACGAACGTGTCGCGCAGTTGATTGCAGAGGCGCTTCAATCCCGGAGCGACAGATGCCGCATAGCCAACATCAATAATGATCGTCGTGCTGTTGTCGGCGAGCATAAGGTCCTGAACGGTTGCGCCGCCTGTAATGAGCGCGCCCGCGCCTGCTCGATTTGCCTGCCAGAAGAGTCCGTCGCTCACGCCGCTGGCGGCGGCGAGCGACGAGATGGGAAACTCTGGGCGGTGCGAGCAGCGCACCGAATCCACCTCCAGCGCGTCCTGCACCTGCGCGAGAACGGTATCGAGCGAAACCTGCAGCGGCAGTTCCCCGATTCGTCCCCTGCCGTAGAGAACGCCAGGGTTTTTTACGACATACACGTCATAGGCTACCTCTTCGTAGGGATGGGCGTCCAAAATTGCCGCGATTACGCCCTGCATTTCTCTCTGCGATACCAGCAATTCGAGCCGCATCTCCTCGACGCGTTCCATCTGGCCGACCGTTCCAACGGACGGCCTCGCGCCCTCTCGCGGAACAAACGTCCCTGTGCCGCCCGTGCGGAAAGAGCAGTAGCTGTAGTTCCCGATTCGCCCGGCCCCCGCCTCCGCAGCTGCGCTAAGCACGGCGTCGGCTGCATTGGGCGGAGTAAAGACCGCGATCTTGTATTGCGGCTCGAAGGCAGTGGGTTTTAGCGCGGACGTTGCCGCCATGCCGAGCGCTTCGGCCAGGCTGTCGTCGAATCCGCCGGGCGCGGACGCGTAGCTGTTGGCGAGGGCATAGAGGTTGATGCGGTGCTCGAGCAGGTAGGAGAGTTTCGAGCCGACCGGATTATCGCGCCGGATATGCATCATCGGCTCAGTGACAAGCGGAGCGGCCGTAAGGAGCATGACCTGCTTCCGCGACGCGGCCGTGGACATGGCGTTGAAAGAGGCCATGGGCGCTACCACGACCGTCTTTATCTCGGCGGAAGGCGAGCCCACCTGAAGACCGTAGGGTTCTTCGGGCGCGGAGAGGGATGGAGGGGCAAGGTATTCCAGGAAGTCGATGATCTCAGATGCGCTCACCAGCCTGCGCCGCCGCCGTCTCGCGCGGTTGTCCACCAGTTCTCCGGGTCTCCGCGTCATTCGTCACTCCCCCGCGCCATGCGAGCTCCAAAAGCCTGGCCGATATGGGCGCGGGCGTTGCGAGTATAACAAAAACCGGTCTGGCTGTCAAACAATACGACCACTGTAATATGAAATCATGGAGATGTATATGTTTCAGGCTTAAAATGGTTTAAGCATTATTTAACCCGCGCTTAAGATTCGGCCAGTAGAATCAGAAGCAGGCTGCTTGCGTCTACGCGTGTAAAACGCGTGGCAGGGGGGCCGGTGAACACGCATGTAAAACGCGTGGCAGGAGGGCCGGTGAACACGCGTGTAAAACGCGTGGCAGGAGGGCCTGTGAACACGCGTGTAAAACGCGTGGCAGGAGGGCCTGTGAACACGCGTGTAAAACGCGTGGCAGGAGGGCCTTCGGCCAAACGTCCTCCGGACGGCAAAGTCCGAGACGAGGTTTTACACCCGCCGAGATTCGGCTTTCGGCAGCTGTCGCCGAAAGCCCCTCGTTCGCTGGCTTGCAGATTAAGGAAATGGAATGTCGCGGCGTTCGTCAACACCATTGATCGTTGTAGGAGTAGCGCTTTTCGTGGTTCTTATCGCGTTTCTGCGATTCCGAACCGTGCACAAACCGATCGACCATACCGAAAAGGACTTTGTTAGACCGTCCCACGTTATCGGTGGACGCGAGACGCTCACCGTTGCCTTCCTGCCGGTTACGTGCCACCTGACCTGCCCGGTAACGGACTACGCTTCTAAGACTAGCACGACCGGGACGGAGTTCGACGCCATGCGGTTCTTCGAATTCCCTTCCATCATCGACGCCATCAAGACCAAGAAGCTGCTCGCCGGATTCATCACTGTTCCGCTTGCGATGAAGATGCGAGAGCAGGGAGCGCCCATCCGAATCTGCTGCCTCGGCCACCGCGACGGCTCTCTTTTGATGATTCGCAAGGACCTGCCTGCGAAGGACATGCACGGGCTCCTGGGCAGGACCATCGCGATTCCCAGTCCCTTCAGTAATGAGAACTTCTTTATCAACAAGCTGATGCGGGACCAGGGGATGAAGCCGGAGGACATCAAATTCATTGTGATGCCGCCGCCCGATATGGTGGCGGCGCTGTCGAACAAATCTATTGATGGATTTATCGTCGCGGAGCCGTTCTGCGCGAAAGCGGAGATGGACGGGTCGGGCAGGGTGCTGTACTACGCGAAGGACATCTGGCCCAACTATATTTCGTGCTGCCTGGTGGTGCATGAGGACCTGATTCGCGAGAAGCCAAAAGTGGTGGGCGACCTTGTGCGCGGAATCAATGAATCGGGAGAGTGGACGGAACGGCACCGGCTGGACGCGGCGAAGCTAGTCGCGCCCTACTTCCGGCAGGACGAGAAGCTGCTGCGCTACGTGCTGACTCAGCCGCCTGACCGCGTTACCTATCGCAATCTAAACCCGACCGACGAAGAGCTTCAGAAGATCATGGATATGGGAATGAGCCTGGGATTTCTCAAGAAGCGCACGCCCATAAATGAGCTTATCGACCGATCCTACATTCCGGCGAAGATCGAGCCGGCGGTGATTGACCTGACTAAGATGGCGCAGTTCGTTCCACAAAAGTGAAAGTCACCCTTGCCTTACTGTGCGGATTCCTGTGTCCGGCTCTGGGATGCCCGGCCGGTAAAATGGCCGGCTAATGAAGTGTTCAACCATGTCATGAAAGAGAGTAAAATCGCCTTTCGAATAAAACTGCTGCCCGTACTTCTCGCACTCGCCGCTCTTGCAGCGTGGGCTGTTCTGTCGAACATGGGCGTGTTTCCGCGCTCCTCATTTCCCGCTCCCATGGAGGTTGCGACCGGACTTGGTGAGGAGTTCCAGCGGGGCAGGCTCTTTCAGGACGTCGTCGCATCGGTGTACCGTGTGATGGTCGGGTTCGGGCTGGCGGCGCTGCTCGGTATTCCGCTTGGGCTTGTTATCGGCCTGCGAGCCAACGCGCGCGCCGCGCTGCTTCCGTTCGTCAACTTCTTCCGCAACCTCTCGCCGCTCGCCTGGATTCCCTTCGCGATTCTCTGGTTCGGTGTCGGCGACACGCCCTCCATCTTCCTTATTTTCGTGTCGGTCTTCTTCTCGGTCGTCCTATCGACCGCCGCCGTTGCCAGCGTTCCGGCGGTGTATTTCCGCGTGGCGCGCGACTACGGCCTGCGCGGCGCGGAGCTTTTGACCCAGGTGACCATTCCCGCCATTCTGCCGCAGATAATCACCACGCTGCGGGTTACGGCGGGGCTGGCGTGGCTGGTCGTGGTGGCTGCGGAGATGATTGCGGGACGGGACGGGCTGGGCTTTCTGATTTGGGATGCGCGGAACGGCCTGCGGAACGATCTGGTCGTCGTCGGCATGGTCGTTATCGGGCTCATAGGGGTCGTTATCGACCGGATACTTATGCAGCTGACGCGCATTCCGAGTGTAGGGTGGGGCTATGAGAGATAGCCTGCTTCGGCTGGAGAACGTTTCGCGCAGCTTCGGGCCGGTGAGCGTCCTTCACGACCTTTCGCTGGAGATTAGGCGCGGCGAGTTCGTAGCGGTCGTTGGGCCGTCCGGCTGCGGAAAGACCACGCTCCTGAATCTTCTCTCGGGTTACGACCGGCCCACCAGCGGCAGAATCGATGGCTCCGGCACCGTGCGGATGGTCTACCAGCAGAGCGGGCTGTTTCCGTGGAAGACCGCCGAGGAGAACGTGCTGCTGGGCCTGCGTCATGTCCGCGACCACGCCGAGCGCCGCCGCCAGCTTCGGCAGATGCTGGTATTGATCGGTCTGGAAGGGTTCGGAGGCCACTACCCCCACCAGTTATCCGGTGGAATGCAGCAGCGCGTCGAGCTTGCGCGCGCGCTCATCGGCGAATCGGACCTGCTGTTGATGGACGAGCCGTTCTCGTCGCTGGATTACATTACACGCCTGAAGATGCGCGGGGAGCTTGCCCGCCTGCTCGAAGAGCGGCCGCGCACCGTCGTGCTGGTGACTCACGACATTGAAGAGGCCGCGCAGCTTGCGGATCGCGTTCTGGTCCTCAGCGGCCGGCCCGCGCAGGTCCAGCGCGAAATATGTCTTTCGCTGCCGCGCCCGCGCCCGCTTACGCATCCGGAGGTCGTTCGCGCGGTGCACATGGTGCTGGCGGAGCTCGGGCTGGAGGACAACGGGACTGAATCGCCACGGGTTGAAACCAGGCTTCCAAAGGGGCGCACGGGATAAATCCCTGCGCTGTCTCAACCCTCGGACCAATGGCGGGTTGAGAACTCTGGCCTCTGGCCGAGTACCTGCCTGCGCAGGTACGGGACAGAATTGCGATAGACGTGTCCTCGCAGGAGGACATTCAGCGCATAGCGCTACCCAGCGCAGGAATTCTATTCCGTGCGCAAGCACCTGCGTAAAGTAGGTCAATAATCATGATAAAACTTAATCAATCGGAATTATATAGACGGTTCGCTCTAGCGGGATGGGCCGTGGCGCTGATCTTCGCGCTGCAAGGCGGATCGTGCCGGAGTGGGAACGGCGGCGGCACGGGCGGCCTGCCTGCTGCGGATTCGAAGGACTATCGGGCCGCCACCCGCGCGTTCTTCGTGGGCGTCGCCGCGCTCCAGGCCGGGGACAACAACCGGGCGCAGAAGGAGCTGGAGGCTGCGAGCAAGCTCGCGCCGGATGAGCCTGCGATTCTCGCTGACCTGGCGCTTATGGCGCTGCGCGGGGAGCGGCTGGACGAGGCCGCGAAGCAGTTCGACAGGGCGCTCGCTCTCGCGCCCAACGACAGCCGCATCCTCTATCTCAAGGCGCTGCTCGACAGCCGGCGCGGCAAGTTTGCGGAAGCCAGTGCAGGGTTCCGCAAGGCGGCCGAGCTTGATCCGAAGAATCTCCGTGCCCGCTACGCGCTGGTCGAGCAGGTTCAGCAGCAGGGCGGCGCGGACAGCGACGCCGAGGCCCAAAAGCTGCTCGGGCAGATAGTAGAACAGTATCCCGGCAACCTGGTGGCGCAACTGGAGATGGCCCGTCTAGCGGCCAAGCGCGGCGATTCGCAGACGCTCAATGCTGTCGTCGCGCGGCTTAAGAGCAGGCGCGACCAGTGGCCGGAGAACGTTCGCCAGCAGCTGACTGCGCTGGAGGCCGCCGCTTCCGGGCCCAACCCGCGCGCGGCGGCAACTGCAGTGGTATTCCTGCAAAACGTGCTGAAGCCGGTCGCGCAGTATCGCGTGGATTTCGCGGCTCTCAAGACTCCGGTCGGCGAGGTCGGCATTCCCCTCACGCGGCTCGTGAAGCTCTCGAATCCGACCGCCAATCTCGCACCGCCCGACGAATCGCTCACCTTTACCGCGTCTCCCGCCGATTTCGGTGCCGACAAGGCCGACGCGGTATGTTTCATCTATCTTACGCAGGAGGCGAAGCCCTCTTTTATTGCCGCAAACGGACACACTGTTCGTATTCTCGGCACGAACGTTAAGCTGCCTTTTCCTGGGGGGGCGGGAGGCGCTCCACCGTCTACGCACGGCATTGTAGCCGCCGATCTCAACAGCGATTTCAAGACCGATCTGGCGCTGGCCGGGGTGGGCGGGCTAAGGCTCTGCCGGCAGGGCGCGAACGGAGCGTTCACGGATGTGACGGCCCTCGCGAAGATTCCCGCCGCTATCACCTCTGCCCCTCTGCGCGGAGCGTGGACGGCAGACGTGGATATGGACGGCGACCTGGACCTGATTCTCGCACCGCTAAAGGGCCCCGCGATTGTGCTTCGGAACAACGGGGACGGCACGTTCAAACCGATCCAGCCCTTTGCCGGCCTCACGAATCTCGTCGATGCCGAGTGGGCCGACCTAGACAGCGACGGCGACTCCGACGCCGTGTTTCTGGACGGGAGCGGGCGCTTGCGCGTTTTCGTAAACGAGCGCTCCGGCCAGTTCCGGGAGAGTGTCCTGCCGGCGGGTTTCGACAGCGTGGCGGCGTTTGCGCTGCTCGATGCGAATGACGACGGAGTGCTGGACATCGCGGCCCTGAAGTCGGACGGCTCACTTACGCGCCTGTCCGACAACGGCGAGGGAAGCGGCTGGGTAACCGCTGAGCTTGGAAAGTGGAGCGGGGTTACGGAATTGAAGCCGGAATCCACGCGTCTTCTGGCGGCGGATCTTGACAATAACGGCGGAATCGATCTCCTCACGTCATCGACCGCCGCAAGTCAGGCATGGCTGCACGTTAAGGGAGGCGTCTTCAAACCGCTGGCTTCCCCGCTGCCCGGAAAAATCTCTTCTATCGCGGATTTCAATGGGGATGGACGGCTCGACCTTGCCGGGGTATCAGCGGACGGAAAGCCGGTCCAACTTCTCAACCAGGGCAAGAAGAGCTACAGCTGGGTTGCTATCGGGTCGCACGCGGCCAAGGCGGAAGGCGACCAGCGGAACAACACTTTCGGCATTGGCGGCTCCATCGAGATTCGTGCCGGATTCCTGACGCAGATCCAGCGAATCGATGCGCCGGTCGTGCATTTCGGCCTGGGCGAAAACGCCGGAGCGGATGCAGCCCGGCTGATCTGGCCGAGCGGATACATGCAGGCCGAGTTCGAGCTGAAGTCCAATCAGATGATTGCGGCGCAGCAGCGTTTGAAAGGCTCGTGTCCGTGGATATTCGCGTGGAACGGCAAGCGGATTGAGTTCGTGACCGATTTCCTCTGGCGCTCGCCGCTCGGTCTCAAGATCAACGGGCAGGACACCGGCAGGGTCGCCATGACCGAGGACCGGGTGAGGATTCGCGGCGATCAACTTGTTCCACGGAACGGATTCTACGACATTCGAATCACGGCCGAGCTTTGGGAGACGCACTTCTTCGACCACGTCTCGCTGATGGCGGTGGACCATCCTTCAGGCACCGAGATGCATGTTGACGAGCGGTTCTCGATTCCGCCTCCCTCGCTCGATACTCGCTTGACCGGTCCGGCTCATTCCGTTGCTCATGCCTGGGATGACCGTGGCAAAGAGGTAACAGACCTTGTCGCCGCTCTCGACGGCAAGTATCTGGATACGTTCGGCCTGGGCCGCTATCAGGGTATCACGCGGGACCATTATGTCGAGGTCGAGCTTGGTGCGGATGCTCCGACCGCCGGGCCGCTCTGGCTGGTCGCGCAGGGCTGGATACACCCGACCGACAGTTCAATCAACGTCGCGATCAGCCAGGGGCACCACGACCCGCCGAAGGGACTCTCGCTCGAAGTCGCGGATGGCAAGGGCGGCTGGAGCGTCGCAAAACCGAATCTCGGATTCCCGGCGGGCAAGACGAAGACGATCCTCGTCGATATCAACAGCCTATTCAAACCGGGCGCGCCTCGGAAGCTGCGCCTGCGCACCAACCTGGAGATCTACTGGGACCGGCTCGCATGGGCGACCGGCATGCCAAGCGCTCAAGTCAAGACAACCCGAATTCAACCCGAGACGGCGGAGCTAAGGTATCGCGGATTCTCGTCCATCAATCAGGCTAGCCTCTCGTCACCGGAGCTGCCGGATTACGAAAACCTCGCGGGCACGGCGGCGCGCTGGTGCGACCTCGTGGGCTACTGCACGCGCTTCGGCGATGTGAAGGAGCTGCTCGAAAAAGTGGATGACCGCTACGTGATTATGAACGCGGGAGACGAGATGGCGTTCCGATTCAGGGCGTTGGCTCCTCCCCCGGCAGGCTGGATTCGCGACTTCGTGCTGGTGGGAGACGGCTGGGAGAAGGATGGTGATCTCAACACCGGATTCTCGAAGACGGTCCTGCCTCTTCCGTTTCACGCGAATCCCGAATACAGAACGCCGCCGAGCACACTGCAAACCGATCCGGTCTACAAACGGTATCCACAGGACTGGCTGAATTATCATACGCGCTATGTAACACCGGAGCCTTTCTGGTCGGCGCTCCGTGTAAGGGATAGTCAATGAAACCGAACGTCGGACTGCGAATCTTCGCAATTATTCTATTCGCGGCGCTGCTTACGACGCCGCTGGTTATGAAGCGGCTCGCGAGAAATGGAAACATGCCTGGCTCCGCGCTTCCGTCCAACACCTCGCTGGCGCGCTACGGCTTTCATCTGGAAGAGGCCGCGCTGGCAAGCGGAATCGATTTCACGCACCAGGCTCCGCACCTCGACCCGAAGCTGGAGCCCATCATGCCGGAGGTCGCGTCCATGGGCGCGTCCGTCTCCATCGTGGACTTTGACAGGGATGGGCTGGACGACATCTACGTCCCGAACAGCGGCGAAGGCTCCAAGAATCACCTCTACCGGAATCTGGGGAACGGGAAGTTCAAGGATGTGGCAGAGGAGATGGGAATCGCGGACCTGAACCGGCCCGGAACCGGCGTCTCGATGGGGGCCGTGTGGGGCGACTACGACAACGACGGTTACGAGGACCTGCTGCTCTACAAGTGGGGCAAACCGGAGCTTTTCCATAACGACGCGGGGAAAAAGTTCACGCGCGTCACCGACGGGGCCGGACTGCCCACGTGGGTAAACGCGAACTCGGCCATATGGCTGGACTACGACCGCGACGGCAAGCTCGACATGCTCTTGAACGGCTACTATGACGAGAAGCTCGACCTCTGGCATTTGCAGGACACGCGGATGATGCCGGACAGCTTCGAATATGCACAGAACGGCGGACGCAAGTACCTGTTCCACAACCTGGGAAATGGCCGATTCGAGGATGTTACGGAAAAGATGGGCCTGAACAGCCGCAGGTGGGCGCTGGCCGCCGCCGCCGCCGACCTGCGCGGGACCGGCTATCCGGACATCGTCATTGCCAACGACTACGGCGTATCGGAGATGTTCGCCAACGACAATGGCAGGGTTTTCCACGAGATCGGCAAGGAGACCGGCGTCGGCGCGGCGCCCAAAAGTGGCATGAACGCCGCCTTCGGTGATATTATGAATCAGGGGAAGCTTGCCATCTACGTGAGCAATATCTCTCAGGAAGGCGTGCTGATTCAGGGAAATAACCTCTGGATGCCCCGCGAGGGAACGAGCGGAGATTCGATCAAGTACGACAATCTCGCGCACGACATGGGCGTTGAGCTTGGCGGCTGGAGCTTTGGGGCGCAGTTCGGCGACCTGAACAACGATGGCAACCTGGACCTCTTCCTGACCAACGGATACGTCTCGCTGAGCAGGGAAAAGGACTACTGGTACGACTTTTCAAAGGTGGCGGTGGGCAACAGCAGCATCATCTCCGACGCCAAGAACTGGCCTCCCGTCGATGGCCGCAGCCACTCCGGTTATCAGCAGAAGCGGGTCTGGATCAACGACGGAGCGGGACGATTTACCGACGTGGCGCAGGCGGTCGGCGTAACGGATACGCACGACGGCAGATCGGTCGCGATGTCGGATTTCGAGAATCGCGGCGCGCTGGACATCGTGGTGGTCAATCAGAAGGGACCGCTGCTGCTCTACCGGAATACCGCCGCGCCGGGCAATAACTGGATAGAGCTGGATCTGGAAGGCACGAAGAGCAACCGTAGCGCCATCGGAGCGCAGGTTCGCTGCTTCTGGAACGGCCAGCAGCAGGTACAGGAGGTGTCGGGGGGCAGCGGATTCTGCGCGCAGAACTCGCGCCGCCTGCACTTTGGGCTGGGCAAGAACGCAAAAGTTGACAAGGTTGTCATACGCTGGCCGTCCGGGGCTACCGAATCGATGCAGACCGTGACATCGCCGGAGACCAACAAGATTCACAAAATAAAGGAGCCGTGATGAAACAAGAGATCAGCGGGTCTCCCCCTCTCGCATTCAAGACCGGGATGACCGCGGAAACGCCTGTCGCTCCACCGGAAACGTCCGCGCCAGAGGCGGTCGTAGCCCAGGTAAGACCGGCCGCACCACCCGCGCCACCTAAGATGTTCGGGATCGACCAGCGGTTTGTAGCGCCCCTCTTTATTACGTGCATTCTTCTCGTAGGCCATATTACGACCGGGATTCTCGAAAGCCCGATCAAGACGCTGCTTGCAATCTTAACCGCCATCGCCATCGAGCTCGTGCTCGGCAGGCTGTTCACGAAGAAGTGGCCGCACATCGCCAGCGCCTACATCTCCGGCATCAGCGTCGGAATCCTGATCCGCTCGCCCGCTTTGTGGCCCTACGCGCTGTGCAGCGCTATCTCGATTACCTCAAAGTACGTGCTGCGCGTCAAAGACCGGCACATCTGGAATCCGTCCAACTTCGGTATCTGCGCGATGCTGTTCCTGGCATCGGATACTGTCGCAAGCCTGAGTATCCAGTGGAGCAACTCCATCTGGGCGATTGTCGTTATCTGGTCGCTCGGCTCACTCATCATATCGCGTCTGAAGCGGTTCCACATCACGCTGACGTATGTCGTCTCCTTCGTGGTTTTCGCGTTTATCCGCAGCGCGATTACCGGCCACTCCTGGCAGGCCGAGCTTGCGCCGATTACGGGTCCGATGTACCAGCTCTACATCTTCTTCATGATCACCGACCCGAAGACGACGGTCCACGGCAAGCGGGCGCAGATGCTGGTGGCGTTTCTCGTTGCTGCGATGGAGTGTGCGCTGCGCTTGACGGGCAGCTTCTTCGCGATTCACGCGCCCTACTACGCTTTGTTCATCGTCGGGCCGATTGCCAACGTCATCGACATAAAGCGCGCTGAAATGAAGGCCGCGAAGCTGTCCCCAACGCCTGCATGAGACGCAAAAGCGCTTGAATGGGGAACAGGCAGAGCGGAGCTTGAGAAGAGATCGCTGCTATTTGGGCTGGATTTCCGAAGCGGTAAACCCGACACATAATGCGATTGCATCGGCAACAGCGGCGACCTGTCCATCGGGCAGGTCGCCAAGTTTTTGAATGAACCGGGAATCCGAAAGAGATTTGACTTGGAACGCGTCGGCTCCCGATTCTTTCGTCAATCCGCTTTCTGCAAGGAGAGGGAGTCGGACAATCCAGTCATATGCCTCGTAGCGCGGCTGCCAGTTCGTAATTGGAACTACGATGCAGAGAGGGAGTCTGCCAATACTCGCAACATTCATGACGACCGCCAGGCGGACTTTCTGTATCTCTGCTCCGGTTGCGGGTGCAAAGTTTACGCTCCAAACCTCGCCTCTAAGGGGTTTCATCGTACATGTCCGAGTCTCCGAGGGCATCGAAGTCTGAGATTTCTTGACTGTTCGGATATAACTCTTCCGCACCTGCGGCTTGCGCGGCAAGAATGGGTTCACGCAGCTGCAACGGCATTCGGAGAAGCTCCCGCACAGTCGGTCTGTGCGGCGGAACCGTTGTGGCCGAACCATTCTCGATTGGCAGAACGAGCAGGCGCATGCGGTGCGCGGAGAATTCAGAGGCCTTTGCCGACAGCTCTTCCCACGTTCCTTCAATCTCTAGAATGGGCGTCATAACCTTCACCTCCACTTCTATTGTACCCCCGCGCAGTTGTACTACGCGGTGTGCGCGCCATCTGCATTATCCCGGCTCCCGATTCTAGCATTAAACCGCTTTGCATCCATTTTGATCGTGCCCCGGATAGCTGCCTGCCGCTTCCCGGACCCGGGTCGCGCACCCGGATAGCGACGGCCACTCAATTCGCTCGCGGTTGCCGCGGTCCGGGGTGTTCATCAGCTTCCCGTGTGCCGGTCGAACGTGACCTTTATCTTCTCCATGTCGATGGTCCACGTCCGGTTGTCGTTGGACCATCTAGCGACCCACGGACCACCTGATCCCGCTTTCGCGTCGGACGCGCCGTTCACGCCGCTCGGCTGTAGGACTAGGCGGTCACCCTCCTGCTTCCATGAGATTGGGCGCTCCGGCTGATCCGCGACCTTGAGGAATCCGGCTCCGCTTGAATTCAGCGTCATCGAGCTCGGTCCGGTGAGCGGCCCGCTCGCCGCCGAGTTGGCGAGCTTCGCCAGGACGCCGCCCTTTACTTCGGACTTGCCTGTCCACGTGCCCACGAACGGAGAGAACCAAGCTCGCACGGCGCCGGCATCCACATCGCCGCCGTTATCGCATCCGGCCAGAATCCAGCTCCATGCCAAAGCGGCCGCCAATATTGCAATTCGTCTCATTCTATTCCTCGCTTTCGAGGTAACGACGCTGCGTGGTGAAGCCGGGTTCCATGCCAACGGGTCAAGGAATCTTCTGCGGGTGACGCATCTGGAAACGCCGGTTCGATCAGCGCCGGTCGCAGGGCGAAGTTTACGTTCCAAACCTCGCCTCTAAGTGGCGGTCATTGGCCGATTGGCGGAAACGAGGTAACCATTGCGACTTCGATGGCATTACAGCCTCCGATTCAAACACTTTACGAGCGGGCGCAAGACCCTGCTCGATTCCGTTCAATCGACTGGAGAGAAATTCATGAAATCCTCTGTTTCCGCTGGTCTTCGCACCCGGATTCTACAGGGCGCGGCGCTCGCGGCCACCTCGTGCCTCATCCTCATACTTGTGACCTCCATGGCTAAAGCGTCTGCTCCAAAGGTGGGCGAGAAAGCGCCCGATTTCGAGCTGAAGACCATCGACAACGGCAAGGTAAAGCTTTCAACGCTTCTAAAGAAGGGGCCGGTCGTCGTCGTCGTTCTTCGTGGTTATCCGGGCTACCAGTGTCCTATCTGTACCGCGCAGGTGGGATCGTTGATAGGAAAGTCTGAAAAGTTCGAGGCGGCGAAGGCACAGGTCGTTCTGGTGTATCCGGGCGAATCCGAGGGGCTGAAGCAGCATGCCGACGAATTTGTCCGGGGTAAGAATCTGCCAAAGAGCTTCCAATTGGCGCTCGACCCCAACTATGATTTCACGAAGAAATACAATCTTCGCTGGGATGCTCCGAACGAAACGGCGTTCCCATCCACATTCGTAGTCGATCGGAAAGACAGCGTCCTCTTTGCCAGGGTGAGTCACTCGCACGCGGACCGCGCAAAAACGGACGAGATTCTGAAGAGTCTGGGGCAATAAAAACGAACCGGCGTCAATACCGCCTGCCGCACTATCCTATCCTATCCCACGCTCCACTCTTCGTACTGCTTGCGAATCTGGCGCACGTGGTAGGCGACATCGGCGGAAGTACAGCCGAGCCGGTCTCCCGTCTCGCGCCACGTCAATCCGCGCAGGAGGCATGCCAGCACGTCACGCTGGTTCTGCTTCAAGCCGGTTGCGAAACGGGAGACACTCAAGCGGCCCAGCACGTTGTCGTGCGATCGATCGGGAAGCGGCAGCGAATCGTCGAGCGGCGCGCAGCGTCGGATATGGGCGCGTTTTACCGCATCCAGCATGCGCCATCGCGCGCGCTGAATCAGATAGTGCTCCGGCTGCCCGATAGTAATGTCCAGGTTGCCCAGAGCTTCGAGCAGCCCGTACCATGCCTCCTGACGCAGGTCGTCCGCATCTTCGCCCGTACAGCGGGCGTAGTAGGCGGCCATCTTTTCTATTCGTGGCCGAAGTGATTCGACCATGTGTTGGCGCGCGGAGGTGTCTCCCTTCCTGGCGCAGGTATAGCAGACTATCGCGGATTCTCTCCAGAATATCGAAAGTTGAAACAGGCGGGACGCAAACAGGGTCGCAGGCCAGAGGCCCGCGACCCATATTTATCCGGAGAGAGCACGTTCAGTCACGAATATAAGCGAACATACGCGTATATTCGTGATCGGTCTTGTTTAGCGAAAGGTTATTCGCGACTGCCGCCGGAAAGGAGCGAGATACTGGCTCTACAAGTTGTCACAAGTTTTCGATTAATGCGGACCATGACAGGCCCTCCTCTCCGTTTAGAAAGCGTGTTAGAAAGCTTGGCGACGCCGGTTCAAGCGCCCGTTCAACACTCTGTCGATTATACCACCGGCTTTGCTAAATGCGCGGCACAAGAATCTTTGGCAATTGTTGAGCTATAGGGCGCGTCCGGCAGATCTGCTGGACCAATGGACCTCTTGCAGTTGTCAGGATCCGCCGGCGGGCGAGGCACTAAAGTGACTATGGTTTCGCGGCTGGAGGGTCTGCGGCCGATCGTCCTGCAGGACGAAAAACACTGCGGCATCCTCCTCAAGGTATACTATCCCCATGTCCCGCTACCGTGAGTTCGACCTCGATAACATTGCGACGCAGCCCTTCGCCGAGCGCGCCAGCAAGGTACGCGTAGAGGATTTTGCCGGACCGCCCGCGCCGGGCCGCACTTTCGCGGAATTCCTAGACTCGCTGCCCCGAATACTTGCCGGGCCCGAGATTGCCGCCATCGCGTCCGCCGTGGTCGGCGCGCGCAGCCGGGGCCGCGCAGTCGTCGTTTCTCTGGGCGGCCATGTCGTCAAGACGGGCCTTGCTCCCGTGCTCATCGATTTGATGGAGCGAGGGCTGATCACCTGCGTGGCTGTCAATGGGGCGCTGGCCATCCACGACGCGGAGATAGCGCTCTTCGGTGCCACCTCCGAGGACGTCGTATCGGGCCTCCAGACCGGCACATTCGGCATGGCGCGTGAAACAGCCGCCTTCTATAACGACACCATTCGGGATGGAGTGGCCGCCGGCCTGGGTATTGGGGAGTGCCTCGGAAAGGAGCTGGCCGAAGCCGACGCGCCCTATGCGCATGCAAGCCTGATCGCATCCGCCTACCGCCTCAAGATTCCTGTAACGGTGCACGTAGCGCTCGGAACGGACATCGTCCACATGCACCCGCAGGCGGACGGCGCGGCGCTCGGGCACGGCTCCCTGCGCGACTTCCGAATCCTGACTCAGCAGATGGCCGCGCTGGCGGGTGGCGGAGTATTGATGAACCTCGGCTCGGCGGTTGTGCTGCCGGAGGTGCTGCTGAAGGCCGTGGCGCTCCTTCGTAACCGCGACCCTCAGGGATTCACGGACTTCCTCGGTATCAACTTCGACTTTATTCAGCATTACCGCTCCAATCAGCAGGTCGTGAGCAGGGTCAGGTCCATTGGAGGGCGAGGGTTGGCGCTTACCGGCCACCATGAGATCATGATTCCACTGCTAGCGCAGGCAATCGTCGAGGAAGAAAGTCGGAAGTCGGAAGTCGGAAGTCGGAAGTCGGAAGTCGGAAGTCGGAAGTCGGAAGTCGGAAGTCGGAAGTCGGAAGTCGGAAGTCGGAAGTCGGAAGACGGAAGTCGGAAGTCGGAAGTCGGAAGTCGGAAGTCGGAGTAGTGTGGAAGGCGGCGCGAAAGACCAAGAATGAATCGAGAACGATTCCAGGCAATTTTGCGGAAATTCGCGGGCAAGCGCGTGGTGGTGCTCGGCGACCTGATGACGGACGAGTATCTATGGGGCCGCGCCACCCGCATCTCTCCCGAATCGCCTGTCATGGTCGTGGAGGTGGACCGGGAGAGCAGCGTGCCCGGAGGCGCTGCGAACGTCGTGAACAATCTGCTGGCGCTCGGCGCGGCAGTCTCGGTGCTCGGCGTAGTGGGAGACGATGCGGCGGGCCAGTCGCTCAAGCAGGCGCTCGCGGATGAAGGGGCCGACATCGCCGGTATCGTAACCGACAACTCCCGACCGACTACGCGAAAGACGCGCGTCGTCGCGCGCAACCAACAGGTCGTGCGCATAGACCGCGAACAGACCCATCCGATTCCCTCGATGGTCGAGCATGGCCTTATCGAGAAAGCCGGACTAGCCCTGCCCGCCGCGGACGCAATCGTTCTCTCGGATTACAACAAGGGCGTCATGACGGCCCCGGTTTCACAGGGGATTGTGGCGATGGCGCGAAAGGCGGGCATTCCACTCGCCGCGAATTCCAAGCCCGCCAACGTCCGATCTCTCGCGGGAGCTCCTCTCGTCCAGCTCAACCGATATGAGGCGCAGGACACGCTCAGCGCCGCTTATCTCGGGCGGCCGCATCCCAAATTCCTGAACGATGGCGAGTGGGAAGATGCCGGCGCGCTGCTGCGGCGCGATCTGGACGTGGACACGCTCCTCGTGACGCGAGGGGAGAAGGGGCTCTCGTTCTGGAAAGCGGACGGCAGCGTTTCGCACGTACCGGTTCACCCCGTAGAGGTCTTCGATGAGGCCGGAGCTGGAGACACCGTTATCAGCGCCCTCACGCTCGGAATCGCCTCCGGAGCTACTGTAGAAGAGGCGGGATTCGTGGCGAATCGGGCGGCTGCGGGCGTGGTGCAAAAAGTCGGCGTGGCAACCGTTACGGTCGAGGAGCTGCTTGCCGCCTGGTAACGTGTCTGTATGTTGTGTGATAGCCTGCTCGCCTGCCTGCCCAGCTCGCTGTTTGCTGACTCCCAGGATAAGCGCCAGTCACCATGGCCGTGGAAAAGCTGACAACCGAACAGAATAATCCGATGCGAAAATTCGGATTGATCGACACCCCTATCGCACTGCTGCTCGCCATGCGGCCAAAACAGTGGACGAAGAATCTCTTCGTCTATGTCGCGCTCGTCTTCACAAACCATCTGCCTACGTCGTTGCGCGATTCCGAGAATCTGCGCTATTTCGGGATTGCCACCACCGCATTCCTGCTCTTCTGCCTCATCTCCGGCAGCATCTATTTGATGAACGATGTTGCGGACCGCGAACAGGATCGGCTTCACCCAATCAAGCAGAATCGCCCCATCGCGAGCGGTCGCCTTTCCTGGCAGGTCGCGGTTGCTGCCAGCATCCTCTTCGGCTGGGGAGGCGTCGCAACGGCGTTCCTCATCAACCGCGCATTCGGTCTGGTCGCTCTTGCCTATTATGGACTCCAGATCGCCTATACCTACTGCCTCAAGCATGTAGTGCTCGTGGACGTGTTCGCCATTGCGGCCGGATTCGTGCTGCGGGCGGTGGCCGGGGGATTCGCCATCGGCGCGCCGAACTCCGTGTGGCTTCTGGTATGCACCCTCCAACTGGCGCTCTTTCTCGGATTCGGCAAGCGACGACATGAGCTCTTATCACTGGCCGAGAACGCCCGCAGCCATCGGCAGATTCTCGAGCACTACAGCGTCCCCTTCCTCGATCAGCTTATCGCTATCGTGCTGGGCGGCCTGGTAGTGGCCTACGCGCTTTATACCATTTCATCGCCCACGGCGGCCCAGCATCCTGGCTTAGTTATCACGCTGCCAAACGTTATGTACGGCATTTTCCGATACCTCTATCTCATCCATATACAGAACAAGGGCGGCAGCCCTGAAACGATTCTCCTTGAAGATCGGCCCATGCAGCTCAATCTCCTGCTCTGGTTCGCAGAGGTCGTCTTTGCGTTCAAGGCTGATATACACTTGTGAAACACCTATGAGACACATTTGAGACACTTATGAGACACCTATGAAAATACTCGTTACGGGCGCGCGCGGGATGCTTGGGACCGATCTCTGCCAAATACTGCGCGAAGCCGGCCATGAAGCGCTGCCGACGGACGTACACGCTGCCGACGGCTGCACGCTGCTCGACATAACGGACATCGACAACGCGCGGGCTGTGATGGGCCTCCTTCAGCCGGACGTGGTGATTCACTGCGCGGCCTACACGAACGTGGACCAGGCGGAGCGCGAGCCAGACCTGGCGTACAAAGTGAACGCGCTCGGAAGCTGGGTAATAGGGGCTGTCTGCGCGGAGCGGGACATTCCGCTCGCGGCTATCAGTACGGATTTCGTCTTCGATGGTGAGAAGCAGGGGTTTTATACGGAGTTCGACACGCCGAATCCGATGGGAGCGTACGGCGCGTCCAAGCTTGCCGGCGAACTGTGCATTCGGCAGGTCTGCGCTAAATATTGGATTGTCCGCACGTCGTGGCTCTACGGCATCCACGGCAAATGCTTCCCAGATACGATGATTCGCGCAGCGAAAACTCGTCCCGAGCTAAAGGTTATTGCCGACCAGCGCGGGACGCCCACCTTCACGCGAGACCTCTGCGCCGCCCTGCTCCACATTATCCAATCGCCGCTCTACGGCGTCTACCATGTTGCGAACACGGGCGTAACCACCTGGTACGATTTTGGCCGCAAGGCGCTGGAGCTGGCCGGAAACACGTCCGCCCGCATCCTGCCCATCACCGCCGCCAACTGGCCCGCCCCCCCCCCCCCCCCCCCCAAATACCCCCCCCCCCCCGGGCCCTGGGGGCGGGGGACCCGGCCCCGCCAGCGGCCCCCCCCCCCCCAGGGACCCGCCAAACACCACCCCCCCCCCCCCCCCCGCCCCCCCCACC
>JBBROJ010000051.1:0-31384 GCA_038229495.1 Chthonomonadales bacterium
CGAGCAGCGCGGCCCACAAGGGCTCCCGCAGGTGCAGCCACGGCACGTCGATGCGGAAGACCCTCGTCAGCAGGTAGAGCGTGACCGGGAATCCGTACATCTCGGCATACAGCGCGATGATGAACGCCTGCACGATTCCCGCCCGGCTCCAGTCCCGCCAGGACTTGGGCGCTACGTAGCGATAGAGGAACCAGGACGCGACCACTATCATCAGGATCGCAAGCGGCCAATATCCATATCCATTGTTCATAACGTCCTCTCCAATCAATGTCAGACGATACGCTGATCCCAGCCGCCGTACCGCTCTCTCACCACTCCGCGCGGGAGGCTAAGGAGAACCAGCGCAAGACCCACCGCGCTGTCAGCCAGTCTTGTCCCCATTGGCGCGCCCGCAAGCAGCCACGGCGCTGCCAATATCCAGATGCCCAGCAAGGCGTTGAGATAGCGCCCGGCCCGGACGACTTCGGCCATCGCGATAACGGAGATCGTTACGACAAGCGCACCTGCCAGATGATCGCTATCCGCCATCGCACCGTGAGTGCCGAAGATTGAGGGCGCAAACATCAGCCAGAGTCCCAGCACGGCGGAGAGGAGCAGATTCCACGGAACGGTCACGCCCCAGATCATCGCCGGGGCCAAGTCCGCCACTGGCGCGCCGTAGTCCGGTGAGCGAGTGTCCTTATTCTCCTCGCCTTCCAGCGTGCCGCCTACCCAGAACGTCCGCCAGAATGGTTTGCCTGCTTTCACGCTCCGCTGGAGGAACTGCACCATCGCCACGACCTCATCCACGGCCAGCGGGATCATCACGAGCATCAGCAACGCCGTGAATAGGCACAACGTACACCAGGCGCCGACCGCTACAGGCTGGAGGATGACCAGCACAATACTTGTGAAGCCCAGCGGGACCACGAGAATGCCGAAGAAGGTGACCATCCAGGGCATTGTGCGCCAACGCGTTGTTCCGCCCATCCAGCCCATCAGGGCTTCCAGGGTATAGGCGAGCGCGCCCAGCCCTGCATCGGAGATCGGCCACATTTGCGAGACCTTCGAGTGCAGCACCTGCTGCGTGCTCGCGCCGAAGAATGGTTCCCAGGCGGCGGGTATGTAGCCCAACTGGACGGCTGCGAGGTGGCGCGAGATGAACCAGCCCGCAAAAGCGATGGCGATGAGAGGGGCGCGCTGAAGCCATGACGACGGGTTGTAGGTCCAGCCGGGCGGAATCTCCGGCCCCGGCTTCATCATTTCCATGTGATGGGCCATGCCGGGCATCATGGATACAAGGATCGTCAGGGCGATGGCAAACGCTCCAACCAGCGTATCCGTCACGTAGGCGACCGGATTCGGCGCCCAGAAGACGAGTGGCGCGAACTGAAGCCATAAGCCGACGAGCGCCACGCCCCACCGCCCTACGAAATCCCAGCGCGGCGAGAGTGCCAGCGCGCTGAGAAGGATCAAGAGCATCCCGCTCAGGATGTCGCTCCAGGTCATTGCAGCACTGCGGTAACCGAAAGTGGCGGGGCTGAACATGAGCCACACGCCCAGCGTAATGACCGTGAAGTTCGTCCAGAGCCAGGGAGCGCGCATCTGCCGCGTCATCTCCAGCGGGTCGTGCAGCGCCTTCGTGGGCAGCGCAGTGCCCTTCTCTGCGGGCTGCAGGTCCATGCCGCACTTCGGGCACTTACCCGGACGATCCTGGACGACCTCCGGGTGCATTGGGCAGGCAAAATGCGCGGCCTGCGGCCCGTGCCGTTGTTCGCCTTCTGGATTAGGGTAGCGTTCCGGAACCATTTGGGCACCTCCTCAGACGCTATGTACGACATTCTCTTCCAGCCAGTTCGGAAGCGTGAGCTTGTTCTCCCGGTACCATCCGGCCGGATCGGCCTTGAGCGCTTCGACCATCTTCGGCAGCGTCTCCCGGAGCGAGCGCGCCGGCTCCCAGCCGAGGACCGTCCTGGCGCGGGTAATGTCCAGCGCATAGTGGTCGTCGGCGAGGTCGATCATCCACGGCTTGATGAACGGCTCCTCGCCGAACGGCAGCGCGTCCTCCAGCCATGCCCCCGCCTTCGCCAGCGCCTTGGGACTCTCGCGAGTCTCCCATTCCTCGTCGTGGATGAGTTTGCCGAGTTCGCGCTGTAGTTCGTCGTAGCTGAGCATCAGCGGTTCGCCGATGAGGAGCACCGTTTCATCCGGGATGTGCGCTCTGCGGTCAACTACCCGCGCGATGGCTTCCACAACGTCCTCCAAGTGCACAAATGACTGGCCATGCGTTATGTCACCGGGAAACACGTGGCTGGTAAGCTGCCGTTCGTATATCCGTTGGATTTGGTGCGCTATCGGGATCGAGTGACAGCGGTCATCGTAGACCCCAGCAATTCGGAATACGACTGCAGGGATGGCGCCGCGTTCGGTACGAATCACTTGCTCCGTCTGGACCTTGGATTTTGGGTAGTCCCATTTCGGCTCCAGGGGCCAGTCCTCGTTGATAAGCTGGCCGGGCTCGCACGGTGCATGTACCAGCATCGTGCTGGAGAAGACGAACAGCTCGACCTGGAAGGACTGCAATCCTCGCAGCAGGCGCTCCGTCCCGCGCACGGTGATCTCCTCATATTTCGGGCTTGGCTCGCCTGAGAAGTCGTAATACGCGGCCAGATGGATAACGGCTGCGATTCGGTCGCCATTGAGGCGCCGTACCCGCTCCAATGCCCTGCTCACGCTTGCATCGGAAGTAATGTCGATGCAAATGCACTCCATATCCACAGGCGAGACGGGATCGCCCGCATGGTCGAAGCCGACTACCGGACTCTGCTTTAGCAACCTACGGACGACCGGGGCGCCGATCAGGCCGCTGCTGCCTGTCACCAGAACGACATCTCTATGTGAATTCATCAAGCTCCCTCCTTCCGCTCGGATCGCCGGAAGCCACCTTCAGGGCGTTGAGGCGCGCGCAAGGCGGCGCGAATCATCTCCTCCGACGGAACGCCCGATGCGCCTTCCGGCGTCCGGTAGATACGGCAGGCCATTGCATAATTAGCTTCATCATCGCGGGCCGTTTCAATGTCCGCGCCGTTGACCTGTAGGGACGGGGACCCAAGAAAGCGGCACGCCCGCGCTGTGTTCAGGTCGCTAATTTCCACCATCCGCACATAGGCGGTTATCCCTTCCTCGGCAAGAACGCGCTCCACGAGTGCGCGGGTCGGCTCACGGTTAGGGCAACCCTCAAGGGTGAGAACTTTAATGTCCATGATCGACTACCTCCCGCCCATTCCAGGCATATTGTCCATGCTGCCCGTCTTGTTGCTCGGCTTCATCGGCTCCAGCTTCATGCCGCCCATGTTGCCGTGATTCGTCCCACCCATGTTCATTCCGGGCATACCGGGCATCTCGCCGGACGGTTGCGGCAGCGTCTTCGGGCCGCTTGCCCCCCAATCGACCGGGGTCACCGGGTCATCCTCGTTCAATCCATCCTGTCCCCGAACGAGTATCTGCTGTCCCGCCTGCAAGCCGTTCTCAACAACCACGCGGTTTCCATCCGACGAGCCGACCGTCACATAAGCACGATGTGCGGTGAACTTGCCGCTCTTGTTCTTTGGCGTCAGGTCCATGCCGCACTTCGGACACTTACCCGGCTTGTCGGATAGAACTTCCGGGTGCATGACGCAGGTATAGACCGTTTTGCCGCCCTGCTTCGTGTTGACGGCAAGTGTCCACACGTACGACTTCTGTTCTGCGTCCCGCCTTATAGCGTCCAGAGGAACGGTAATCACCTGACGCGGTATCGCCGTTGCAATCCCCATGACGATATATTCACCCGGCAGCAATCGCCCGCCCGGATTCGGCGTCAGGGCTTCGACGGTAATGGTACGAGTCTGCACATTGGCTGCGCTGAAGATGGATGTAACGCGGGTTTGGAGACGAAACCTGGGATCGCGGGGCTTCGTAACCGTGACGGCGCTGCCGACTCTTATGCCGGACAGGTCCGCTTCCGCGACGCTGGCCTGTAAGCGAACTCGCGCATCGCTCTTGATCTTGAGGAGCGGAGTTCCGGGTTGTACCAATGTTCCGGGGCTAACAAGTCTCTCGGTCACTACCCCGTCCTGCGTCGCCCGTATTTCGGTATAGTCACGTACGATTCGGGCGGTGCGCTCCTGGGCGGCGGCTTGATTGACCATTGCGCCCTGGTGCATTACTTTGTGCGTAAAAGCCTCCGCGTTGGTGTTCGCGGCAGCGAGATCGGCCTGCGCTCCCACGATCGCCGAGCGCGCCTGTTCGAGTCTTGCCTTCGCGCCGGCAATATTTGCTTGCGACTGCCGCACCTTGGATTGCGCGGCGGCTATCATGGCCTTCCTTTCACGTACCGCAGCTGCCGCCTGCGCCAGCTTCGCTTCCGCTGTTTTCGCCTGCGCTTTCTCGCGGTCGTATTCCTCACGCGATACGGCTTTGGCCTGAAGCAGACTCTCCTCGCGGCTAATCTCGGCTTTCCAGTAGTCCACGTCAGCCTGCATTGCCGCAACGTTCGCCTCTGAGTCCGCGAGACTGCTTTGCGCGGCCTCCTGCTCCCGCTCGGCCTGGTCTCGCATTGCCTCGGACGCCGTAATCTGAGCCTGCGCGTCACGCAGTCCGAGTCGTGTTGAGTCCGCTTTCGCCTTCACCGAACGCGTCTGAGCCGCTGCCATTCGCTGCTCTTCGGAGGCGACTATTACGTCGTGCTCAGCCGCTATTCGCATAGCAGCGGCCTCATTCGCTTTGGACGCAAGTTCCGCGCTGTCGAGGCGGGCAATAACCTGTCCCGCGCGAACCTGGTCTCCCGGATAGACGGTAAGCGCAGTGAGCATTCCCGTCACGCGTGGATAGACTTCTGAATCGTTGAACGCCGCCACCGTTCCTGTGTAGGTGACCATCGGAGCAAAGGATCGCAATTCGACCTCCTCCGCACTTACAGGGATCGAGCCAAGGGGCGTAGCAGCGCTCATGGCGTTCATGTCCATGGCCTGCGCCTCGATAACGGTCATTGCGCCGGGCGGGCGGAAGCGTTTCACCGCCTGGCCCGTAATTACGTATACAATCACCAGCGTTACAACGCCAATGACTACGGGCTGAAGAGAGTTGCGTCTCATAGTGTCCTCGACTGCCATTGAGACCGCGTTCATAACGACGGTATCCGGCCTTTTATAACCGAGAGCGATTGAAATCTATGTGATTTGGTGTTCAGGAGGAGGGCGCGATAACTCGGTTTTGGCGCAGGGAGCCGTGATCGAGGGCCGACGTCTGACCGATGCGCAAAACGAGATCGCTAAATGAGTGTGGGAGGGGCGCGCCCGGAGCCGGGCCGTAAGAAGCGCTGAGGATACTTGTGAAGAACTAGTGTCGGAGCGGATTGCCGGTCAAACTCAATGAGCGAAACGCGGAAAACTTGTGGCAGCAAACTGGCGGTCGGTGGAATGAACTTTAATTCGCTCTGCAAGGACGAAGCAGGCCGATCTGACACTCGTAAGACGCATTGGGGCGTCGTACAGGAGCATGAAGCCCCCTTTGACATAATCCGGCTGGCGCCGGCCTGAGAAGCAATGGGGCAATGCGAACAATGAACCGCATGCGAATCAGAAGTCGAACATTTCTCGATAGCCTGGCCATGCAGCATTTTGCAGTCGGCGTCACAGGGCTTCCCATCCAGGCATTGCCAGGATGCGCCAGAGGCCGTGCCCATGACCATAACGGACAGCATGAGCAGAACGCTGATCCATCTTCGGTTGTACGCAAGAATACTGTTCATCGTCAGTTCACTATATTGCAACGCAATGTAAGAAAGTTCCACAACCGTAATGACACTTCCTGTGTCGCCTCACGATTCACTATTGCTTCGCCAGATGGCTCTTGCCTTCCAGCAAAGCTGCCAGACGGCCATAATGCAATTCTGCGCGGCATCATTGGGGGCCGCTACGCCGGTTCCGACGGCGTGGCGACACGCACCAACAGGTCCGGGTTCGAGGCGGTCTGCGTGCCTGCCGGGCGCAGGAGAAAGGCATTGGCAGCATCGTCGCTCGTCGTGGCTCTCAGGAGTATCTGGCTGTCGCGGTTCTGCTGAGCGCACCCCTCCAGGAACGGAAGACAGTCGCCGGCCGCTTCCACGACTCTTCTCTGCCTCAACGTAAAGGGACGGCTGTTGGCTAATCCACGCACGAAGGGAATCGCCGCCGTGTCCCCAACCTGCTCCAAAGCCAGCAAGAGGGCCATCAGGTATTCGGCATGGGTTCGCGCGTTGGATATGCGCAGACTCTGGTACAGCAGCGCGCGCTGGCTGGTAGAGAGCAGCTGGGTGTCGTTGGATTTGAGGCGCGGCAGCAGGCGCGTCAACGCCGCGACGGCCATCGACTTGATTCGGTCGTCCGGCCAGGCAGTCATCTCGGCAAGAGGCCCCACGGCCTGTACGTCGTCCACGTTCGCGAGCTTGCTTGCCAGGCGGGCCTGCTGGGGAGTGAGTGTCAGGCGATAGAGCTGCGACGCGCAGACCGTGCCCGTGGCAAAGAGGAAGCCGTATAGAATCTCTCCCAGACGAAACTGATCTATGGTCTGATATAGGAGATATGGGACAATGAGTCCCCAGGAGGCCAGCAGGTAGCCGAATCTCATACCTGGCCGCTTTGCGGTCTCCGCCTCCACCTCATCCAGCCACGACTGCGCTTCAGGGCTGAGCTGCGCGGCCGTCTCTAACCGCCTGGCGCCGGGAGTAATTTCCCGAAAATTCCCGGATTCCTGGGCTGCCTGGCAAGCCGCTACGCGCTCTTCGAGCCGCAGAAGAGCGCCGCGCGCGGCCTCTCGCACGCGGCGCTGTGATCCGGTGAAACCGACCATTTCCGCCAGACGTTCCGTACCCGCAAGCGCCCAATCATCGCCTGTGGCAGCTACAAATTCCAGGATGGCTATGAGAAAATCTGGCTGGGTAACCGCTCTTCCCGGCGTGAGATGGTCAAACAATAGAGCGCGCTGAACGAGTGAAAGCGTGGCGGACGCCTCTTCGGACGCAGTGGGGAGCAGGGTGGTCAGCCGCAGCCGCGCTACGTTGCGAACGCCCGTGCCCGACCATGCCAGCGCGTTGATGAGCGGTCCAAGCCAGGAGAGATCGAGTTCAGGAAGCAGCAGTGCGGACCGGGCGTCCGCGGCAGCGGAGCTTAGCCGCGAAATCGCGCGCGCAGTTCCGAAGACAAACGCGCTCTCCCAGAACCAGCCCCAATCTCCGCTCAGGAAGAAGGTGATCATGGAGAGCGCCGCAAAGGGCTGGGCGATGATCCACAGCCAGACGAGAATCCCAGCGCGCCGCCCCGGCAAGCTCCGTTCGAGCAGCAGTCGCGCAACGTCTTCGGCGGAACGCGGCGGTTCTCGTTTCGGGATCGCGCTCCCCTGAATATCGAGCGGCTTCGCATGTAGCGCGAGCGACTCGGCATCGGAGGCGCCGACGGGAACAGCCGCCGACACCTCTTCAGACGTCACACTGACATTGCTGATATCACGGACATCATCTTTGTTTACGCGGAGCCTTCGTGTCACGCTCGCCTCACGAATCTAACCCGGGTCTAATTCCGATTCATGCCGGCGATAATGTCGCCCGTGCTTTCCTGTTGTATGTTGACGGTATTTCCATTGTTTCCGTTGTTTCCATTCATGTCATTCGGCGCGTTTTGAATCGGAGTTCCCCCATTGTCCGTTCCGTCCGGTCCAACGCTGTATAGTATATAGCGTGATTTCGAAGTACGATATAAAAATCCTTTGCCATTGCTGAACGGATCGCCCGGCAGGCGGTTGAGATAGCTCTGCTCAAGCGGCTTCAGATTGTCCGGATACCCGCCGTGATCGAGCCGGTATGCCCGAAGCGCCAGTGTGGCAAGGAGCAGGCCGTTTTCGGCTGTGTCCACGTCATCGCGCAGCCGTAGACCCCCGAAGGCTGGGAAAAAGAGATCGTTTACCGGATCGCTAACCTCTTGCACTTCCGGCGCGCGCTGCGACGGAGGAATATAGGGCGCTGCCGCTGCCTCTATCTGGATATCAAAATGCCGCACTAGATTGCCTGCTATTCGCTTCTTGCTGTACGGCAGCAACCGCACGAATACCTGCCAGTTGGGAGGGGTTGAATCGGTAGCGATAAGTTTCCATCGCCATCCCGGTGTACGCATGCTTTCGAGAATGCTCGCAAGCGACGACAACTTGTCCTCCTGCAACGTGGCAACCAGGGGGACGCTCTTCGTCATAATTCGTTCAAGGCGCAGTGCGGCGGCGCGCGCATCGGAAGCCGATAGATGTTCGTAATTCTGCCAGAGCGCGGCCCGGCCAATCGCCTCGCATGCTATTCCGGTTAGTTTGCCTATGGCCCCGCTGCCGTTCTGTATGTTCATTCCCAACTCAATCGCGTCGAGACTGCTCTGCGCGGCTGTTCCCCAATCGCCTCGCTCCTCCGCGTTTCCAGCTTCAAGGCGAAGCAGGCGAGCGAGCGAGCGATCTACCGCATAGTAGGGCATGGTAGCGTTGAACGACCGTACGGGCGGCGCCTGGTAGGATTTCCAGAGGCCCTCTCGCAGCGCTTGAAGAGCGAGAGCGTTCTCCTTGAGAACCGCTTCTGTTTCTGCCCGAGAGTACACTCTGCCGTCAGCCACGATCTGCGAGTAGGCGGCCGGTTTGCTCCCGGTTGCTTCCAAGCCGGCCATTCCTCGATTTCCCATTTCTGCTGGAGCGGATTGATTCGCTCGCCGGGTGATAGACGTGAGCATGTCCCCGATGAGTTTGTCGTCCTTCAACAGCGCTCCAGCCCTTGCGAAGTCCGAGTATGCGTTCGGTCCGGACCACGATTGCGCGGTTCTGGGGGAATCGGGATTAATGTCGATGTAACGGAGCCACCCATAGCCAAGCAGCATCGTGCCAAATCCTACGATGGCGACGAGCCGCCTGGAGCGGCGCACAAAGGCAGCCACGCGGTCACGACGTGGGCGCGGCATGGATTGCGGAAGGTTTAACGCGCTCAATGTGCGCGCCAGAACTTGCGGAGGCACGGGTTCCGCTTTTCTGCATGTCAGCGCGAAGGAGATTACCGCGTCCGCAAGACGCGCTCGGCGGCACTCTCTGCAAAACAGACGCCGCCACAACCGGGCAGGACCCGCATGTCTCACAGAATATCTCATTGAATGATTGCAGCTCATAGAGGTTTCTCCTCTAGCGTAACGTAGATGGGAGTGGATGCCGGCAACGGCATCGTCGCTGTCTTTTCTGTCACGGACACGGTCGAATCGATCGATTCGGATGAGACGGTCGAATCGATCGATTCGACCGTGTCGGAGAGCAGGTCACGGAGGCGATTCCGCGCTGTAAACAGCCGGGATTTGACGGTGCCTGCCGGAATCTCCAGCACCACCGCTATTTCCGCCATGCCGAGTTCCTGCTCATAGTGCAGCAGGAACGTTTCGCGGAGGTCGTCAGAAAGCTGCGCGAGAGCACGCGAGAATAGTACGGTTTTCAGTCCGATGGCGGCTTTCGGGTCCGGCACGTCCGCCGCCTCTTCCAGCGATGCAAACTCGCGCCGGTCGCGCCACCAATGCGCATATTCGTGGTAAGCGATGCGACAGAGCCACGTTGATATTCGAGCCTCCCCGCGAAATGAATCCAAAGCCTGCCAGGCGCGCGTAAACGTCTGCTGTGTCAGGTCTTCGGCCACCTCGCGCTGGGCAGTCAGCGACCGCAGGAGGCTGTAAACGCGGTGGTAGTTCTCCGTCACCAGCCGCTCCCCCGCCGCCGCGTCTCCCTTTAGTATGCGGCTAACCCAAGCATTGTCGCGCAAGTATCGCCTCTTTGTAAGCTGCATGCTTTCAGGCCCTCGCATGAGTATTGAGCCATCGCAACTGCATTCGGTTCATTCTGAGGTTCAATTCGAGGTACTAATAAACCTTGTCGGAGGGGGGATGCGGGGAGGGTATAGACAGCCAGAACAATGAAAAGGTGGATTTCAGGAGGCTGACCAGCGTCAGCGCCCTGAAATCCACCTTCAAAATTATTGCTCGATGAGCAGATCGACGGGTTAGTTCGACTCGGCTATGCTCTTCGGAGTCTCTTCTACCTCTTCGGTCTGCCAGTTGTCGCAGTCCAGGCGTTTGCAATGGAGCATTCGCCGATTGGAGCTATCTTGCATTTCTACTGTCGCTATAGACGCAAAGCGGCAGGATAGGCACAGCGCCGGCTCCATCAGCCGCACGATTCGCAGCCGCGTATTCTCTTCTTGCATCGGAGTTATCCTTATGTGAACCGGAGCAAGTCGTATTAACCGCGTCTTGCTTCGGCGAACAGCCGATCATTGGGAGCAACGCGCAGTAATTCTCGCTCCCGTGGACAGTATCGGGACTCGCTTGATTCGGCCGATGGCTCCTTCTTCAGACGATGCCAGCCGAAACAGGCTTTCGATGTGCTCGGTCATGAGCGCATCAATCTGCTCTACCGTTCCCACGACGTCCAAATGACCGTAATGAGACCGGATAGCGAGCGCCGAACGAGACAGCGACCGCAGAGCGGATATTCCCTCCAGCGCCGCCCGCTGCACGTTGACAACGATGTCAAAATGCCCTGCGTTAGCCAGCGCGCCGATCATCTCAGACAGCGCGTCGGTCAGGGCGGGTTCCCAGCTTCCCTGCACGTCAACAATAGGAACGCCGCTGTGAAGTCGCAAGTTAAGCGCACTGCCGGTGGCCATGTCCATGTCTCCTGTCCTCCGAATTCGATGAGAATCGCTGCTTCCATTATCGGTTGCAGTCGCCTCGCTTCGCAGGACGAGATACAGGATTCAGGGCTCTTCCGTTGCAAGAGAGATAGGGCGGCCCAGCCCTTGTCGAATAAATCCTCACTTGCTATAATTTAGAACGCTGGGACCCCGGAATTGTTCCCTCACACGGCTTATTCCACAGTTGCGGCGAGGGAGCACAAGTATATTTACCGGGTATTCCCGCGACCACTAAGTCCGCTTCAAAACTACCGCACGGAGAGAGACATGCCGCCCGATTTCAAAGCTGTAAGCAAAGCCGTCGCCGCCCTCTTGCCCAAAGCGCGGCAACTCCTCTGCGACCTCATCGCAATTCCCAGCCTTTCGGGGCAGGAGGAGCCGGCTGTCGAGCGCATGGCGCGGGCGTTTAGGGAGTTCAACGGCACTTCTGGGAGCGTGGAGTTGCAGCAGCTCGACCCGGCAATGAAGAGCGATCCCGACTACTCTTTCCTGGAAGCGAACCTCGATTACACGGGCCGGCACAACCTGCTCGTGCGCCTTCCGGGGCGCGGCCGCGCGAACGGCGGACGGTCGGCAATTCTCCAGACGCACCTGGACGTGGTGCCGGGCGGTGAGTGGGCTGATGCTTTCAACCCGATCGTCAGGGACGGGAAAGTGTTCGGCAGGGGCGCGTGCGACTGCAAGGGCCAGGCCGCAACGCTTTGGCTGACGCTCGAATCGATGAGGCGGGCGTGCATATCGTTAAACGGAAATGTACTTGCGCAGTTCGTCGTCGAAGAGGAGATTGGCGGGAACGGAGCTCTCGCGGCCATCCTGACGGGTGACCGAGCGGATGTCGCGGTGATTCTGGAGCCCACATCAATGCAGATTCATCCCGCGTGCCGTGGAGCATGCTGGTTCCGATATGTGATTACGGGCAAAGCCATCCATATGGGCCGCAGGCACGATGGAATCAATGCGTTCGAGAAGGCCATGAAGTTGTGCAACGCGCTGCTGGAATACGAGACCCGGCTCATCGGCGAATCACGAAATCAGCCGCTTTTCGAGCGATACGAGCATCCCGTCCAAGTGAATATTGGAGTTGTCCGCGCGGGCGAATGGCCGTCTATGGTCCCGGGAACGTGCCTCGTCGAGGGGGGGGTCGGCTTCCTGCCCAACAAGCCCATGCCGCAAGTACAGGAGGATATCCGAAGGCTCATTATCGATTCGAACGACCCCTGGCTTATCGAGAATACGATCCTCGACTTTCCCAAGCTGCATAACGATGCCTACCGCTCCGATCCTAATTACCCGGCTGTAACCGCCCTTAAACACGCCTGCGCTTCCGTGGGTCTGGATTCGGAGGTGTTTGGCTGGAACGTCTCCTGTGATGCCCGACTGTATGCGATTCGCGGGGGGATGCCGGCTATCGTTTTCGGGCCGGGGCAAGTCGCGGACGCGCATTCGGACCACGAGCAGATCTGCATAAGCGATATGGGCCGCGCCGCGGAAGCGCTGGCCTTTTGGCTGATAGGCTGGTGCGGCACGCAAGAGAACGAGCAGACAGGAAAGCCGGCAGGGTAGTTGCCCTGCCGGCTTTCTTGTCTACTCGCCAGCTTAATGTGCGTAACTGGACTTCTGGAACTACGCCAGAATGTCGAGCCGCCGTCCGACTTCGGATGGATTCAGCCCCTGATCCGGATTCGCATAGGCCGATGGCGTGGCTGCATCTTGAATGTGAACGCGGATGAGGTTGAGCGTGCTGCTCAACCGTTCGTCCAGCTCGCGAGAAAGCTTCTGCTCCCGCTCGCTGGAATCTATAGGTTGCGCACCTATCGTAGCCTTCGCGCGCTTTGCCGATTGCGCGGGATCTACGGATCTCCCATCTGCGTACGACATTCGCAGCGGCGGCCACCCGCCGTGCGACGGGCCATTTATGCGCATACATTCTCCTCCCTATTCCGCATTCTGAATTCTAATGTCAGGCTTCATTGCCGGCAGCCGCGGAACGGGTTCGTGTGGCCCTCTTTGCAGTCGATGTCGAGCCGCTCTATTGTCTGAGATAGTTCTGAGATAATGATGACGGCCCTGCGCAATGTGGAGATTCGCTTCTTCGCGGTCACCCTGCGCCGGCATCTCTAATCTGATTATGCGACATCGCGCCGATTCTCGCACCCGCATTTGTCCGGGATTTTCGGTATGCTGACACTAACCCGGCGTCCTTGCGAGTGTTAGTCCGGCTGCGCTAAGCGGTCAGTTTCCCGGTCGGCACGCGATCGTCGGGAACGACCTTTTTCTCCTCAGCCGGTGGCTGACTATCTGGTGCAACCGCTCGTCCCAAGAAGTCCAGCGCCATATCGTTGAATCGGGCAGGCTCTTCCAGATGAGGGCAGAGTCCGCTCTGCTCGAAGAGTTGGACCCGCGTTTCGGGCCGGAGACGGCGCCACTCTTCCCCATCGCTCGCCGGGGGACATATCGCTTTTTTGCCCCATGCCAGAAGCGTAGGCGTTTTGAGGATCGGGATCGCGGGTTTCAGATTCACGTTCAGAAGCGAGGATACTCGCGCCCGCTCCACCCTGAACGCGCCGGGCCGGTTGGTCGCCCAGTACCGCGCCTCCACCTCGTCCATGCTCGCCCGGAGTTCGTCCCCATAAACGTCCTGCTTCAAATGATCGAGGATTGCGCTTCGCGACGTTCCGGCGGACACGATAATCGAGAGGAAGGGCAGGCTCAGCGCCTGAAATCCGACTCCACCCAGTGGGTGCGGGTGGCACGCTGAAAGGCCGGTGGGACACACGAGCGCCAGCCGGTCGAATACGGGCAGCCGCGATGCCATAGATGTCGTAGATGCGATACAGGCGAGATAGGCCGCGCCAATCCCGCTCCCGATTGCGCCGAGCGGGGATCCATGATGCTCTTCGCTTACAAAGCGAGTGAAGTCCTGTAAGAAGCCCAGGTAGAGGGATGCGTGAAGCTGGCCGGCGGAAGTGTCAGACTGCCCGAATCCAGGCATGTCTACCGCGTAGACAGTAAAGTTTTCCGCCGCATCGGGCAGGGTGCGCCGCCATTCGATGCACGACGCGCCCACGTCCACGTTATGAACGAGGAGGAGCGGCGGCCCGCTTCCAAGCCTTTTATAATGGATTCTGATGTCTCGCCACCGGAACCACTCCGTTTCGCCCGGCATCTCTTTGAACGCGGCGGGCAGCGATTCGACGGCGGGAACAGCGGCGGCCTGCGGAGAAGAGCCGGTCAAATTGCGGCGAACCTGGATTGCATGATGTGCCATCGCGGTTATCTCCTGTATAAATCGATGAAGCATTGTCGGGACGCGGTCCGTGAATCACAATATCCGCTTCCTCTACCTCAAACGACTTCCGGAGCCTCCCAATTGTTCCGGCTCAAATGCGACGATTGTTATCCTCACGTAAATCGGCGCAGGCGGGCTTTTGCCCGCCCGCGCCGATTCTGTGTCGTCTGTCATTGGTAAGCGGTCCGCGGTTGCCGTTAACTCAGCTTCCAGGGTGCGCGATGGGGACGCTTCAGCATCTTCGCGGCCTCGTCGTCTCCGATAATCTTCTCCTTGTCCGGGTCCCAATTCAGCGATTCGCGGCCCAGCCGCATCGCGATGTTGCCGAGGTGGCAGATGGTGATCGACCGGTGCGCGACCTCCGCCGGGGCGATGCACTCCTTGCGCGTCAGCACTCCGTCGATGAAGTTGCGGTAGTGGCTGTTGGATTTGTAGAGATGAATCTCCTTTTCGCCGATCTCGGAATCCATAATGGCGGGCGAGGAGGCTTCATGCTGGCCGCGATCCGCCCACACCCAGCCGTCCGACCCCTCCCATGTCACGCCGCTGCGCGTCTTGTTCGTGATGATCATCTTGACGCCGTCTTTGTAGATCGCCTCGAAATAGTATTCGGTCGCGGTATTCCAAAGCGGGTCCGGCGCAAACTCGGCCTTCGCGCCGCGAATCTCGATGGGGCCGGTATATTCGGTGCCCATCCCCCACTGCGCGCAGTCTGGGTGGTGGCCGCCCCAATCGGTCACCTGGCCGCCCGAATAGTCGTATATCCAGCGGAAATTGACGTGGCAGCGCGCGGGCGCGTACTCGGCTTTCGGCGCGGGACCGAGCCATGTTTCAAAGTCGAATCCGTCCGGCACCGGTTCCGGGCTCTTGCGATTGCCGGTGTGCCCGTAGTCGGGGCGTCCTCCCGGAAGTCCGCAGCGCACCTCCTTCAGTTTGCCGACCCGACCATTCCGCACGAGCTCCGCGGCGCGCCGGAAATGGGGATCGGAACGCTGCTGGCTGCCCGTCTGAAAAATGCGGTTGTACTTCTTCGATGCGTCGCTGATCGCGCGGCCCTCGGTTATTGTGAGCGCCAGCGGCTTTTGGCAGTAGACGTCCTTGCCCGACTTCATGACGGCGATGGCGGCAAGCGCGTGCCAGTGGTCAGGCGTCGCGACCTCCACAGCGTCGATGTCCTTGCGCGCCAGCATTTCGCGGAAATCGGAATAGGTCGCGCAGCCCTTGTATGTGCCCGACGCCTTGTCCGCTGCATAGCTCTCCTCGATGAGCCGCTTCGCCGGTTCGCGCCCGGCCACGGCTCCATCCCAGTAGCCCGCGCTCTCGCGGTTCACGTCGCAGACCGCTACGACCTGTACCCGCTCGTCTCCAAGAAAGACCCGCAGGTCGTTGGTCCCCTGATTCCCGGTCCCAATAAATCCCATGGTGATTCGGTTGCTGGGCGCAATTCGCCCGCCGCGCCCGAGCGCCGACGCCGGGACTATCGTGGGAAACCCGGCGATTCCAACTGAGAGAGCGGCGGCTTTGCGTATCAGCTCCCTGCGCGATAGATTGTTCCTATTTTGCTCTGTGGACATCGTATCGATTCTCCTCGTCGTTGAATAGTTGCCTCTTCGGATAACTTACCTATCGCGATCCGTATATCCTTCATCAATCCCCCTGCCTTGTGCCCACGCGTGTAACACACGATGCGTACCACGCGTGCAAAACGCGTGGCAGGGGAGCCTTCGGCTAAACATCCCCCGGACGGTTAAACCGGTCAAGACGGGATTCAATTCAAGATGATGTCGCCCGCGATGGCGTTTGTCGGCGCAGCCGCCCCCCAGACACCGGTTTTGCACCGGTGGACAAGCGAACACCCTGCAACTACATTCTATCGATTGAATTGTTTGACATGTGGCGAGGCGCTTGCTACAATTACGGAAGCACCACAGGCTTTCACACACGATTCCTGATGATCCGGGAGAATAGATGATTCGTCGCACGCTCCTCTTCGCGCCCTTATACTGCCTGACAGCGGGACTGGCTCCACGCCTTTACGCGCAGGCGTTCGTTGACCCCGCGCCGCCGAAGATACAGCCCCTGGCCGACATGGCTGCCCTTGAGCCAAAAGCGCAGGAGGGACTGAAGTTCCACGCCGCGCCTAAACCTCTGGCGGCGGGAGCCGTGACGAGCGATTGGCCGGGCTACATTGGGCCGCTCCATAACGGAATCTCGTCGGAATCTCCCCTGCTGGCGAAGTTTCCGAAAGAGGGTCTCGCGGCCGTATGGGAGGTTCCGAAAGGCGCGGGCTACGCGTCCCCGGCGGTCGTTGGCGAGCGCGTAATTCTGTTCCACCGCATCAAGGACGAGGAGGTCGTGGAGTGTTTCCAGGCGGAGACCGGCAGGCGATTCTGGCGATTCGCCTATCCCACGGAATACAGCGATAGGTACGGATTCAACGGCGGTCCCAAGTGCCAGCCGGTGAGCGACGGGCAGTCGGCCTTTACCCTGGGCGCGGAGGGGAAGCTCCACTGCCTCAAGCTGACCACGGGGCAGGTTATCTGGAAGCGAAACATACTTTCCGAATTCAAGCTGCGGCAGAACTTTTTTGGCGTCGGATCGACCCCGCTTTTGGAAGGCGATAACGTCATTATCAACGTCGGAGCGGACGGCGGTCCCTGCGCGGCGGCCTTCGACAAAAAGACGGGCAAAATGGCGTGGGGCGCGGGCAAGGAGTGGACGCCGGGCTATGCGTCACCCATCGCGGCGACGGTCCATGGCACGCGGCGCATCTTCGTCTTCACGGGCGGCGAGAGCCGGCCCACTACCGGGGGACTGCTCTGCATTGACCCCGCCAATGGAAAGGTCGACTTCTCCTACCCATGGCGCGGGCGGCGCTATGAATCGGTGAACGCTTCTGCCCCGCTCGTGATCGGCAGCCAGGTGTTTATCTCAGAATGCTACGGCGCTGGGGGCGTCCTGCTCGACCTACTGCCGGACGGCACGGCGAAAGAGGCGTGGTCCAGCCGCGCGCTCGGCACGCACTTTATGACCGCCCTTTACAAGGAAGGCTATCTCTACGGTATCGACGGGCACGGCCCGCAGAACGCACCGCTCGTCTGCATCGACGTGAAGACAGGCAAGGAGATGTGGCGGACGGAGCCGGAATGGGAGGACGCGGTAAAGACCAGTGAGGGCGAGCGTAAATTCCACCTGTCTCCGGGACTGGCGTCGCTAATTCTGGTCGATGGCCGCTGCCTCATGCAGAGCGAATATGGCCACCTGGTTTGGCTGGACCTGAATCCGAAAGAGTACAAGGAGCTGGGCCGGACGCGGCTCTTCCTGGCGCGGGAGTCGTGGTCACCGCCCGCGCTCAGCCGGGGCCTGCTCTATGTATGCCAGAACGAGAAGGGCGTGGACGATTCGCCCGCGCGCCTCATCTGCTATGACCTCCGGGGCGAGAAGAGATAATATGGGCGATCTCAAGGATCCGGCGATGAATCGCCGGACTGTAAAACGACAACCACCTCCGTGGCTTGAGAGTCTGCCATGATAACGTCCTGGTCTGGAAGGAATAATCGCCATGTGCCGCAGCATTAAAAGACTTCGCCTGCCTGCCGCCGAACCCACGGAAGAGGAAGTTCGTGCGGCCGCTCTTCAGTTTGTACGGAAGATAAGCGGTTTTCAGAAGCCGTCGATGGCGAATCGCGAGCCGTTCGAGCGGGCGGTCGCGGAGATCGCCAACGCATCGCGAGAACTGCTGAGAGACTTGACTGGAGATCGTGTACATGCAAAATCAGAATAGGTTGCCGGCAGGTCGAACTGGCTTATGGAAACTGGCCGTTATTCTTCCGCTCTGCCTGGCTTTCGCGGATGTTGACGGCCATGCTATCGATTCCATGGATGCGGCGACGTTCACTATGCCAAGCGGCAAGGGCAGCGTGGAGCTTGTCGGAGGACGGGATGGCAACGCGCTCAAGTTCACCTTCAACGATAACTGCTCGGGCGTGTTTGCGGCGGGCAAAGCCGGCGGCATGCCGGAGTGGGACAAGGCAGCCGGAATCTCCTTCTGGGTCAAGGGCGACGGCTCGCGGCACCTCGGCGGGCTGGAGTTTGTTTGGAACGGCGACTTCTCCGAGCGGTATGCTTGCTCTTTCCCTATCGATGGAACCGATTGGCGCAAGGTTGTCGTCCCGTGGCATGATCTCATTCCAGAGATGGGCAAGACGGCGCGGCGAATCGACTCGGCGAATGGAAACACTCCCTCTAAGCTGGGTCCAATCTGGTTCGGGAAGTGGTGGTACTGGAAGGACTATGCCGCTCACTCCTACACCGTGGATGACATTAGGCTGGAGAGGACGATTCCGCCGGACTCCGCTGACTATCGCCCCGCCGGATCGCCGCTGGAGCGCGTTCGGGCAAAGCTCAAGGCCGGTAAACCGATTACCATTGTCACCATGGGCGATTCGCTGACCGATATGGCGCATTGGTCGAACCGGAAGATCAACTGGCCCTCGATCCTGAACGCCAGGCTGAAGGAGAAGTACGGATCGGACGTAACCATCGTGAATCCCGCGATGGGCGGCACGGAGCTGCGACAAAATCTCGTGGTGATGCCACGATGGGTGGAGCAGACTTCCGCGCCCGATCTTGTCACCGTATTTTTCGGCGGCAACGATTGGAACTCCGGAATGCGCGGCGAGGCCTTTTACGAAGCGCAGAAAGATGCCATCGACCGTATTCGCCGGGCGACCAAAGGCCGCGCCGACGTGCTGATTCTCACTACATTTCCCGCTCTCGAGAACGGTACGACGTATGGCGAGCTTGCGGATGCATGCACGAAAGCCGCCTCAGTGAAAAAGACGGGCATCGCGGACGTGTACAGCACCGTTCAAGCGATGACGCCACCAGGCAGGGCCACTCTCTTTGTGAACGACAAGGTCCACCTCGCTCTGCCTGGTCAAACGCTCGTGGCCGAATCCGTGTTGGCAGCGCTTGCAGGAGCGCGATAGAAGCCTGGAGAATTTAATATCCGTCTGGCGTGGCAATAATGCCCGCGCCGCCATCTGCCGAGAGGAGATTCCGATGAAATTGCGATTCGCCTGGGGATTGGGAGCTCTGTTGCTTGCCATTGTCGGTTCGCGAGCAGTTTCCGTTGACGTACAGCCGCGACAGTACGTAGTCGTATGCCGCTGGCTGGAGTCAGCACCGGGAAACGAGGGCAAGCCCGAAGTTCAGCGTGAGTTCGCAAAGTCGACGGGAACCACTAATGAGCGTACCCCCATCACGATAGCGACTGGCGAGATGCAGTTGAATAGCCCAGAAGCCGTCTCAAATATTCCTCTGTACGTAGGCCGCACGGTCCAGGCCGTAGTAGCCAAGTCGCCGGATGGCCGGTTTGCTTTGGACCTCCTTCTACTGAAAATGGGAAGCATTGAAAGGAGCGCCGACCGAAGCGAGCAGGGTGTCTCCGGGAAGAGAATGGTTGTCACGGTTAAGCCGGGCGAGGCGCTTCAAATCCCCGTTGGCATCGATTCGCGGCCAAGATTCAGGGATGACAATGATGGCAGGAAAGTTCAGATTACCATTGAACTATCCGTCGTTGAACGTTAGATATTGTATTGCAGCGGGCAGCCACCATTTTGTACGCGAGGAGGATTGAGATGGAAGTGAATTCATTTAAGCCGGGATTGTTCTGTTGGACCGATCTTGCAACGTCCGACGCCGAGGGCGCGAAGGCTTTCTACAACGGACTGTTCGGCTGGGAAGCGGAGGATATGCCAATGGGCGAAGGCATGTTCTACTCGATGCTAAAGAAGAACGGGCATTATGTCGGCGCGCTCTATAACGACGCGCAGCCCTAAATGCCCCCGCACTGGAAGATCTATCTTTCCGTTGCAAATGCGGGGGACGCGGCGGCGAAGGCAAAGAGCCTCGGAGGCAACGTTTTGATGGAACCCTTCGATGTATTTGATGCGGGCCGGATCGCGGCAATTCAGGACCCGTCCGGAGGCGTCTTCTGCGCATGGGAGACCAAGACACACCCCGGATTCGGCCTCGTAGACGAGCCGGGGGCCTTCTGCTGGGGCGAGCTGAACACCAACGATACGGGAAAGGCGCTGACGTTCTACCGCCAGATGTTCAACTGGGGAATCAGGGGGAAAGAGGACGGAAGCTCGGAATATACCGAGTTCACGGCAGATGGACAGAGCATCGGCGGCATGATGGCGATTAAGAAGGAGTGGGGAGAGGTGCCTCCGCACTGGCTCGCCTACTACCAGGTGTCGGACTGCGACGGCATGGCCGCGAAGGCAAAAGACCTGGGCGCTACTCTTATGGTGCCAGGCACGGACATACCCGGAACCGGTCGGTTCGCCATTATCCGCGATCCCCAGGGAGCCGTTTTCGCCATCATCGAGTTGCGACTCGGCTAGAACGAAAGTAATTGCGATGCAGTCGAGCCTCCCGTGATACGTCGCGAGAGGCTCGATTCTCCCTTCGCCCACCCAGTGGACATAGTGGGAGTACGCCGAATCATGTTATCAAGGAGTCATTACGTGCCCCGTTATCTCCGCCCCTTTATCGTCGCGCTTGCGTTTCTCTCCGCGAACGCTCCGCGCTCTCTGTCCGACGTAATCAGGAGAACCCTCGCCCCCGGCGTGGAATATTCGCAGGAAACGCTTGCGCCTCCCACCGGCCCCCTTCTCATCAATGTTCTGCGCGTGAATCTGAAAGCTCCCGGCGTTAAAATACGGGCTCAGCTCGGCAAGGATGTTGTATTGACCGACGATCCCACCCTGGGCCGGGAGGCGGTCGGGCTGCTGGCCGCGCGCCACGGAGCGATGGCCGCGGTGAACGCGGACTTCTTTCCCTATACGGGCGACCCGCTGAATATCACGATTCGGGACGGCGAGCTGCTGAGCGAATCGATGCCGCACAGGGTGAGCATGGCGATCACGGGGTCGGGCCAGATTCGCTTCGATAATCTATTGACGGTAGGCAGCCTGATGGGAACGGACGGCAGCGTATACGGCCTGGACGGGATTAACCGCCTTGCCGGCGCTAACGAGATCGTCGTATTAACGCCCGCATTCGGCTCTCGAAGCTGGGCGGCGACCATGGCGGCCATGGTAACGGTGAACGCAGTAAATCTCCCCGTGTGCGTGGGCCAGGATCAGACCGGCACGGCAGGCGATGTCTTGCCGGGCGACCCCAAAGCCGCAGTTCCCAATGGAGGAGCGCTGCTGGTAGGCAGCGGCCGCGGCGCGGACTGGCTGCGGGCGCACGTCCGTTCCGGCGACACCGTTCGATTTCGATTCGACTGCCTCTCGAATCCCCTTCCAACTGGTCCTTACCGCAAGGAGCTTGCATCCAGAGCGGGCTCAGCGGCCTCATTTCGGGGGCGCGCGCTGAAAAGTGTCTGGACGGACGTGCAGCAAGCGGTCGGCGGGGGGCCCTGGCTGGTACGGGACGGCCATGCGGCGATAGATAGCCGTGAGGAGAATTGGGACGAAAACAACTTCGTGCAGGCCCGTCATCCACGCACTGCGGCCGGCGTCACGGCTGCCGGCGAGCTGCTGCTGGTGACCGTCGACGGAAGACAGGCGGCGCTGAGCCGAGGGATGTCCCTGCCTGAGCTGGCGGACTATATGGTGAAGCTGGGAGCGGTGAACGCCATCAACCTCGACGGGGGCGGCTCGACGAGCATGGCGATTCGCGGAGCCTACGTCAACAGTCCGTCCGATGGGTATCCCCGGCCAGTCGCTACTTCTCTGCTGGTCTTCGCTGACTCGCCGGTGCTGAATTCTGCTGCTTTCGCGGACAGCCTCGAGCCGATAACGTTCAGGGCCGACGAGCATGTAGCGGTTCCCTTCCCCAATTTGCCGGCTGCAGCCAATGGCACTCCCGCAAACGCGGAGGGAGTGTGGGGAAGTGTCGAGGGAAAGGGCTTCATATCCCAGAAGGGTATTCTCACCTCCACGAACGCGGGGCCGGGCACTGCCGTCTTCTCTGTGGGCGACAGAACGGTGCGGATCCCTTACGTCGTCCTCCCTGGTCCGCCTGCCAAGATTCGCGGCTCGCTCGGAGCAGTCGCGAATAATCCGCCTGACCGCAATATGCTGTCGGCGGTGGTGATGGATGCGTACGGCAACGCGATCCCTGGACAGCCAATCCACGTTCAGGTGATCGGAGGAAATGCGGATAAAACGGACCTTGTTACTGATGCCGGAGGCCGCATCGCGGTAGAGTTGGTATGGGATGTGGAGAAGGGCCGCAAAGTGTTGGTCACCAGCGGTCCGCTCGGCCCTGTAACTGTGAATGGCAAATAGGTCAATGGGTCTATGGGTCTATGCTCGTTTACTCGAGGCAATTGCAAAATGCCGTGAATGTCGCCGTTGAGCGCAGGTTTGCCTCGCCGCGCAACGGAAGTTTCATCGCATCTACTCGTTCGACTGTCTAAAGGTGGCGTACAGCCGTTGTTGCGCGCCATTAGGCCGTAGGGGGCGGGTCGTTTGGCTGCATTTCGGCCAATTAGCGATCACCCAATTGCACGATCTTGCGGTCAGCTAGCGCCGGCAGCCATCTTCAGCAACGCGTCTGCGCACAGTGCCAACACGCCGAACATCACATGCTGATGCATCTTAGCCGCGCCGCGGACCCGAATGTACCGGCAGCCGAACTCGTCCTTGAGACGCGCGCGAATAATAACATAGCTCGCCCGGCTTGCTCGAGGCCGCCCGCGCATCTGTTGGCATGCCGGCCGGACGTGTTCTTCGATACGGACAACCTCGAGCGTCGATATGACGCGCTTGAGGCCACAGCTCAACTCCTGTTCGAGCGCCTCTTCAACGGCGGGAAACAGCGAGCGTTCGATCTGCGACCAGATTGCGGCTATAATGTGTGGCATACGGCTTGCCTCCGAGGTTTGGTTTTGACACCAATAGATTCCAGAGGCGGCCCTATTCTTACTCCTATTTAACGACCGATTTTTGCAATTAGCTCACGTGTTTGGCATTTATCTCGTAAGTCGCAGCAGGCGCGGGAAATCAAACCCCTTCGGATCGTTTTTGCGGCCCGGCGGGCGGGCGACAAACTCGTGAGACACGATGCGCGAATCGGGAATATCGTACTGCTCTCGAATGTGCCGGATAATGGCGGCAACGGCCTCATACTGGGCATCCGTGAACGGATCCCTGCCGTCATTTAGATTCACAATCTCTATGCCGACGCTGAAATCATTGACGCCCTTCACCCCCGCCAGCTCCGACACTCCGGCGTGCCACGCGCGCGCGGTATCATCCACCATTTGGACAATGCGGCCGTCCCTGCCGACAACGTAGTGCGCTGACACCTGTGATCGCTGCGTGAGAAACCAGCCCACGGTCGCCTCGGTCGTCGGAGTCACCGTTGCGTGCACCACGACAGCCGTAACCGTGGCATTCGCGGGCCGCGCGCCCTGGTTGGGCGACGGGATGTAATCTACGCTCATCATGCGCGATTCGGGCTCGGCCCGCCACTCGACGCGCGCCTGATAAGCCGCGCTCAACTCCCCTACCCCGCCAATACGCAGACGCGCGTTCTCGCGAGAGACCGGCGTAAACCGCGCGAAAGCCTCGGAGGCTGAACGATCCACGGTAACGCGGAGCAGCGAACGCGTTCCGCTCTCCACCTCCAGCGCAACATGCCCCTCGTCGCTCGGAGAAGATTGAGATCGGAGAATCAACCGCAGCCAATAGCCTCTGCCCGGTTCGAGTCGCCCAAGGTTCATGACGCTTTCATGGCCGCCTATCAGGAGGAAATTTTTCGTCCGAATCGGCGGCTCCTGCGGCGACGCGGGCTGGGCGGAGATCGGCAATCCGCCGACAAGGAGACAGAGTGTAAGCATCGCGCCTGAGAGGCTGGGGGACATAAGAGATTCCATCCTGTCGCGAAAGTTGATTAGACCTCTTGTATTAGTGCAATTTCATCCGGCAGGACGATTGGCCGAAGGCGCAGAGTTCTCGGTCGCGCCAGAGTTCTCGACCACGCCATTGGTTCGAGTGGTCGAGATGGGCCGAGCGCCTGACACAGCGAGTGAATTCATTCACTCGCTCGCCAGCGGAACGATGCGTTTGCAGGGCTTGATTGAATCCGTATTACCCGATTCCATCGAATTCTGTCCAATTTCCGCGCCCGGCTGCCATCTCCGCGACTCGCCAAAACCCCGTAAGAATAGGAGGTTGACTCATTTGTCATCTCGTTATATACTTGAGACACCCCTATTATAATGATGCTATTATGTCTACTTTTAGATGGCTGTTTCTGGATATGAATTCGTTCTTTGCGAGCGTCGAGCAGCAAGAGAATCCGGCGCTGCATGGCGAGCCCACTATCGTCGTGCCTGTAATGTCGGATACGACATGCGCGATTGCCGCCTCCTATGAGGCGACGGCGTTCGGCATCAAAACGGGGACCGGGGTGAAGGACGCGAAGTCGCTCTGCTCTTCTCTTATTACCGTGTCTGGCAGGACCGGAATCTACCGCCGCTACCACAAGGGCATCGTCGAAGTGCTGAACGAATTTTTCGCGACTATCAGGGTGCTGTCCGTAGACGAAATGGCTTGCCTCATTAGTCCGCTCGTGCGCGAATCCGATGAATCTCTTGCGCGCCGCATCAAGAACGCAATCAAGGCCCGGCTGGGCGAGTGCCTCACCTGCTCGGTCGGCATCGCGCCCAACGTCTTCCTCGCAAAGGTCGCATCGGACATGCAGAAGCCCGACTGCCTTGTCGTATTGAAGAAGGAGGACCTGCCGCAGGCGCTCTACTCGCTGAACCTGCGCGATCTGCCGGGCATCGGCCGCCGCATGCTTACCCGCTTTCAGGTGAACCGCATCATGACGGTGGAGGACCTCTGTAACGCCTCTTACAATGACCTGCATCGGGCGACGGGCAGCGTGATGGGCAACCGCTGGTACTTAATGCTCCGCGGAAGCAACGAGGCGGACTATGGGCTCGAACCGGAAGCGCCGCGCCACTCCGTGGGGCATTCGCACGTGCTTCCACCCGAACTGCGGACGGCTAAGGACGCGGAGAAGGTGATTCTGCGCCTGCTCTCCAAGGCGCTGAAGCGGCTGCGCGACTACAATCTGACAGCATGCGCACTTCATATGGTTATTCGCTATAGATGCGAGACATTAGCAGGATACAAATACTATCACTGGCAGGTGCAGAGCGACAGGCATCGGCCGGCGGACGACGACCTAACGTGGTTCAAGATTGCGCGGTTCAAGATGCGGTCCATTCCAGAGATCGGGCAGGAATTCAGTCCGCTGATGGTGGGCATTACTTTCACCGATCTGAAGAGCTACCAGGACGTGAATCTGTCGCTGTTCGACGGGAACACGCGGCTCCATCAACTGGCGAAGACGGTGGATGCGCTGAACACGCGCTTTCACAACGGGGTGGACCTGGCCAGCGTCTACTGGCTGCGCGAACGGGCCCCGGATACAATCTCATTCGGCGCTTCGCTGCTGGCGGAAAACAAGATTGACCAGAAAACGGATCGGGGTGACCGCTCGCAAGAGATGACTGAAATGCTGGAACAGTGGTCAAGCGACTGGCCGGACAGCCCGGAAGAGGAAGCTCACGAAGTTCGGAAGCGGGGCGCGCTCGCCCGCGTTCTGAGAGCCGCCGGATAAAGGACTTGAGCCACTCAATCCGCTTTGGGCAATCCAATTGTTTCGGGAGGACCGTTCGATATACGGAGTTCCAGCCTGTACGGCGGGCGCGCATGATATAATGATTAGACAGGTATCATCGGAATTCGTATCGGCGGGGCGCGAGGGAGATAATAGGCGTGCGGAAGAGCAGGCGGCAGATACGGGATATTGCAATATCGAGCGCCACGGGTATTGCGGCGGCGATTATGAGTTTTGCGTGCTTGCCCGCGCTCGCGCAGTCCCAGGCCATCCCGGCGCAACAGATCGAATTCTTCGAAAAAAAAGTTCGACCTCTCCTCAACGACAACTGCTTCAAATGTCACTCCGCCGCCCGCAAGCCGGTGATGGGCGGCCTGTGCCTCGACACCCGCGCCGCGCTCTTGAAAGGCGGCGACAGAGGCCCTTCGCTCCTGCCCGGCCACCCCGAAAAGAGCCTGCTTATCACGGCGATAGGCTATCGCGATCCCAAAATGCAGATGCCGCCGAGGGGCAGGCTGAAGGACGATCAGATCGGTGTTCTAACCGAGTGGATCAGGATGGGCGCTCCCTGGCCGGCCGGACGGCCGCAGGCCACAGCCGGCCAACCAGCCAAAGCGACGTTCGATCTTCAGGCGCGCCGGGCGGCGCATTGGGCGTGGAGGCCGGTCCGCCGCAGTCCCGTCCCCTCTGTAAAGAACAGGGCGTGGCCGCACAACGCCATCGACTATTTTCTGCTCGCAAAGCTGGAGGCCGACGGGCTTCAGCCCGGACAGCCGGCAGATAAGCTCACCCTGCTCCGGCGCGTCAACTACGATCTTATCGGACTGCCGCCCACTCCTTCCGAGATTGACGCCTTTCTAAAGGACGGCTCCCCAGACGCCTATCGGAAGGTCGTGGATCGCCTTCTCGCCTCGCCGCACTATGGCGAACGATGGGCGCGCCACTGGCTGGACCTCGTGCGCTACGCCGAAACGGACGGTCACGAGTTCGACTTCGACAAGCCCGGAGTCTTTCGCTATCGCGACTACGTGATTCGCGCGTTCAACGACGACGTGCCCTACAACCAGTTCGTCAAGGAGCAGGTGGCCGGCGACCTCCTACCGTATCCGCGCCTCCATCCGACCGAGAAGTTCAACGAATCGGTGATTGGAACGGGATTCTGGTGGCTGGGCGAGGGCAAGCACTCCCCCGTGGACATTACGCAGGACCAGCGGGACACCATCGACAATCAGATGGACGTCTTCGGCAAGGCGTTCCTCGGTCTGACCATTGGCTGCGCAAAATGCCATGACCACAAGTTCGATGCCATCTCGGCCAAAGATTATTATGCGCTCACCGGATACCTGAAGAGCTCCCGCTACAATCTCGCCAACATCGATTCGCCGTCGCATAACAGACCGATTATCACTGAGCTGGAAAAGGTTGGTGATCAACTTGCCGCGATGCATTCTGGGCCTTATCCCGGAAAGCCTCGCATCATACCGGGATCAGCCGAGGTGTTCGAAGACTTCAAGAAACCGGGATTCGAAGGCTGGAGCGTAACGGGAGATGCGTTCGGGCCGGGTCCGCGAGCAACAGCAATCGCGGTGAAGGAGAAGGACGGCAAGGCCGTCATACAGCGTCTCGCGACTTCCGACGCCGCCGACAGCGGGTGGTGTTCCTACAATCTACAGGGAAGCTTGCGCTCCCGCACTTTCACCATCGACAAGCCGTACGTTCTCTTTCATCTTGCGGGCTCCGGGGGCGCGAAGGTCAACCTAATCATTGATGGTTTCCAACGGATTCGCTATCCGATTTATGGCGGCCTGGAGATCGCGCCAAAAGACGATTCGCAGATGAAGTGGCAGGCGATGGAAGTAAGCAAGTGGATCGGCCACGAGGCATACGTCGAGTTTTTGGATCTCGGACCAGGCCGAATCACCTGTGACCTCATAGCCTTCTCCAGCAGCAAGGAACCGCATACAGAGCCGTTCATTGGCTGCGTCGTATTGACCTCGCGGTTCGACGGCACTTCGGCGCTAGCTTCTCTTCTCCAGAAGAGCAACGAGCTTAAAGCAAAACTGGTGGAACCGACTCGCGTGCTGGGCCTGGCGGATGGAACCGGCGAGAATGACAGGGTCCACTTGCGGGGCAGCCACAATACGCTGGGCGACGAGGTTCCGCGCCGGTTCCTGGAGGCCTGCGCCGGAACGAATCAGCCGCTGGTATCAGGCGCGGGGAGCGGCCGACTGGAGCTTGCGGAGCGCATGACCTCGCCCTCAGACACGCTGCTCGGCAGAGTGCTCGTGAACAGGCTGTGGCAGCACCACTTCGGCGAAGGGATTGTGCGGTCCGTGGACGACTTCGGCGTGATGGGCCAGCCGCCCACGCACCCCGAGCTTCTCGACTGGCTGGCCAGCGAGTTCGTGCGACAGGGGGGGTCCATCAAGCAGATGCACCGGCTTATGGTTATGTCCTCCGCCTACCAGATGTCCAGCCGGGCCAACTCGGTTGCCGACAGGGCCGATCCCGCCAACAAGCTGCTGCACCGGATGCCGGTTCGCCGCCTGGAGGCCGAGGCGATTCGGGATGCGATACTTGCAGTGTCCGGACGGCTGGACCGGACATTATTTGGACCGAGCGTCATGCCCTATCTAACGCAGTTCATGGAGGGCCGGGGTAAGCCCGAGACGTCCGGACCGCTGGACGGGGCGGGGCGAAGATCGATCTATGTCGGCGTCCGGCGAAACTTCCTCGTGCCGATGTTCCTGGCCTTCGACTACCCGGTTCCGGCGACATGCATGGGCCGCCGTTCGGTCTCGAACGTCCCCGCGCAGGCGCTCACCCTGATGAACAACCCGTTCGTGATTCAGCAGGCAGAGGTATGGGCAAAACGGATTAATGCGGACAAGTCCAGGACCGCCGTTCAACAAATCGAGGATGTGTACCTGACTGCTTTCGGAAGGCCCCCTGCCCCAAAGGAGACGGCCGCCGCGCTGAGGTTCCTTGAGTCTCAACGTAAGCAATACGCAGGCGACGAACTCAAGCCTTGGGCCGATCTCAGCCACGTCCTCTTCAACGTCAAAGAGTTCATTTTCGTGAATTAGGGCTTAATATATGCACTGTAACCGATTCCTGCCGAGACCGATGTCCCGCCGAGAGATGCTGGCGAAGTGCGCCAACGGATTCGGCGCGGTAGCCCTGGCGAGCCTGGTTGGTGAAGCCGCCTACGGAGCCGTCCCGGCGACCCAACGACCTAACGACCCAACGACCCGACTCAACCCGCTCGCACCCTCGACTCCGCATTTCAAGCCGCGCGCGAAGAGTGTTATCTTTCTATTCATGGACGGCGGTCCGTCGCAGGTGGACACCTTCGATCCCAAGCCGCGCCTTGCCGCCGAGAACGGCCAGCCGATCAAGGCGAAGGTCCAACCCACCCAGTTCGACAACATCGGGAATGTGCTGAAATCGCCGTGGGAGTTCCGGCAGTACGGCCAGAGCGGCATCCCGGTCAGCGACCTCTTTCCCAACGTAGCTCAATGCGTGGACGACCTCGCGATCATCCGGTCAATGGTCGCCGAGCACTCGGAGCATACCAACGCCAACTATTTCATCCATAGCGGGCACGGCATGCAGGGCAAACCGAGCATGGGCGCCTGGGCGACTTACGGACTCGGCAGCGAATGTCAGGACCTGCCGGGATTCGTGGTGCTCAACAGCGGACTGATTCCTCCTGGCGGCCAGGACTGCTTTACGAACGGGTTCCTGCCCGCCTCCTACCAGGGTTCGATGTTTCGCAACGGCGAGTATCCTATCGCGGACCTCAAACGCAGCGAAGCCACGCCCGAGGTCCAGCAGGCCAAGCTCGACCTGATGCGTAGGCTCGACAGGGATACGCTGGCGCGGACCGCCGGGGACGACAAGGTCGAATCGGCCATCGCGAACTATGAGCTGGCATTCCGCATGCAGGCGGCGGTGCCGGACCTCATGGATATGCGGGGCGAATCCGAAGCTACCAAAAAGCTTTATGGACTGGACCAGAAGCAGACGGAGATATTCGGGAATCAGTGCCTCGTGGCGCGGAAGCTGGTGGAGCGCGGCGTGCGATTCATCGAGCTGCTCTGCCCGAAGGTCGGAGGCGACCGGTGGGACCAGCATGGCGACCTGAAATCGGGCCACGAGAACAACGCAGTAGCCGTGGATAAGCCGATCGCGGGACTGCTGAAGGATCTCAAATCACGCGGACTTTTGGACAGTACGCTCGTCATATGGGCGGGCGAGTTTGGCCGCACTCCGATGGCGCAGGGCACGAATGGCCGCGATCACAACCCCTACGGCTTCACCATATGGATGGCCGGCGGCGGCGTGAAGGGCGGCACCATCTACGGCGCGACGGACGACTATGGATACTACGCGGTCGAGAATAAGGTCAACATCCACGACCTGCACGCCACTATGCTCCACCTTCTCGGCATGGACCACAAGCGCCTCACCTACCGATTCTCGGGCCGCGACATGCGCCTCACGGATGTGTACGGAGAAATCGTCACAGGCATAGTCGCATAAGGGATTTTTTTTAACCACGGGGGACACGGGGAAAGGCTTCTTTTGACGGGATTAACAGGATTGAATGGATATTCTCACTACAGTAAATCCTGTCAACCCCCGTCGCATGCTATTCCGATTCAGCGGTTCACATCGTCTTTTACCGTGAGGTTGCGCTCGTCCGAAAGCGCGCGAACGTCGGGAGCGTACATAGCGTATCCGTTTGTCGGGAGGACGTGGAATTCGCCCGGAATCTCGGCGCGCAGGCGGTAGGAGAGCGTGCGCGCGCCTTGCGGCAGGATGCTGAGGAAGAACGCTACCTTCTGATCGCGCAGCTCCATGTTGGAGTAGACGCCCAGCCCCAGCCGCCCCTCCTTGCCGCCGCTGCGCAGTTCCACCGGCTCGCACCCCGCCGGCTTGAGGTCTTCAAAGACCAGGTAGGTGTAGTCGTTCTTCGCTTCCAACTGCAGCTCGACCTCGATCTGGTCGCCGCTCGTCACCGAATCCCCGTCTTTCAGCTCGACGCGCTCGTATAGCGGGCCGCCCGCGATGTCGGGCGCGGCGGTCCATTCGCCGCCCTCTGTCAATAGCTCATAGCGGCCCGTCAGGAAGGGATTCGGGCGATCCTCGTCCATTGTTACCGGCTCAGGCGCGCCTTTCGCGGTTCCCGAAATCAGACGGAAGTAGCGACGCTCAACGGCGATCTCATTGGATGCGGCGCGAATCGGCTCCTCCAGCGAGAAATAGCGCGTGTACGACGAGTAGTAGAGCGTCCCCTGCCCGCTCTTGGTGATCGTGAGCGACTGGCGGCCCGTTCGGAGGAGGCTGTCCGGCACGATGAACCGATTGTCGAAGAGAAGCGCGTTCTCGTGGTTGACCTTGTACTTGCGCTGGATGCGCCCGCCGAGGTCCACTGTGAGCGTGTAATTCGGCGCAAGCTCCTTATTGATACGAGCATAGTCAGCCAGGGCGTAGACCGCGAGCGCCGTCTCCTTCGTGGAAGCCCATGCGTCGCCGCGCCGGTTGTTGACCAACCACTTCATGATCATGGGCGTCAGCCGGGCCGCCGGATCAACTTGTAGATAGGCTTGAAGGACCGTCGCGTTGGTCTCCACCTTGTCGTTCCACCAACACCACCAGAGCCGATCCGAATCCTCCCAGTGCGC
>JBBROJ010000052.1:0-31332 GCA_038229495.1 Chthonomonadales bacterium
ACTGACCGAAGATAGATGTGATATCCGTGTACGAGATCAGATGACACACGGGTGTACGAGATCAGATGATACTTGTCTGATTATGCTCATTCAGAAGTTTTTAGGTCCAGGTTATTGTTCCAATTCGCCGGCGTGGAGCAACGCTATATGCCGTAGCCCAGACGAGTGCCCAGGCTGCCACTGCGAGGCAATAGAGCCTCTTCCGACTCTCCCTCGACACCGATCTCGCCCTCGAAGGCGTAGAGTTGGTACACGCGGCCCGGGATAGGATGCCGTGGAAAATCGGATTCAATGGAGCGAATCTCTTCCCACCGCCATGCGTCCCTGGTGTCGGCCGCGCACTCGTCATGCGGGCAGCGCCAAGCCTTGTCAACCCATTTTGCCGTGAACTGTACTCGCTGGCACGTGCCGCACCACGTGTAAAGTGAGTAGTCTCCCCAAACCGGGTGATAAAATTTCGCAGAGTCGTAAAGTTGCATTTGCCTATCTTGTCGATTAGATTGATTTAGACGTTATTGATGAAACGCTCAACGTCCACGTCGCTTCTGCGGGTATCCACGATTCGATCGTAGACTCGCATTGCCGTAGCAATCGGAAACAGCGCGGCGAAAAGAAACGCGTTCTGCGCGCGATACCAGGAGTATTTCATTCCCTGCATGACCGTTCCCCACATAGATTCGATTATCCAGCGCCGGTTTAATTACCGATCTTCTGACGATTTTCTCACGTGAACATCGCAGGCCGTTGTTAGCAGGCGTCCCAAAGTGAAACGCTGTTATGTTCTCGAATGTTCCGCGAATTGCCTGCTGGATTTGTACTCCATAATCCGCACTGGAACGCTGGAGAGCAGTTTGTGCGTCTTTGCTACGATAATCGTAGGCAATCGTACGAAAATATGGGGCGGCGAGCCATTACGGAAAGGGGGCAGTTGACATGATAGGACGAGGACGAGGCGGCGCAAGTGGGTTCAGTCTGATTATGGCGCTTGTTATGGCCGGTTTCGCGCTGTTCAGATATTTTGGCACAGAGCAGACGAATGCGACGACCGGCGAGAGGCAGCACATTGGCATTAGCCCGAGCCAGGAGATAGCGCTTGGGCTCCAGGCCGCTCCCCAGATGGCGAACCAGTACGGCGGACTCTCCACGGATGAAAAAGGACAGGCGCTGGTAGAGCGAGTGGGCGAAAGTGTTCTGAGCAGGTCGACCGCCGGCAAGAGCCCCTACCGGTTCCAGTTTCATTTGCTGGCAGACAAGCAGACGATTAACGCATTCGCGCTGCCCGGCGGACAGGTATTCGTAACCGATGGACTGCTTCATCGCCTCCGCAGCGAAGGACAGCTGGCGGGCGTGCTTGCCCACGAGATTACGCATGTAGTTGGGCGGCACAGCGCGGAGCATCTCGCGAAGCAAGAGCTTACCCAGGGACTTACGGGCGCGGCCGTCCTGGCGACCTACGACCCGAACAATCCGTCCAGCCGAGGCAGCGCGGCGGTGGCAGCCGCGGTCGGAAGCTTGATCAACCTGCGATTTGGCCGCGAGGACGAGCTGGAGGCGGATCGACGCGGCGTTCAGTTCATGTCGGAGGCCGGTTACGATCCGAAATCAATGGTGGGAGTAATGGAGGTGTTGAAAGAGGCGGGCGGATCGCGGGGTCGTTCTCCCGAGTTTTTTAGCACGCATCCAAACCCGGAAAACCGCGAGGACAAGATTCGCGCGGCGATAGGGCAGCTCTATCCAGGCGGAGTACCGTCCGGCATGAAACCTTAGCGGAATCGCCTGCTCGCTTAGGTCGTGGCAATTGGACGGCAGGATTTCCGCTGCGGGCCAGTGAACAATACGGGCGCTGAGCATCATCAGAACTTCATAATAGCGCGACCCGTATAAACTCATGCACTGTTACCGCCATCCAAAGGTGGAGACTCTCCTCCGCTGCCAGAAATGCGAGCGCCCCATCTGCACGAACTGCGCGCGCAGCAGTCCCGTTGGCTCGCGCTGTCCGGAGTGCGCCACCATTCGTTCGTCTCCTCTGTTTCAGGTCGGCGTGGATAGACTGGCTGCCGGGTCGCTGGCGGGCCTGGCGGCCGGGTTCGCAATCGGTTACCTGCTCCTCTTTCTTTCGGGCGTCGGCTTCTTCCTCATCTGGGGCGGACTGCTGGGAGGCGGAGCCATCGGCGAAGCGGTCTTGCGGGTCATTCAGCGGAAGCGCGGGCCGAAGGTGGAGATTATGACCGGGATGAGCGCGGCGGCTGGTATCCTCATCGCGTTTGGAATCTGGTACATAGCGCGGAGCGGAGCCGCGGATATCGGAGCGATGCTCGAATCGTTGCAGCAAAGACCCTATTTCGTAGTGGCCGCCGGGGTCGCGGTGTTCAGTGCGGTGAGCCGCGTACGCTTCTTCTGACGCCGGACGAAACGTATAACGAACGTATAACGACGAAACGTATAACGCAGCCGGGGCGCGGGATCAGGATGCGTCGACAACGAGGCGATCTGCCGCGATAAACGCGATCCGCAAGACGGGCGCGGCGGGTGAACTGCGTAAGAAGCTTCACCTCGTCCTGGGTAAAGAGTTGCGGCTCCTGCACCCGCAGTTTGGCAGGTGTGTATCTCATTCGTATCGGCGTTATCGGCGCTATTCGTTATCGAATTCGAATAGAGATTTTTGTTCATCCTGCTGTTGGTGTTTCTGTTTCTTCGCGGGTTTCTTAACTCTTCCAGGCTGGTCATCGCAAGGCTCGATACATCGCTCGTCGTTGACGTCGGTCTTATTTACGCGTACGGACACGCGATGCATCGTGAGTTCGTCGCCGGTGTATGGCTTAAGGAGACAGGCTGCGCGCACCGCGGGCGTGGCAGGGTCCATCCACTCTTGAGCCTCTTCCGGCGAGAGGATGGCTACCATGCGGTCGTGTGGGAGGGAGAGAAGCATTTCGTTCGCCGGTACGGTCAGCGTGGCGACAGTGAGAAGCCTCTGGTACTCCTCCCAAATGCCTGCGATATAGAACGGCTCTCTGTCTTTTCGGTGAATGTAGTATGGGAGCCTCGTCTTGCCGCCCGGCCCGGTCTTCGCCCACTCGTAGTAACCGCTCATAGGCACGAGGCAGCGCCGCTGCCGGACGGCATATCGGAAATACCGGTTATTCAATACGCGATCCGCCCTGGCGTTCAGTGGTCGTATGCGCCGGTCAAGTTCTTCGATGTTCGAGGGAACCAAGCCCAGCTCCATCTGCTCCATGACCCACTCGCCGTCACGCTCAATAATGACCGGCACTCTATTTGTCGGGGCAACGTTATAGTTCGGTTGGACGGAATCACTGGATTCACCTGGCTTCCTGGCGTCCTGCATCGCTTCTGCCGCTCCCTCAGAAGCTTCTATATCGCCATCACTACTATGAGCGGAATCGTTCGACTTGGCCTTGCCGCGAAGAGAGGCCAGAACCTTGATAAGTACGTCAACGCCGTGATGTAGATCGTATCGAGCGCACATAGTGATTTTGGTTTGTGTCCCTGCTATCCCACTCCCGCAGTCAGTTTGGTCCCCGGATAGGTCCGTATTGGCGGAGGCGTGGCGCAAAGTTCGCCTTCTGTCGTCCGCTTGCCTGCCTGCTGCAGTCTGCCGTCGATGAACTGCTGCATCTTGAGCGGTTTCGCCTTCTCGACAATCAGCGTAGCGCCCGAACCCCGCCGCTGAATGGTCCCCTGCACCATGACGATCATGGATGAGAGAAACACGGGCGTGTAATTGGTTATCGCTTCGTCCAGGCAGATTCCCTGAAGTATCCCAAATTCATCTTCGATGGAGCAGAAGAGGACCGGGCGGCCGCTGCGTGTCGGCGGTCTGTGCGGACGTATGTTGATTCCCGCGACAGTGACCCGAACTCCCGGCTTCTGCCTGGCGGCCTCATACGTAGTCATTACGCCACGACGGGCCAGGTGTTCTCGCAACCACGCAAATACATGCGCGTCGGCCGTAATTCCCACGGTTTGCCACTCCCATAAAGTCCGGTCCCATGCCGACATCGGTTCGATATCGATGGCGACCGGGGTCTGAAGCGATTGCGCGGACCCGAGAGATAAGGCCGTCTGTAACCCGTCTGCATCTGTCCTGAGCGTCGCTGCGAGGGAGAGCGTTTCGTCTAGCCTCCAGAGCAGGCCGCGCCGGTGCGCGTGCAGCTCGTCTATCCGATCGAACGCTCCAGCGAGTACTACGTTTTCCAGCCGATCCCGGTGCATCGGTACGCGGGCGCAGAAGTCGAGGAGCGAAGAATACGGATGCTTCTCGCGCTCTGCTACGATGGCCCCTACGTCCTCTTCGCGCAGGTCGGATACCAGCCGCAGCCCGAGACGGATAGCTTCCCTCCCGTCGATATCCTCCGCCCAGCACTTGTCGCCGCTTGCGTTGATGTCGAGCGGCAGGATGGTCACTCCCCGCCGTCGCGCTTCGGAGGCGATGGAATTGTTGCTGTAGTATCCCATCGGCTGGTTGTTCATGATGCCCGCAAAGAACTCGGCAGCGTGGTGGACCGAGAGATAGGCCGTCTTGTACCCGATGAGCGCAAAACTCGCCGCGTGTCCCTCGGTGAACCCGTAGCCTCCCCATCCCTCTATTTGCCGCCATAGATACTCCAACGCGTCCGTGTGCAATTCAGGGCGATGAAGCATTGCCTTGTTGATGAACTCTTCGCGGGCAAGATTGAGGGTCTCCATCTTCGTGTGCTTCGTGAGAGACTTCCTGAACCTATCGGCCTCTGCGTCCGTGCAGCCGGTCATTGCGGCCACGACGCCATTCACCTGTTCCTGGAATACTACCACGCCATACGTAGGCGCCAAAACAGATACAAGGGAGGGATGCACCATTTCGGCGCGCAGCCAACCATTTCGGCAGCCCACGAATCGGTTGACGACGTTTCCACGGACGGGGCCGGGACGGATGAGCGCCACGGACGCAACCAGGTCCTCGAAATGTTCCGGGTGCAGCGTGACCGCGAGCGACAACTGTGCGGCGCTCTCGAACTGAAACGTGCCGACTGCCGCGCCTGCCCTGAACATGCGGTACGTGTCTTCATCATCCATCGGAATGCGGTCATACCGAAAAGCCGGCTGAGTGCGCGCGATGTCGATTTCCGCGTCACTGACCGCGGACAACATCCTCAAAGCCAACACGTCGAATTTCACCGCGCCGACTTCTTCGGCATCATCTTTGTCGAGCGTCCATATCTGTGTGATTCCACGGGCGGACTTTTGAAGCGGGGCGATCTCGGCAAGCGGCCGGCGCGAGATAACAATGCCGGAGGAGTGCGTACCGAGGTGGCGTGGAAAGCCTGAAATCTTGCCGCAGAGGTCGAACAGCAGCTTGAACCGCTCCAATAGGTGACCGTGGCCGCGCAGCTCCGGCAGACGCCCAAACGCCTCCTCTATTCGGTCCGCCTGGACAAAGTGGCTGAGATTGCTGGAGAGAACCTCCAGCGCGTCAGCAGGCAGGCCAAGTACCTTCCCAACGTCTCGCACGGCAGAGCGCGCCCAATAGGTATGAAACACGCAGACCATTCCTGTGTTCTCTTCGCCATACTTGCCGACGATATACCTGAATACATCGTCCCTGCGGTCGCTGGGGAAATCCATGTCAATGTCCGGTTTTTTGCCGGCCGTTAAGAACCTGGCGAAGGGAAGGTTGCGCTTGATGACATCCACATCCGTTAGAGTCAGCGCGTAGGCGACGCACGAATCGGCGGCGCTCCCTCTCCCTGTGACTCGAATGCCTTGCTTCCTCGCCCATCGGACTATCTCCCAGACCATCAGGAAATAGTCCGCATAGCCCAGGGAGGTAATTACGGACAGCTCGAAGTCAAGCCGCTCGGTGATTCGCGGCGTCAACCCTCGATATCTGGCGGTCGCTCCCTTGTAAGCCAGATGCCGCAGGTAGGCTGCCGCGTTCCCGTGCTTCTCGGGCACAGGGAAAGACGGCGTGAGTTCTGCGTCTCTCGGCAGAACGTCTTCGCACTGCTCGGAGATTCGAATGGTGTTCGCTATCGCTTCGGGACACCAGGAGAAGCGTTCCATCATTTCCAGCGAAGACTTGAGATAACGCTCGTTGTTGAAGGGCCGGTCTGGGTGAACCTCCCCGGCCGTGATTCCGGCTTTGATGCAGCGCAGTACGTCATGGACAGTAAAGCCGTCATGCTCGGCATAATGAACGTTGTTGGTGGCGACCATCTGAACGCCGATATGCCGGGCAAGCTGCGCCAGCTCCCGGCTCAACATGTCGGCGTAAGGCGTGAGATCCTCCTGGAGTTCGAGGTAGAAACGGTCTCCAAACCAGTCTCGCAGATGCTCCGCCATGTCGAGCGCCAGGCCATGCTGACGTTCGAGGATGAGTTTCGCGATCAGTCCCTTCCTGCACCCCGAGAGACAGATAATCCCCTCCGCGTAGCGTTCAAGCTCCGGCCACGGGAGGAGAGGATTCAGCCGTTCTCCTGCGTGGGCGATAGTGAGGAGCGCGCAGAGGTTCGTGTATCCCTTGCGGTTCTGCGCAATCAGCGTCAAATGCGACCCGTCCGCCATAGTGACTTCTGAGCCGAGGATAGGCTTTACGGAGTACGCGCGGCAGAGGGACGTGAACTTGACTGCGGCGCAGAGGTTGTCGTGGTCCGTGAGGGCGAGCGCCGGCATACCAAGCGACGCGGCCTTATGGACAAGCGTCTCGATGTCGGATGCGCCATCCAAGAATGAGTAGGGGCTGTGCGTGTGCAGGTGAACGAACATCAGTCAGCCACCGAAGCGAGCCGCCATTCGACGCCGAGCTGCTGGAGGTCGCAGACGCCGTTCTCTTCGGCCTCTATGCGCCACACCGCTTTCTCATTTGCTCCTCCCTGCCACTCTGATTCCTTCCACTTGGACAGGATACGGCGAACCTCTCGCTCGTACGGTTGCCTGTGCCGCAGCCCTCGATAACGGAGCGGATCGCCCTCCCGATTCGTGGACACCTCGACTGGAACCATGAGCGCGTGTCCCAGGGGATAGGTCCACAGGTTGATGCGCCGCGCCTGCCGGAGCAGTGAGCAGAGTATCGGAGCGGACCGGGGATAGCGCTTGCGAAGAAACGCGAGTGTCGCGTCAAGCTGGGCGCGGCGTTCATGCGGCAGACCCAGGTTTCCACGAATCGAGAGAGCATTCGCATCTATCAGGGCGAGCTGAACCCCGGAGCCGATTCCCAGGTCTGAGACGCGCAGGGAGACCTCAGTAAGCGGTCGGTCCACGCGTAGACGGGAAAGCATGCGAAGCGCAGCCCTCAGCAGGCCAGCACACGTATCGACAGGCGTTGTCAGACGCTCCTGCTCCTGTCGGTAACTGTTGCCCGCGAATCCTAGCACGAGCGTTACCGACCGACAGAATTCTCGCCTCCGGGCAAGACCCGCGGCTATCTCTTCCGAGCATTGCCGGAGTGACTCATGGACCGTTTGCAGATCGCACGTCTCATCCTCGAACACGAACTCCCGCTCGATGCTGCGGGGCGGCCAAAGCGGACGTACGGGGTCACCGTCGAGGCCATGCGCGTACCGGTGGAGAAGGGGGCCGAGGTCTTTACCCAACCTGTAGAGCTGGGCAGGAGGGAGCTTCAGTACGTCGGCGAACGTGCGGACGGAAAGACGCTGAAGCCGCTGCCGGAGCTTGCGGTCGATGCCAGGAACTGAATCGAGAGAGACGGGCGCAAGGAACGCAGCTTCTCTGCCTACCGGCACGGTGATGACGGGCTCCTTCGCTTCCCCGCCTGCTTCTGCCGCTGCCGCCTGGCGCGCGATGAATTTACTGGAACCTAACCCAACGCGTACCTGCGTTGAGACGCGCGTAGAAACGGCTGTGGCGAGTGAGCGTACGCGCTCCGGGATGTCGCGGCCCTCAAGCTCCACATAGCAGACTTCGGGCGAATCGGGCTCCACTGTGCTGCTTTCGACGGCGTACAAATCCCACAGCAGGCGCGCTGATTCTTCATAGGCAGGCCGGTCGTAGGGGAGTACCAGCAGACCGCCACAGAGCGCGCGGGCGGAGGAGGCGGTCTGCCCCGCTCGCACACCAAATCGCGCTGCTTCATCCGAGACGATACGCAGCAAGCCATCATCGCCGGCAACGGCCATGGGCTCTCGCTCCAGATAAGGCAGGCGGGCGCGCTCACACGCAATGGCGAACTGCGGCAGGTTGATGCATGCGACCGATCCCAATCGACCCTCCTTAAAACAGATATGCGTAGACATATAGACGTAGATAACATAATAATGGTTCTGAGGGAGGAAGTCAATAGTAGACACCACTGGTAATTGTGCAGGCATGGCCGCCGGGGTTGCGGTGTTCAGCGCGGTTAGTCGAGTACGCTTCTTCTGACGTCGGACGAAACGCATAACGAACGTATAACGACGAAACGTATAACGCAGCCAGGGCGCGGAATCAGGATGCGTCGACAACGAGGCGATCCGCAAGGCGGGCGCGGCGGGTGAATTGCGTAAGAAGCTTCACCTCGTCCTGGGTAAAGATGCGCGGCTCCTGCGTAAAGATTTCCAGGACGCCGACCGTCTTGCGGCCTGTTTTCAGGGGAACGGCCAGGTAGGAAGCCAGCTTTTCACGACTCAACCATCCATGCGCGCGGGAGCGCGGCTCGTCCGCAAGCGAATCAACCGTAAGGGCATGGCCGCGTTTCGCGACCCAGCCTGTCAGGCCGTCTCCCAACGCAAGCGACGCGTCCGGCGGAGCCGTGGCGCGGAAATGGCTGGTCGCATGGAGAAGCACGGACCCACCGTCAACGCGGTAGATGGCGCAGCGATCCGCGCGCATCATCTCCACGGCCAGATCGGAAAGTAGCTGGGGCGCGTCCTGCGCCTCAAGGGCCGAGCCGAGCGCGCGGGCGACGCGGTGGAAGTAGCGGCGCATTTCCATCGACTTGGAGCGCGCGTCCTGGTAGAGCTTGGCGTTGGCAATGGCGACAGCGGCCTGATTCGCAATAGTATAGAGCAGCTCCATCTCCGCGACGGTGAAGAGACGGCGGCGCGACGACATGGCGAGCACCACGCCAATCACTTCATCCCCCACCGCCATGGGCACGCAGATGGTGGAGACGATGCCGATGCCCTCATCATGAATCGGGCAGGTACGGTTGCGGGCGTCGGCGGGCACGTCCGCGACCGCCGTGGGGGTCATCCATTCGTAAACCCAGCCGGGGATTCCCTCTCCCATGCGCGGCCTGATTTTGCTGAACGCCTCCTCATCCACTCCACGGCACACCTGCGTAACCAGGCGATCTTCACGCGGGTCGAGCAGCATAAGGGCGAACTTATCCACCTTGAGCAGGCTCAGCACGTTATCCGCTACGAACTGGAAGACGCGGTCCATATGGAGCGTGGCGCTGACGTGCTGCGAAATGTCATAGAGCGCGGTTGCCTCTTCTGCCCGCCGCATTGCATCTTCATAGAGCCAGGCGTTCGCGATAGCTATACCCGCCTGCGACGCAACTGCGTCCAGCAATTTCATGTCGTTTTCAGCAAATGCCCCCGGCTGCGAGCTGGTAACGATGATGAGGCCGAGGGTGTCCGCGCGGCTTCGAATGGGGGCGATCAGGGCGGAGCGGGTCGTCGCCTGGCTGGTGACGTAGCCCAGGTCCGGCTCGGCTTCCGTGTCGTTGACGATGCGTGGCTGCCCGCTCTCAAGCGCCAGGGAGGTTACCTTGCCGTCCGCGGCGAGCTGTATCTCCCGATCTTCGTCCGACAGTCCGCGGTCCGCGGCGATAAAGAGGTGGGTGCGCTCGTCGTTCAGCAGGAACAGGACCGCTGCCTGATGCTCCAGGTGCTGGCACACGGCGTCGAGGACGGAGTTCAGCACCTCCTGGATGTTCAGGCTGCCGCTGATGGTGCGCGTGGCGTGATAGAGGACTGCCAGCTCTCGGGCCTGGTCGTCGCAGAGCCGGTTCAGGTCTTCGTTGGCAAGCGCCATCGCTGCCTGATCCGCAAATAGGCCCAGAAGTCCCGCGTCCTCCGCGCCGGGCGTGAGGGAGCCGCCCTCTTCGTCGCGCGTGAGGGCGAGCAGCGCGCCGATGATGCTGCCGTCGCGAACGATAGGCACGACCGCGACCTTGCCATGCCCTGGAATCTGCATGCCGTCGCTGAAGAGGGAGGGCTGGCCGGTGCGGAGCGTGGATTCGGCGAGGGAATCGTCGACCCTAATCTGGAGACCCATGACCTCGGAGGCATTTTCGCCTGCTACAGCGAGGAAGCTGAGCAGTTCGGCGGTATCGGAGCGCAACCCGATGGCTACGTTTGCCGCGCCGGTAACCTTGAGGGCTTCTTCTACAATCAGCGCGAGTACGTCGCGCGCGGGCTGGCGGGCTATGATTGCGCGGGATATTTTTCGCAATGGCGGCCAGGGGCCGGCGGTTGGCTGTGTCATGGGCTGGGCGGGGTGACTGCTCGGCATCTGCCCGTTCCTCCAGCCACCATTGTCGCATAGCCGGAACACGGGAGTCAAGGGTTTTGCGGGGATTATCCAGGATTATGGGGAGAGATTCGAGCAGTCACAACGCAGGAGATTGCGCTGTACCTGCTCGATGAGCAGGTACAGAATCTAGTTACTGCGCACGGCTCAATCTTGGCTTCGCCACCGCGGAACGGCTGTAAGCGCCCGGCCATCTCGCCCGGCCCGAACTTCCCGGATCCGCCCCAATGGGTGTGGAACATTATCGAGGGGGTATGGCAATGATGGATCCTACAAAATGTGGACGGCCTCGGTTCGACGTATAGAAGATCATGAATCAGTTTTTACGGATAATCATAAGGACTGCCTAAATCGTCGCAACGGGGTGTTCTCGCAAATCGGCAGCGCAAACTTCCACCGACGACGGTGACGGTGCCAGGAACGATCGGCGCTTATTGGCGATCAAACAAGGGATCATATCGGGGCCGAGCAGAGATGGCGGTCAGATTGCCCCTGGGTGGGCACCAGGAGCGGGAGCGGGAGTGGAAACCGAACGCAAAAAGAACGCGGACCCGTTGTCACCGTTGGGGCGCTAACATCCGACACACTGACACGAACGAACCCCCTCGCTCGGGCCGTCCGACGCGCGATTGGATTGGTATGTATGGGCGGCCGCAGTATCGGAATCGCGATTCACCGCGCGTGGAGGATGGTCTGCAGATGGTTCAGGAGGCGGGGTGGGCCATAGAGAAACGGGCGATTCGTGCGTCGGTGCTCGATGAGCCATTCGATGTTGACCGGCTCGCCCGTGAGGTGGCGGAACTCGCAGCCCGCCTCGAAGCAGACGCAGAGCGCCGCGCCAATGTCGACGATTCCTTCGCGCAGTCCGACAGCCGCGCTCAGGCTGCCCCGCGCTGTGTAGAGCAGCTCGATGGCGATACTGCCGATGCTGCGAATACGCCCCTCTATCGCTTCGGTGTTGAGGGTCTTAAGCGCGTTGCTGGTGAAACAGATCGTGTCCTCGACGTGAAGCGAATCGCGGTCCGCCGCCTGGAGCCGGACACCGTTGCAATAGGCCCCCTGCCCGCGCACCGCCCAGAACAGCTCGTCGAGCCGGGGAACATAGACCGCGCCGAGCTGCGGCGCGCCTGCGTGCAGCAGGCCGACTGAGACGCACCAATGCGGCAGCCCCACCACGTAGTTCGTCGTGCCGTCAATCGGGTCGCAGGCCCAGAGCGGCGCTCCGGCGGTCCCCCGTAATCCATACTCCTCGCCGAGAAACGCATAATCGGGATAGAGCTTGTTCAGCTCCGTCTCTATAAACTGTTCGGCCTCGCGGTCCGCCCGCGTAACCAGGCTCTGGTCGGCCTTGAACTCGCAATCCACCGTCCCGCAGAGGGCCAGGGCGCGCTTCCCAGCCTCGAAGACGATTCGCTTGACCTGCTCGATGTCCGCCAGCATTCGTATCCCTCAAAAAGCTTTTTACCGCGAAGACGCGAAGAGCGCGAAGCAAAGCATTAAGATCTTGTCAGAATAGCTTTTGACGTTCTTCGCTCCTTCGCGTCTTCGCGGTGAATCAATCTTTACAAGTTTGGATTCAGTGACTTCCATTCGCTGACGGGAGGCAGAATTCCGGCGGCGATCACTTCGTCGCGCAGCTTGCATAAGTGGCCGTAGCTGGTCTGGAGCGCGGCTATGTCTTCCGCGTCGCCCTGCGGGATGGAGCCCACCAGGCCGCTGGGAGTGAACTGCGTGTCCGCCGCCATCATCACGTTGGCGTAGGGTCCGCCGGAGAAATAGAAGCCGCAGGGCCACGGATAGCCGCCGTTCAGGATGCGTCCGCGCAGCATCTCCACGGTCTGATGGGCGGGCGACTGATAGGAGGAGCGTCCGCGCAGCTTGATGATCCGCGCGCCGCCGCCGGTGATGAACTTCTTGATCTCCGCCCACTCGGCCTGGGTTAGCACCTTGCCGTTGATCGTGGCGCCGGCAAGGATGTCGGCAAGCTTAATCCCCATAATCGCGAGGTTCCCCTTGAAGACCGCCATCTGCTCGCCGTGGCCGCCATAGGTCGTGCAGCCGGTCACCTGATCCTGCTGAACGCCGAAATGCTGCGCGAGCTTCGTCTGGAGGCGGGTGGAATCAAGAGCAGCGAGGGTGGAAACGCAGCCGGGCCTGAGGCCGCTGTAGAGCAGGGTTGTAAGGCCGGTAATATCCGCCGGGTTGAATATGACGACCACGAACTCGGCGTTGGGCGCGTGTTTCTTGATATCCTCACCCAGGCCCCTGGCTATTTCGCAGTTGCCGCGCAGCAGGTCCTCGCGCGTCATGCCTTCTTTGCGCGGCGCGCCGCCGGAGGAGAGAATATAGCTCGCGCCGTTCAGCGCTTCCGATACGTCAATAGTCCAGGTCACCTTCGCGCCAGGGAAGGCGCAATGATATATCTCTTCCGCCGCTCCCTCGAGACCGGGCGCGAAGGGGTCGTACATGGCGATATTATTGGCGGTCCCGGTGGCAAGCAGGTCCTGCACCATATTGGAGCCGATTGCTCCTCCCGCCCCCATTACGGCTACCTTCTTGTCTGTTAGATACATTTATTCGCTCCCGAACATTAGTAGATTTCATTATCGCCGTACTGGGTTTGAATATAGGCGATCTGGCCGAGGTGGTACATACAGTTCCAGCGCGGGTAGTCCATCATTTCGAGGAATGTGTGATCTCGGCCGCCGTTGTAGGGCAGCCATTTCGTTTTTGCGAGGTCAGCGTCGGGCATGGCGCGGATAAATGCCTCCACCTTCTCGAACCGGCGATTGAACTCCGCCTCGCAGGCGTCGACTGTCATCCACTACTCCTGCTCCCGCCGCTGGGCCTCGGCAGCCTCCTTCGACCACTCTCTCTTCTCATCCGCGAAAGCGATCGTCGTCCAGGTCGGAGTGAGCGCGATCTCGCGATAGATACTGAGCACGGAGCGTCCGCCTTCCCGCGACCAGTCCAGCTTGTCGGCGGGAACCGCCCTCGCGTAGCGGAACGCCATAGCCGCCGCCTCCGTCGCCATATTCACAATGTAGTCCTGGACTCTCAAAGTAGACCTCCTGAACTATAGTCGTATAAGACATCCTGTCACACGGGTGGGTTCTCTTTCGCGCTCTCTGCGTCTCTGCGGTGAAATATAGTTATATCCCCAGCGCCTTCTTCACGAGCGCCGGGATGTCGTGCGTGGTGTCGGCGACGGGCACGCCCGCCGCGTTCAGGGCGTCCACCTTTGCCTGCGGCGTGCCGCTTTTGCCGCTGATAATCGCGCCTGCGTGGCCCATTCGCTTGCCGGGCGGGGCGGTGCGCCCGCCGATGAATCCGACGACAGGCTTGGTCATCGTTTTGATGTACTCCGCCGCCGTCTCCTCATCGGAGCCGCCTATCTCGCCCACCATTACCACCGCTCTGGTAGCGGGATCGGCCTCGAAGAGCGGCAGCACGTCGATGAAGGACGTGCCGATCATCGGATCGCCGCCAATGCCTACGCAGGTGGTCTGTCCCAGGCCGTTCTGCGTCAGCTCGTCCACGATCTCATAGGTGAGGGTGCCGGAGCGGGAGACCAGGCCGACAGGGCCGGGCATGAACGTTTCGCCGGGCATAATGCCCATCTTGCACTTGCCAACCGAAATGAGGCCGGGGCAGTTGGGGCCGATAACGCGGGACTTGCCCATCTTTACAAACCGCATAACCTCAATCATGTCGCGCTGCGGAATCCAGTCGGTAATGGTGACGATGAGCTCCAGGCCGGCGTCGTTGGCCTCCAGAATTGCCTCCGGAGCGAACTTCGCCGGAACGAAGATGATGCTGGCGTTCGCGTCGGTCTCCGCGACCGCCTGCTTGACCGTGTTGAAGACCCGTATGCCGTGTTCGGACTTCGTGCCGCCCTTGCCCGGCACCACGCCGCCCACCACCTTCGTACCGTACTCAATCATCTTGCCGGTGTGGAAGGAGCCTTCGCGTCCGGTGATTCCCTGCACGATGACTCTGGTGTTCTCGTCTATGATGATGCTCATAATGCTTAGTCGACTCCCGTAGTCAGGTGTTGGTCAGGTTTTGCAGCTCGTGTGCGCAGCGAGCGGCTCGGAGAATCCGTGCGGTCCAAAGCCGTAGCCATTATACCCGTCAGACCGGCGAAGGGATAGCAGACCGTATCACGGCGCAAAACCGCAAATATTGAATATTTCATGTGTATAAACTATTCATGTGTATAAACTATTAAGTTGCGTTAATTGGCTGGACTATCGTATGGTAACATTGGGAGTAGCGGCCCCAGTACGGCGTTGGGCGTATAATGATTGCAACAAACTTCACAATTTAACGACAAAGATATGGAGGGCGCGGCGCACCGGTTGCAGCCCATTACATATCGATGGCGCTAATTATCGGGTTGAGGAAGGTGCGTTAGGTATGGCTTCGATTCAAGCAGCGAGCGATATAGTTCCGAGGCGGAAAGCACGACGGAAATCGCGCGTTATGCCGGTTATCGTGGTGACGGCGCTCGCCGGCGGACTGGGATGGTGGGGATGGGCCAAAGCGCATCCGGCGGAAGACCCCACCGCTAAAATGGTCACCGCCAAAGTAACGCGCGGCGATTTGATAGAGACAGTGTCGGCGACCGGCAGCGTGACTGCCCAGACCGGCGCGCAGGTAAAGATCGGCTCCCAGATAACGGGCCGAATCAAGCGCCTCTTCGCCGATGTAGGCAGCAGCGTGAAGAAAGGGCAGGTCATTGCGGAGCTTGACCTGCCGGACATGCAGGCCCAATTGGGCCAGGCGGAGGCCAATCTCGCACTTGCGCGCACGAAGCTGCAACAGCAGGAGACCGGGGGCCCGCTGCAGCAAACTCAAACGTCGGACGCCATCAAGCAGGCCCAGGCGGAGCTGCGCAGCGCTCAGGCGCACTACGAATCGGTACAGGCCGGATTGAGGCTTCAGAGCGCCCAGACCCCGACCGAGATAAGACGGGCGGAGACCAGTCTCGCCGCGTCGAAGGCGGCGCTCTCTACCGCGAATTCAAATCAGGCGCAGGTACAGGCGGGCGCGAAGCTAACGGTTGCAAACGCGCAGGAGCAGCTGAATCAAGCGCAGGCCAACGCGACCAATGCGCAACTGAATCTGACCCGGCAAGTAAATCTTTTGGACAAAGGATTCGTCGCGCAGGCGGTGGTGGACCAGGCGCGGGCGCAGGCAACGATAATGCAGTCCCAGGTGAAGTCTGCGCGTCAGAACATTCAGTTGGTCAAGGATAAGGTGGCGGCGGACCTTCAGTCGGCTCGGGACCTGGCGACACAGGCTCAACAGACCGTTGAATCGGCATCAGCCTCACTGGATGCCGCTCGCGCGGGCACATTCTCCGACAAGGCGAAGCAGGCGGATGTGCAGGACGCGCTGGCACAGGTTGCGCGGGCGCGAACGGCGCTTAGCACTTCCCGAAGCAACATGACGAACAATACCCTGAAGTCGCAGGATATCCAACAGGCTCGCGAAAGCGTGCGCGCGGCGGAATCACAGGTGGCATACTGGAGGGCTCAGCTCGATAAGACGCTTATCCAGTCCCCCATATCAGGCACGGTTCTTCAGATGGCGGCGCAGCAGGGCGAAACGCTTGCGGCCGGTCTCTCAGCCCCGACTCTTATCGTAGTGGCAGATCTGAATCGGCTCCAGATAGATGCATTCGTTGACGAGACCGACATCGGCAAAGTGAAGATTGGAGAGTCCGCCGACGTAACCGTTGATGCCTATCCGCATCACGTTTTCAAAGGCCGCGTCGCGAAAATCGCTTCCGGCTCGACCATTCAACAGGGAGTCGTTACATACGACGTTACGATTGCGCTCGCTGATGTGAAGCAGCGCCTAAAACCGGACATGACCGCGAGCGTTACGCTGCACACCGGAACGAGGTCGAACGTGCTGGTGGTGCCGTCCGAAGCTGTAAAGATGGGGCAGAAAGGGTCGACCGTCAACCTTGTGGTACAAAAAGACGGCAAGCCCGACACCGAGCAGCAGCGCGTGAAGACGGGCGGCAGCGACGGCGTAAATACCGAGATTAGCGAGGGCCTAAAAGAAGGCGACACCATTGTCCTGGCCGGCATGAGTGATGGCAAGCGCAATGGGGGAGGGCCAACATCGCCCTTTGGCCCAAGCGGCCGTGGACGCGGCGGGCGATAATCGCCCCCCGGCCCCCAATCCTAGGGGAGAACGGCCCAGTTACCGATAACCGGAGGCCGCCCTTGACTTGCTCCCCCAGGATTGGGGGCCGGGGGGCTGTTTCCTAACAAAACACTGATCAACATATGATTTGGAATCGAAAACAATCAGCGGAAATGGTGGATGGGCGGGACGGTCAGGCGGTCCAGCCGCTGTTGAACTTGAGCGACATCTATAAGATCTACCGAATGGGAGACCAAGAGGTGGTGGCGCTCGACGGGCTGGATCTCGACATCTATCCGGGCGAGTTCGTGGCAATCATGGGGCCGTCCGGCTCCGGGAAGTCGACTCTCATGCACATCATCGGGTGTCTGGACGCGCCTTCGAGCGGGTCCTACAGGTTCGATGGCGTCGAAGTGTCGGAGATGGACGAGTTTGAACTGGCCCGAATCCGTAACCAGAAGATTGGGTTCGTTTTTCAGGGTTTCAACCTGCTTGCCCGCACGTCCGCGCTTGAGAATGTCGAGCTGCCAATGCTGTATGGTAAGCGGCGCGACCGTACCGAGAGGGCGGTTGCAGCCCTGGAGCGCGTAGGACTCGGGAACCGCCTGCACCACAAGCCAAACGAGCTCTCCGGCGGGCAGCAGCAGCGCGTCGCGATTGCGCGCGCCCTTGCATCGGATCCGCGCCTGATCCTGGCCGATGAGCCTACCGGAAATCTTGCCAGCATTCAAAGCGAGGAGATCATGCAAATCTTCCAGGAGCTGAATGAGGAGGGGCGGACCATTGTGATGGTGACGCACGAGCACGACATCGGCCAGCACTGCAAGCGAATGGTAGTGATTCGGGACGGCCAGGTGGTGGAAGACGATCAGGTCCACGACCGGCTGCGCGCGACAGACAAGCTGGCCGAGATAGCGGCGCAGCGAGAGCGAGAGAAACAGCGGAAGGCCGAAAAGGCCGCCGAACCGGCACGGGTTGTATAGGTCGTTGGGTCGTCGGGTCGTTGGGTCGTTGGGCTTCCGACTTCTGGCTTCCGACTTCCCTGTCGGTTGGTATACAAATATGAACATTTTAGAGAGTCTCCGCGTTGCCATTCGCGGCCTCGCAAGCAACAAGATGCGCACTGGATTGACGATGCTCGGAATCATCATCGGCGTGGGCGTCGTGATACTTGTGGTGGCTATCGGCCAGGGCGCTACGCAGAAGGTTACCGAGGCGGTGAACTCGCTGGGCACCAACATGCTCTCGATTTGGCCCGGCTCTTCGCGCATTAAAATCAGCGCGGTCTCTACCTCGTCTGTGACGAACAGCGCCTCCGGCACGGCCGCGGCTGCCGCGCAGTCCCAATCCACAAACCGCCTTACGCTGGACGACGCAAAGAACATCGCGAAGAACTTTTCCAAGACCGTGGAGGCGGTTGCCCCACAGGTGCGCGACAACGTGCAGATTCGCCTCGGCAATAAGGATTCGACCTCGAATCTCACCGGGACGTCCGTGGACTATCCCTTCGTGAATAATGCCGAGGTGAGCAGGGGGCGATTCTTTACGCAGTCGGAGGTGGATGGAAGCCAGAAGGTGTGCGTCGTTGGATCAACGATATCCGAAAAGCTGACGGGCGATTCGTCCACGGACCTCACCGGCCAGAAGATTTCCATCAACCGGCAGGAGTTCCTGGTAATCGGCATGATGGCGCCCAAAGGCTCCGGCGCGTTCGGGCAGGACCAGGACGATCTCATCCTTTCCCCCATTACGACTGCCATGCGGCGCGTTATGAACCGCCGGTACATCAGCTTCATGGGGGTCCGCTGCGTCAACCCCCGCATGATGCCGCTGGCCCAGGAGCAGATCGCCAACTATCTGCGCAACCGCCACCACCTTCAGCCCCCATTTCCGGACAACGACGACTTCAACATCCGCAGCCAGACCGAGCTGATGGAGCGTCAGCAGAGCGTTACAAGCACAATGACTTCGCTCTTGAGCGCGGTCGCGATCATTTCTCTGGTTATCGGCGGCATCGGCATCATGAACATCATGCTGGTGTCCGTGACCGAGCGGACGCGCGAGATCGGCATCCGCAAGGCCATCGGCGCGACGCCCCGCGACATCATGCTGCAATTCCTCATCGAGGCTGCAATAATCTCGCTTATCGGCGGCCTGATAGGCATCGGCGGGGGCATCGGCATCTCCTATCTCATGGAGAGTTTCGGCTGGAACACAATCGTGAACCTTACGGCAGTAATCGTGGCGCTGTGCGTATCGGCGGGCGTGGGAATATTCTTCGGAATCTACCCGGCAAGCAAGGCCGCCGCGCTTCATCCCATTGACGCGCTCCGATTCGAGTAACTCTGCCGTGGCGTATAATTATTCGTGTTGTCGCCATTTCTGATGCGATGTCGAGATCCATTGGCGGGCCGCGTGGTGTACAATACCTGCGGCATGAGTATTACCCTTCCCGAGAACCCGTACCGCGTTGAACGCTCCTATTCGCTGGAGGAGGCGCGGGAATACTGCGCCTCCCTGGCGAAGTCCCACTACGAGAACTTCCTGGTCGCCTCTCTGTTCGTCCCCAAGCCGCTAAAACAGCACTTCTATCATGTCTATGCCTACTGCCGAATCTCGGACGACCTGGGTGATGAATCCGGGGGTCCGCAGAACGCCCTCCCACTTCTCGATTGGTGGGGCGAGGAGCTTGACGCCTGTTACGCGGGCGCGCCCAACCACCCTGTTTTCGTCGCGCTTGCCGAGACCAATGCGAAGTTCGACATTCCGAAGGAGCCTTACGCGGACCTGCTGCGCGCCTTCCGGCAGGACCAGACCACTCCGCGCTATGAAACTTACGACGACCTCTTGGGTTACTGCCGCTATTCCGCAAATCCAGTGGGCCGGCTCGTGCTCTTCCTGTGCGGGTATTCGGACGAACAGCGGCAGCTTCTCTCGGACAAGACCTGCACGGCGCTGCAACTGGCAAACTTCTGGCAGGACGTTGCGCGAGACTATGACATCGGGCGAATCTACCTTCCTCTGGAAGACATGCGCCGGTTCGGCGTGACCGAGGCCGACATCGCCGGTGGCCGGTTCTCGCCGTCATTCGCCGAGCTGATGAAGTTCGAGTGCGAGCGCGTGAAGGAACTATTCGTGGAGGGGTTGAAGCTCTGTGATGTCGTGGACAAGAGAGTCCGGCTGGACATAGAGATGTTCAGCAGGGGCGGTCAGGAGATCATCCGCCGCATCGAAGCGCAGAACTACGACGTACTAACAGTCCGTCCGACGATACCCAAAAAGCGCCAGCTTGCCCTTCTTGCCGGCAGGCTTGCAGCCGGTCTTTTCAGCCGGTAATCAGCCGGCGCAGATACCTCTTGATTAGCTATTATGAACATAATGAACATGATAAGGCCCCGAATCATAATGTTTATTATGTTCATAACGGCTAAATAACTATCAACAACATCCCAGCATGACAACCGAGCTAGAGCAGTCGTACGAATATTGCAAGCTGGTAGCGAAGTCGCAGGCGAAGAATTTCTACTACTCCTTCACCGTGCTTCCGCCCGAGAAGAAGGCGGCCATGTGCGCTATCTATGCGTTCATGCGGTACAGCGATGACATCTCAGACGAGGCCGCCCTGTCCGCCGGCAAGCACGATCTGCTGCCCAGTTGGCGCGCCGCGCTGGACCGGGCGTTCGAGGGCGATTATGGCGGCAGCCGGATTCTGCCGGCCTTCCACGACGTAGTTAAGCGGTATGCGATTCCAAAGACGTTCTTCCATGAGCTAATCGACGGCGCGGAGATGGACCTTACCACGACGCGCTATGAGACGTTCGACGACCTCTACCGATACTGTCACCGCGTGGCGAGCGTCGTAGGATTTGTCTGTATTCACGTATGGGGGTTCAGCGGTGACGAGGAGGCATACATCCCTGCCGAAGCGTGCGGGCTGGCGTTCCAGCTTACGAACATACTGCGTGACGTCAAGGAAGATGCCGAGCGGGGCCGAATCTACTTGCCGCTGGAGGACATGAGACGATTCGGCTATAGCGAAGAGGAGCTTCTCCAGGGCGTAACGGATGACCGGTTCCACGCGCTGATGCGGTTCGAGGTGGCGCGCGCGAGAGAATACTATGAGAAAGCGCTGCCGCTCATTCCGCTCATCGACCCCGTTAGCCGCCCGACCTTCGTCATCATGTTCCGAATCTATCGAGGACTATTGGAGCGAATCGAAGAGCAGGGCTACAACGTGTTTGCGAGTAGGGCCCGCCTCTCCACGGCGCACAAAGTGGGTATCGTAGCTAAGGCGTGGCTCGGCAGCCATCTGCCCGGCGGTGAAGGGTTGCTGAGGGTGTAGCAAAGTCGATTTTCTTAGCCGGTACGCGCTGGACACCGATTCGAATCGCAGGATTTGTCACGCGGCGGCTCTCGGCCATCCATAATCCATATTATTCCGCGCGCTGCGGAATAATCAGTAGTTAGGCCGCTTGTTCAACCTCAACAACCACGATGGAGCAACGTACGATGCGCATAGCCAAGCAAGACATACCAGTCAGAATCGACGCGCCAGGTGCCGTAGCCCGACAAAAGACAAATTTCGGCGACGCAACCGGGTACGGCATGATCAGCGGCGAGTATTTTTCTCTGGGCGCCGGTACGGACATCTCACCGCTGCTCCAGGGGCTGGAGGACGACCTGTGCCAAGCTCCGCACTGGGGCTACCTATTACAGGGTGAACTCATCGTCACCTACGCAGACGGCACACAAGAAGTGATCAACAGGGGTGACCTCTTCTACTGGCCGCCTGGACACACGGTAAAAGTCGGCGCAGATGCCGAGGTCATCTTGTTCAGTCCGCAGCACGAGCATAGTGAGGTCATAGATCACATGCTGCGAAAAATGACCGGCTGAGATGGCCCGTCGTTAGGCCTAACAATTCATTCATGTCGAACACCAATCGCTACGTGCTTGGTGTCGGCTTAGTTCAGGCGTTAGGCCGCGGGATCTATCGGCCAATAAGGAATCCGAGCTTTCGGGCCGCGCCTTGCCAGGAGACTCAACGGATGAACAAACTACGAATCAATTTGCTTCATATTCGCGCCATGACTGTATTCGCGTTGTTCGCAATTATGGCGCCGCAACTCTACGTGGATTCGGGCGCAAGTCCTACGGTGGATGATGACCGGGCAAAGGTTCTCCTCGAGCAAATGGCAGCCACGATGCATTCAGCGAAGACGCTCGAGGCACAGATGGAAATCGTTTATACCCGCACGGACAAGCTGACCGGACCGCGCGTGGAGCACAACAAGGGAAGCATAAGGCTCAGGAAACCGAATTTCGCCTATGCGGTCACCTCGGGCGATATGTACCAGTTACTGGCGTCGGATGGGAAGTCCCGCTGGAGTATGTTTGGCGACCAGTCGACCTACGTCAAGAAAAATGCTTCAAGCGACGGACGAAACCTGAGCTTCCACATGGGGTTCCTTGTCAACTACTTCTTCACGCAAAACGCCGACATCTACGCGAGCAAAGGGCAGATCAGCCAAAAACTGCGATATGTTGGCCGCGGGGAGGTTGATGGAACAACCACAGACATTGTGGAGCTTACCAGCGCAATTTCGAAGACTGAGGAACCGGCTACGCTGACCTTCCACATCGGGCCCGATCACTTGCTCCGTAGAAGCATCATCCGCCACAACGGAGAAAGAGTCGATCTGGTATACGACACCACCTATCTCGATATCCGTATCGACCGCGAGCTGCCCGTTGATTCGTTTGCTTATGCCCCGCCGAAGGGTTCGCAGCCGTTCCAGTCTCAGGAACCTACTTACAAGCTGCTTAGTGTAGGGAAGATAGCACCGGGCTTTTCCTTGCCGACGCCAAATAAGGGCACGATCTCGTTGGCAGGCGTTCGCGGTGAGGCGCGGGCGGTGATCATCAACTTCTGGTTTTACGGATGAGGAGCGTGCCATGAGGAGTTTCCTCATCTGCAAAAGCTGTACACGGAACTGAAACGCAAAGGGCTGAGACTGATCGCCGTGGATACGGGCGATAAGGCGGACCTTATTCGGAAGTTCATGAAGGAAAAGGGCTATTCGTTCCCCGTCGCGATGGACAAGGAGAATGGCGGGGCTTTCGCGAGCTATGCGGTCGAGGCGTGCCCGACTAACTATCTCATCGATACGAAGGGCAAGATAGTCTATCGGGCAACGGGCTTTGACGAGAAGGCGTTACGAGCGGCGCTGGGATCGTTGGGGATAAGGTAGTGCGGCCCAACAAACGCTTGCAACCCGACGCGCATAGTCACTTGTGTCTACCACAAGGCTGTAGCGGCGCGTTGCGGAATAATCAGTAGTTAGGCCAGAAAGGTGCACGTCACCATGGACGAGCGATTCATCTCCCAGAGGTTTCCCCGCTCGTCGGGGTATCACCCGGAGTGGGTCACCGCCGGTGTCAGTGGGGCGGCCAACGCCTTGTGGATGACGGAGTGGCTTGCCGAAGCGCTGGAGCTGCGGCCAGGGATGCGGGTGCTGGACCTCGGCTGTGGGCGGGCGTCGTCCTCCATCTTCCTGCGCCGCGAGTTTGGCGTGCAAGTTTGGGCCACCGACTTGTGGTTCAGCGCTTCGGAGAACCTTCAGCGCATCCGGGACGCCGGCGTCGAAGACGGCGTCTTCCCTATCCACGCGGATGCGCGGGCGCTGCCGTTCGCCGCTGAGTTCTTCGACGCCATCGTATCCATTGATTCTTTCGTCTATTACGGCACGGACGACCTGTACCTGAATTCCCTCGGTCGGTTCGTGAAACCGGGCGGCCAGGTGGGGATCGCCGGGGCCGGGCTAGTGCGGGAGATCGACGGGCCCCTCCCCGACCATCTCCGCGACTGGTGGACGCCGGACCTCTGGTGCCTGCACTCGGCGGCATGGTGGCGGCGGCACTGGGAACGGACCGGCATTATGGACATCGCAACTGCCGACACGATGCCCGACGGCTGGCAACTGTGGCTGGACTGGCATAAGGTGATTGCGCCCGACAACGCGACGGAGATCCAGGCCCTGGAGGCCGACCGCGGCAGCTATCTCAGCTACGTCCGCCTCGTCGGCCGTCGTCGGGCGGATGTCCAGCTTGAGGAGCCAATCGTGTCAATTCCCGCACAATACACGAAAAGGCCGTTGCTCCGCGGCTCAGAGTAAAGTGCCGGATGGGCAGTCGTCTCACCGGTGACAACGGGCTGTTGTGGGTGTAGCATGCGGATGGAGGTGCGGAACTGTGACAGTACACGGCATCGATTTAAGATCTCAGGCGATTGCGGATTTCTGCCGCAAATGGAAAATCAGGGAATTGAATGTCTTCGGCTCTATTCTGCGCGACGACTTTCGTCAAGACAGCGACATCGACTTCCTCGCGGACTTTGACGAGGACGAAACGTGGGACCTGTTCGACGAAATGCGTATGCACGACGAGCTGGAGCTTCTCCTGGACCGCAAAGTCGATATTCTCAGCCGGTACGCACTGGACACCGATGCGAATCGCCGGTTTCGTCATGCGGTACTCTCCACCGCCGAGCAGGTCTATGCGCTCTGACGCCGTTCTTCTGGACGATATTGTTGAATGCGCAGCAAGAATTTCGCGTTTCATTGGTGGGATGGATCGGGGTCAATTTCTATCGGACGAGAAGACGAGAGCGGCCGTGCTCCATGAGATCACGATCATGGGCGAAGCGGCGAACAGTGTCTCGCCCGCGTACCGCGACGCGAATCCGCAAATTCGCTGGAACGAGCTTGTCAGGTTGCGGAACCTCTATATCCACGTATATCACCGAATTGATCACAAGCGGGTTTGGCAGACTGCCGCATACGCTATTCCTGAGATCGCGCGTACGATCAGGGCCGTTTTACCGGACGACAGCGATGTGAACGAATCGGATGGTGGGTAACAGTTGGCTGCTCAAACCGTAGCGGTAATCGGCGGAGGGGTCGCGGGAATCGCCGCGTCGACAGCGCTGGCGGATGCAGGTTTCCGCGTAGAATTGATCGAAAAGCGTCCTCTGCTCGGCGGGCGCGCCTCCTCCTTCCTCGATTCGCAGACCGGTCAAAGGCTGGACGAATGCCAGCACGGCACAATGCGATGCTGCACGAATCTTGCCGACCTGCTGGAGCGGCTCGGCGTTCACGACCGAATCGATTATCACGATGCCATCCATTTCCTCGATTCGGACGGCAAGCGTTCCATCATCAAGGCCTGCGGCCTGCCCGCCCCGCTACATACCTCACTCTCCTTCCTGACATTCCGCTCCCTCGGCCTGCGCGACAAGCTGTCTGTCGCGCGTGGCATGATCGCCATGCTGCGAACGCCCCCCGGCCCGGCCGATGACGCGATAACCGTGGAGGAATGGTTTCAGAAGACGAATCAAACGGACCGGTCGGTTAAGAGGTTTTGGGAGCCGGTGCTGGTGAGCGCCTGCAACGATTCGCTGGACCGCATCTCCTGTGCGCACGCCTTCAAGATATTCGTCGACGGCTTTCTGAAGCACTCAAAAGCGTTTCACTTCGGCGTGCCGAAGGTCCCTCTTGGCACGCTGTATACCGAGCCGGCGCTGTCCTATCTTCAGCAGCGTGGAGGGCGCGTCCGGCTGAAGACCACTGTGGACCAGATTCAATTTGAGGGCGATTCGATCACGGGGCTGACACTTACGGATGGAGAGAGGGTCGAGTCTGATTGGTACGTGAGCGCGCTGCAATGCGACCTGCTGCTCAAACTGCTGCCGCCCGAGATCGCCGCGCAGCCCTATTTCCAAAACCTTTCAGGCATCGAGCTTGCGCCCATCATCGGCGTCCACCTCTGGTTCGACCGCCCGGTGGAATGCCCGCCCGCACTCTCATTGCTGGACCGGGAGAGCGACTGGATATTCAACAAGACGAAGAACTTTGGCCTGGACGAAACCCAGGGGACCTATCTGAGCGTGGTCATCAGCGCGCCGGGGGCGCTGGCGGAGTGGCCAAAGGAGCGAGTTATCGCGCGCGCGCTGGAGGATGTGCGCGCATGCCTGCCGGAGGCGCGCGCGGCAGAGGTCACGCGCTCGCTGATGGTAAAGTGGCCCAAAGCGACCTTTTCGCCGAAGCCCGGCGTCGAAGCGCTGCGGCCCGACCAGAAGAGTCCCATCGCGAACTTATTCGTGGCGGGCGAATGGACTCGGACCGGCTGGCCCTCCACCATGGAGAGCGCGGCCCGAAGCGGCTGCCTTGCCGCCGAGTACGCTTGCGAAGCCGCTGGAGCACCACGCCGGTTTCTCGCGCCGGACCTGCCGCCGGGCCGGCTCGCGCGTCTGCTGTCGCGCCGATAGCCTTAGAACGCTTTGAAAAACAGCCCCCCAACTCCCAATCCTGGGGGAGCACACCCCAGGATTGGGGGTTGGGGGGTGTGCAGACTTGCCGGCGCTCCGCGCCGATTACGCGGCACGGAGTTCGTGGTTCTCGTCGTGTCCTTCGGCTATGGTGTCCACTGAGTCGGCGTGCGTTACACGGTTGCGCCCGTTCGACTTGGAGACATAGAGGGCCTGGTCCGCCTGCTCGAGCAGCGCCGCGGGGCTGTCCGTATGCGGGTCACTCGTCGCTGCGCCCACGCTCACCGTGACATGCCGGCGGTCCCAGGGCTGCTCCGCAACAGCTTTGCGAATTCGCTCGGCAGCTTCTAAAGCGCCCTGCACATCCGTTTCCGGCAGAATGACAACGAACTCCTCGCCACCGTAACGCGCGGCTGTGTCGGTGGCACGCGCGGTCAGTTGAAGAACTGAGGCCAGGCGTTTCAGCACCTGGTCGCCCGCGGGATGGCCGAACTCGTCGTTGAACTGCTTGAAATAGTCCACGTCGAGCAGGATGACCGACAGAGCGCCTCCGTAACGGCTCGTCCGCTGGAACTCGTCGGCCAGCAGCTCCTGAAATGCTCGGTGATTCTGCAGATTCGTCAAACCATCTGTCGTGGCGAGCGCCGTCAGGCGCTTGTTCGCATCCTCGAGCTCATGGCTGTAACGCTCGACCAGTCGCATCTGTTCTTGAAGCTGGTTTTCAGCTTGCTTGCGCTCCGAAATGTCTCGCATGATCGTGGAGACGAAGGCGACACTTCCGTCGCGATCCTTATGCGCGATTGCCACCTGCGATACCGGAATTCGGCTGCCGTCCCGAACGCGTATCATCTTCTCGACCCGCCATACGCCCCGCTCCAGTCCGATAGGAAAGACCTCCTGTTGAAGGCGTGCCACGTCCACGTCGCCCGATGCCGGCAAGCCTGATTCGGGGTTCGCACCGGCCTCTCCCACGCCGAACAGCTCGCGTCCGGCTCGATTGAAATAGCAGGTACCATGCACGTCGTTGATGCCCACAACGTCGGGTGTAGCTTCGAGCAGGGCGAGCAGCCGCTCCTGTGTTTCCAGCGCCCTTTTCGCATCCGTGACATCGCGCATATAGACCGAGACACCGTAGGGCGACGGGCTGATCTCGACCGCGAACCACAAATCCCTCAGCGGGTCAAGCATCTCGAACTGCCTGGCGTCGTGAGTATCCAGGACCTCTCTGCAGCGACCCTCCAGGGAGTCGCCCAGCGTCTGCGGCACGACGTGCCGCAGCGGACGGCCCAGAATCCCCTGCTTCTCGTTGCGCAGCAGGCTCATCGCCTGCCCGTTCACATACGTGACGCGCAGGTGCTCGTCCACCGCGAGGAACGCGCTCGGCAGTGTTTCCATTACGTTTGCCAGCCGCCCCTGTGCTTCTGCTTCCGCTCCGTCGCGCTGCCGCCGAATCGCAGTCTCGCGAAGAAGCGTTGCGCAGATCGCCCCACCCATCGTGACCATGCTGAGGCTGCTGACCAGAAGCACCGTTGCATTAAATCGGACCGTCTTCCGTTCCCACCCTGCGGCCTCCCGCTTCAGAAAGTCGCTTTCATCCGCCTCGCCGGCAGCGACAATGCGGCGAATTTCGGACATCTCCATTTTGGAGACATCATAATGCGGGCGCGTCAATCCGCCGGCGCGGCCCCGGCCGGGATCGCCGGTTCGGAACGCCGTGGACTGCTCATAGCGGAGGAGCGTGGCATCGATGTCGTCCAGCGCGCGGGCATGGATGGAGGCGAACGCGGAGTCGCCGGTGATTCGGAAACCCTGGTCTGCAAGCTCAGCGCGGGAAGTGGCGTCGCGGGCCTGCTGAAGGTCCCCGAGGCTCCGAGTGACGCTTTGCGTGGCCCCGCTCATCGTTGTGGCTCGGGGAGAGTTTTGGAGAACAAACCAGCTAAGCGATAAAATGAGGGATGCGGCCAGACAGGAGGCTGCTACAGCCTTACGCTCGATCGGATGGTGCATGATCGACATCCTTTGCCGTGGTGAGCGGCGCTTCAACCACCGTGCAGCCAAATCGGCGACAGTCTAATCGACGACAGTCCAATCGACGATAGGGGGGAGACATAAATTGTCCCCATTTTGCTATTGTCGGAGGGGCGGCAATAAATCTTTAGCCATTTTCAAAGAATCATGGAAGTACCCGCGCGCCTGAGATTGAGCAATGCGCTCAAGCAGAGGGAACGGGCAAGAATCACGCGAATATGCGGGCGGCAGAATAGGAGCGGATCGATTCATGGAGTTTCTGGTCGGCGTTTCGGCGGGCATGGCGGCGCGCATCGGTTTCGCGGCGGCCTCAGCGCTGCTATTAGGCGCATGGGCGTGGTCCCGAAGCAAGGGCCAAAATGGCGAGGACGGTCGTCTCGCGGCAGCGCTGCGGGTTCTCGTACTGGGCTTGTGCGGATTCTGGTCCGCCGCATGGCTGGCGATAGCCCTGATTCGGCTGTCCTATCCCTACGAATTGGAGTGGTGCAGCGGCGCGATGCGCGACATGGCGGCCCGCGCGCTCCATGGACAGCCGCTTTACGTCGCTCCGGGACCCGGCTGGTTCCCCTACGAATATCCTCCGCTCTATCTGTGGGCGTCGGCGCTCCTCATGAGGCTGACGGGTGGCGAGCCCTCCTTCGTTCCCATGCGAATCGTGTCGATTCTCTCGACCATCGGTTCCGCCTGGATACTCTTCGCGTGGGTAAATCGGCTGGTAGCGCCGGCTGCAGCGGATGACGACAGGCCCGCGGTCGCCGGCCGCGGATTCTGGGGTCCCGTCGCGGCGGGTCTATTTCTCGCATCCTACCGTTTCACGGGCGCATGGTACGACATCGAGCGAATCGATATGCTCTTCCTCTTCCTGTCGCTGCTGGGGGTCCTGCTTCTCCAGCGGTCGGTGGACCGCGATTCACTTGCCTGGAGCGCAGCGTCCGCGTTGGCGTTCTCCCTTGCGTTTCTCACCAAGCAGCAGGCGATACTGTTTATACTCGGCGGCGTGGCGGCGCTGGCGTGGGAGCGAAAGTGGAGGCTGCTTGGCGTATATGCTCTAGCGTGCGCGGCCCTGTGCGGCGCTTCCGTAGCCATGCTCAATAGCGCAACAGACGGCTGGTTCGGCTACTACTGCTTCAGGGTTCCGCTCGCCAACGGAATCAAGCTGAACCTCGTCCGCGTCTACCTGCTGAATGACCTGCCGCTCTTCGCCCCAACGCTTGCGATCTTCGTATTGTCATGGAGGTTCCGGCGCCGGATTGAGAATGAGCAATCGCCGCTCGATGACCCCCCGACACCCGACACCCGACACCCGACACCCGCCGCCTTTTCCGTTCTCCCCGCCATGACCGCAATGGGCCTGCTGGGCAGCCTGTTGAGTCGGGCGCACTGGGGCGGCGATCAGAATGTGCTTATAACGGGATACGTTTTCCTCGGAGCGGCGGCATGCGCTATCGCCGGGCGGTGGAGCGCGGCGAATCCCGGCGTGCGCTCTCCTCTCTATGCCCTCGCGCTCGCGCAATTGCTGACACTTAGCTATCGGCCCGGAGCGCAGATTCCGTCCGCCGCTAACCGCGCTGTGGGCGAACGTTATGCCGCGCTGATTCGTTCGCTTGAGCGGGAGGGACCTATCCTTAGCCTCGATCACGGCTCCTTCACGGCCACGCCCCGCTTCCACCTGATGGGCCTGCTGGACGTGATGAATACGGAGAAGGGGCTGCCGGCGCCGCTTCTCGCCACCGTGCGTTCCCACTACTATGCTGCCATCGTAATGGACGCCAGGCCGGAGACGGAGGGCTTTCTGGGCGAGTTTGCGCAGAGCTATCATCGGATTGAGAATGCGGACATTTCCACAAGCTGGATCGTCACGGGCTTTCCGACCCCGTCACCTGGGCGGAGCGTCTGGATTCTGCGGCCGTAATCATTCGATGCCCCGCACAATGGCGCGGCATGACTTCCAAGGTGTCCGCCTGTGCGGGTACGTAGGCCTGGCTAATCTTCGCGTGAAAACCCCCGGGTTAACACGCAACAAAGTTACTTGAACTTTACGTATCAAACACTACAGAGCCTTTAGAAAACTTTCTGAACAATTCGCGCACGCATGTAAGGAGATTGAACCATATGAAGAAATCGGTTGCGCCCACAGCGCTAATGGCAGTATTGACGCTGGGGGCAGGAATTGGCATTGGGCAGCATATTCCCGGTTCGCTGCTGCCGGTCGCTGGAGCCGAATCCGCGATTGTGCGAGATGCGGAAGAGCAGAGAATTATTCACGTCGCGCACGACGTTTCGCCTACGGTTGTGAGCGTCAGCCGCCAGGGAGGGATGGGTTCGGGGGTTATCATCCGGGCCGATGGCGTTATCGTGACGAACGCGCACGTAGTCGGCAATGAATCCCAGGTCCAGGTGAAGCTGGCAAACGGCAAGCGCGTCACCGGAAATGTGCTCGGCAGGGATCCGAGCGGGGACGTGGCAGTTGTAAAGATTGACGGTAGCGGCTACCCCGTCGCGGCAATGTCCGATTCGGATCGTCTGGAGGTGGGCCAGTCCGCCATCGCTATCGGCAACCCGCTCGGTTTCGAGCGGACCGTTACGCGGGGCGTCGTATCGGCGGTCAACCGTACGGTTGGCGGCTCGGATATGGACGGCCTCATTCAAACGGATGCGTCCATAAACCCCGGAAACTCCGGCGGGCCGCTGCTCGATTCGAGCGGTCAGGTCATTGGAATCAACACCCTGGTGGTTCGAGCCTCGGGCGCAAGCGGCCTCGGATTCGCCGTTCCAATCAACACGGTGCGCTCTATCTCCGATCAGATACTGGCGACGGGCCGCGTAAAGCACGTCATGCTCGGCGTCCATATCGGCGATGTCACTCCCGAGATTGCGCAACGCTTCAACCTGCCAGTGAGCCAGGGCGCAGTGGTTGCGGACGTGCAGGAGGGGTCTCCCGCCGCGCAGGCCGGTCTTCAGGAGGGCGACGTCGTGACTCAAATAGGCGATGCCGTTATCAGCAGCTCCGGCGACGTGCGCCGCCAGCTTCGCGGACATTCCGCCGGTGACACGGTGACGATTCAGGTTCGTCGCGGCAGCCAGACCCTCAAGCTGGACGCCCGTCTCGCGGACGCGTCCGCGACATAAGAACGGGGTACTCTTACCACAAAGCCCGGACGCTAAGGTGACACGAAACAATTATCGCATCGCCTGTACCCCCCGTAAATCGCACTCGCCCTCAGTTTTGCTCCCCCTCCCGTTTCGGGAGGGGGCCGGGGGGCATATGCGCTAACTTAAGGGGGCCTGGTCTCCCCGATGCTAATATTGGCACTCTCAACTTGCTGTTTTTTCCGTTGCCGCGG
>JBBROJ010000053.1:0-30652 GCA_038229495.1 Chthonomonadales bacterium
GGATTCGGTACTGATAGGTGAGGGAACACGCCCACGTCCCCTCCCATTCGCCTTTGAGACTGTGGGCTCTCAGTGATGGATGGAACGGGTCATCAACGAGCTGCAGAAGGGTTCTCTCCAAGCGTACGCGCATGTCCGAATGGCGGCGCAAAAACTGGCGGAATTCTCGAGTTGCCGCCGAACTCCAACCGAGAGTTCTCACTCGTCCAGCGCTGCCATGAAGTCCGCTGCACTGCCCCAAGTAATATTTCCTGCGGCGAACGACTCTCGCGCTTCTCGAACCTGCTCGATAAGTTCTGCTCGCCGCATTTGGCTGAGACGCTTATTGACGACATCAATCAACATCGCCTGATCGGCCGGAGGCAGACTCTCGACTACGTCCAGGACTTCCTGAAACCGCGATTTGGTTGTCGATTCATGCATCAGCATATCTCTCCGCACGTATCTTACTACGATTCAGGCTACTCCACCCACAATTCCCGCACCGACTCCAGGCGCCCCTGTTTCTCGCCTGTGCCGGTGCGGGAACATAACGCTCCATACGTGTCCGCGTAGGCGGACACTCGGCGGCGAAGCCGCCACCCAGCGCAGGGATTTATCCCGTGCGCAACTCAGGGAGCCTACTCCACCCAGACCTCCTGGCGGCCCACAATATCTTCGACAAGGCGGTCGAGGCCGTTGCTTGGATCGACCGTGAGGCGGCGCGATTCAAGCTTGCGGAGGTCGATTCACACGCGCTTGGTGCTGTCGAGACAAATTCAGAAGACTTCGTCGTGGGCGCCTAGGGCCGGCAGATGGATATCTTCAGTGCCCGCGTCTGCATTTGCTTGAAACTCGAATATCAGGCGGTAGTCGTAATTAAGCGAACAGGCCCACAAATCTCCCATATCACCCTGGAGTTTGTGGGTCTTAAGCGAGGGTTGGAAGATATCCTCGGTCATTTGCATTAAGACGCGGTCGAGGCGCTCGTTTAGGTCGCTGTGGCGGCGGCGAAACTGCCTGAGCTCCCTAACAGCAGCAACGCTCAACACGAGCGCTCTCATTCGTCGAGCATGGCTATGAGATCGTTTGCACTGCCTCGCCACGTGTCGCCGGAGGCAAAGGATGCACGCGCTTCCTCCACCCGTCGAATCAAATCCGCACGCTTTTGCTCCATGACGCGCTTCTGCACGACTTCAATAATAGCTTCTTGATCGTCGAGTGGCAATGAATCGACCGATTCAAGCACATCTTGAAAACGAGAGCGCGATGTCGAGTCGTCCAATTTGTCACCTCCTATCAATGCTATCTTACCACGATTCAGACTACTCCACCCACACCTCCTGGCGGCCCACCAAATCTTCGACGACGCGGGCGAGGCCGTTGCTGAGATCGACCGTGAGGCGGCGCGATTCGACCTTGCGGACCGCGTGTCCCGTGCGAACGTGCAGGTAGACGGCCGCGCTTCCCCGGTGCGATTCGAGCGCCTCTTTCAGAAGATTGATACGCTCGCGCTTGGTGTTGTCGAGGCGGATGTGGATGGCGCGCGGTCCTGTGTTGGCCTCGCCGGTGACCCCGTTTCCAAGAAGCCGAATCTCTTCGGCAAGCAGCTCTATGTTCTTGCCGCCCTCCTCGTCGTCGCGCACCCGTTCCCGGACCGAAATGCGGCCCTTCATCACGATTATCTTATCCTGCTCCACCGCCGCGCCGAACTCGCGGAAGACCGAGGGGAAGACAGTGACCGCAACGCTCTTGCCGGTAAGGTCCTCCAACGTGAAAAAGGCCATCGGCTCGTTGCTCTTTTTGGAGCGAAAGGGCTTTACAGTCGTGATAAGCCCGCCGATTTTGACCGACTCGCGTTCGCCCATCTCCTGAAGGTCTTCCACCTTGTGTGGCGCATTCTTCTCGATCTGCGCCCGGTACTGACGCAGCGGATGGTCCGAGATGTAGAGTCCCAGCAGGTCCTTCTCGAACTTCAGTCTCTCCGCAAGCTGGTAGTCTCGAACATGTGGGGGCGTAACGACGTGCGGTTGCGGGATCGCTCCATCGTCTCCATGGTCTCCATCGTCTCCGTCACTGCCAAAGAGATCGCCCTGCCCCGATTCGCGGTCCCGCTGCGCCATGCTGGCGAGCTGGCAGCAAGCGTCCAGCGTTTCTACGAGCGCGCGGCGATTGGGATGGACGCAGTCGAACGCGCCGCACTGAATCAGCGCCTCGATGGTCGAGCGACTCACGTTTCCGTGCTCGGACGTCCTGCAGCAGAAGTCGGTGAGCGAGGTAAACGGACCGCCTGACGCTTTATCATCGCGCGCCGCGAGAATCACGTCCACCGCCGCGCGGCCCGCATTCTTGACGCCGCCCAGGCCATACCGAATAGAACCGCACTTCAGAGATGAGGGATGAGGGATGAGGGATGAGTCGCCTGGGCCGTTCTCTTCCCTCATCCCTCGTCCCTCGTCCCTGTGCTCTGCCGTAAATTCAACTTCGGACAGGTTGACGTCAGGCGGGAGGACGGGGATGCCCATCTGGCGGCACTCCTCTTTGCAGGAGGCCATCTTGTCGGGCTTGTCCACGTAGCAGGCCAGCAGCGCGGCCATGTACTCGACCGGGTAGTTCGCCTTGAGATAAGCGGTCTGGTACGCAACGATCGCGTAGCAGACCGCGTGGGCCTTGTTGAAGGCGTAGCCCGCGAACGGCTCCACGAGGTCGAATATCTGCCCGGCCTTCTTGGCGTCGACCCCCTTCTCGCCCGCGCCGGCGATGAAGTTGACCCGCTCCTTCGCCATCTCCTCCTTCTTTTTCTTACCCATAGCGCGGCGGAGGAGGTCGGCCTTGCCCAGCGTGTAACCGGCAATAACCTGCGCGATTCGCATCACCTGGTCCTGGTATACGATGACGCCGTACGTCTCCTCCAGGACCTCTTTGAGCCAGGGGTGAGGATAATTAATCTTCTCCATACCGTGCTTGGCGCGAATATAGGTGGGGATGTGCGCCATGGGTCCGGGGCGGTAGAGGGCGACCATGGCGGCGAGATCGCGGACGGTGGTCGGCTTCAATTCCTGCACGTAGCGGCGCATTCCTTCCGATTCCAACTGGAAGATGCCGGTGGTCTGACCCCGCCCGAGCAGCTCGAAGGTCTTGGCGTCGTCCAGCGGCAGCTTCTGCACGTCGACGGTGCGCCCGGTGGATTTCTTGATGTTCTCGACCGATTTGCCCAGAATCGAGAGGTTGATCAGGCCGAGGAAGTCCATCTTCAGCAGGCCGAGCTGTTCCAGATTGTTAGCGGAATACTGCGTTACGTAACCGCCGTCCTGCGATTTTTGGAGCGGCGTGTACTCGACCAGTGGATCGTGCGAGATGACTACGCCTGCGGCGTGGACGCTTGCGTGGCGCGACAGGCCTTCCAGGCGCATCGCTGTGTCCATCAGATTCTTCACGTCCGGTTCGCGAACGTAGATCTGCTTCAACTCGGGATTGGTGTCGAGCGCCTGCTGAATCGTGACGTGGAGCGGCATCGTGGGAATCATGTTGACGATTCGAGCGACATCCGGAATTGGCATAGCGAGGGCGCGGCCCGAATCTTTGATGGCTGCGCGGGCGGCGAGGGTCCCAAAGGTGACGATCTGCGCGACGTGGTCCCGGCCATACTTTTCGGTCACATAGTCGATGACCTCACCCCGACGGGCATCCTCGAAGTCCATGTCGATATCGGGCATTTGGATGCGCTCGGGGTTGAGGAACCGCTCGAAAGTAAGCTCCCAATCGACCGGGTCGATATCCGTAATATCCGCGCCGAACGAAGTGAGCGAGCCGGCCGCGGAGCCGCGCACGCCGAAGAAGATACCTTTCTCGCGGGCGAACTGCGCAAAGTCGCGGACAATGAGGAAATACTGCGCGAAGCCGGTCTGCTCGACGATGCCGAGCTCGTACTCCAATCGCACGCGATATTCGTCGGAGAGACTGCCCACTTTGCGCGCCACGCCTTCGTAGGCCAGCTCGCGCAGATAGGATTGGGCGGTGTGCCCCTCAGGGAGGGTGGGCGAAGGCATGGGCGCGCGCCCAAACTCCAGATTCAGGTCACACATGTCCGCGATTCGGAGCGTGTTTTCGAGCGTGTGAGGGAGCTCGCGGAAAATGCCGGCCATCTGGTCGCCGGACTTCAAGTAGAACTCTTCGCTGTTATAGCGGAGGCGGTTCTGCTCATGGACAGTCGCGCCGGTCCCAATGCAGAGCAGAACGTCGTGGGCGTAGGCGTCCTGATCGGTCAGATAGTGAACGTCGTTGGTGCAGATGACGTCGAGATTCAATTCGCGGGCAAGCTTGATGAGCTGCTCGTTGCAGGCGCGCTGCTCGGGGAGCGTGTGGTCCTGAATCTCGATGAAATAGTTGTCGCGGCCCAACAGATCGCGATACCAGGCGGCGATGGAGGAAGCCCTTTTGTAATCGTTCTGAATCAGGGCCTGGCAGACCTCGCCGCCGAGGCAGGCGCTGGTCGCGACAATCCCCTCATGCCACTTTTCCAGCAGCGCGTGGTCGATGCGGGGCTTGTAGTAGTATCCGTCGATGGCGGCGGCGGTGGTCAGCTTGAGGAGGTTCTTATAGCCGACCTCGTTTTTGGCGAGGAGGAGCAGGTGGTAGGCGTTCTTTTCACCGTTCCTGTCGTTCTTGTCGGCCCGGTGGGTCTTGTCCTTGTGGCTGCCGGGCGCGACATAGGCTTCGACGCCAACGATGGGCTTGATTCCAGCGCTCTTGCACTTGGAGTAGAAGTCGAGCGCCCCGTACATTACGCCGTGGTCGGTAAGGGCGAGGGCGCTCATCTCCAGGTCGACAGCCCGCCGGACGAGCTTATCCAGGCGAGCGGCTCCGTCGAGCAAAGAATACTCACTGTGGGTGTGCAGATGAACGAATTCTGTACCGGCCATGGCGCGTGTCTTGCTCCGTAATGCGGATATATAGCGTCAGTCTGTACAACAACGCTCTATATGTTGTGTTTGCTCCTCTCATTGTAGTCGGTGGGCGCACAGGAGTCAAGGTAGACGGACGACGGAGAGTTGGGTCGTTGGGTCGTTAGGTCGTTGGGTCGTTGGGAACGGCGGCCCCTCCCCTGAACGGAGAGGGGAGCTTGGGCATGGAATCGTGCCGTTAGCGGCATTGCTGTTAGGAAGCAGAGGCGCATTCGTTTCGTAGGGGCGGATAAATCGCGACAATAATTAGGTAGAGCGATCAACAGTTCCGCTGCGATTTGTTCGCCCCTACTACCATCGCCTGCACAGTAATCCCGACGGAGGCTCAGGCAACTGGAAGAATCCTGCGCTATGGTCTATTCCTATAAATGTAGAACAATTTAGTCGGGCGTGGAAGGATACGGCGGTACAACGCGAGAATGGCACCTGTGCGGCCTATCACGGATGCGGTCGGAGATGGCGAGGCCAGTATATACTCCACAATTCGGAAGGGGAAACATGCAGGAATTGCTTCGGGATCCGCGTCTTCGCGAACTTGAGTGGCACGACCTGGTTGCGGTGTCACGTGCGGAGGTCAACGTCGAACTGCTGCTTTCGGCGCCGTGGCTAATCGGCTCGGTGAGCGCGGCATATATCGGAATGTACTGGCTGGCATTACCGCTCTCATTTGTGTTTTTCCTGACGGGGCTTAGGCAGGTGCATAACGCTCATCATTATGCGCTGGGAGTCTCCCGGGGTAGTACCGAACTGGTGATGTTCGTTCTCAGCGTGTTGATGTTGAGCTCGATGCATGCGATACAGGTGACACATCTCCATCATCACCGCCACTGCATGGATGACGAGGATGTCGAGGCGGAGAGCGCGCGGATGCCGGCCGCGGCGGCGATTTTGTTCGGGCCTTTGTTTCCCATAAAACTGCATTGTGCCGGTTTCAGACTGGCGGGGCGACGACACCGAATTTGGATTTGGGCGGAGCGTACCGCTATAATTGGATCGATTTGGGCTGTCTACTTCGCGCTCGACATTGGATGCCTGCGATACCACCTGGCGGCGATTGGCGTGGGACAGTGTTTGACTGCGTTCTTCGCGGTGTGGACGGTGCACCATGGCTGCGACGGCCGGACGCCGATCGCTCGGACGCTGCGGAACCGATTGAAAAGCGTCATCGCGTTCGATATGTTCTACCACGTTGAGCACCACCTGTTCCCGAAGGTGCCGACCTGTCATCTTGCAGCTCTTGCTGAGCGGCTGGACCGCACTGCTCCTGAAGCGGTACACATGCAGGTCTATTAAGGAGCGGCAGGGCATGGCTTCAGCGCGGATTCTGGTAGCTGGCGCAACAGGGAGGTCTGGGCGCGAAGTTGTACGCGAACTGAAGGAGCGGGGCCATTTCGTGCGGGCGCTTGGACGCGACGAGGCGCGTCTGCGGCGTTTTGCCTCACCGGCAGACGAACTGGTCGCGCTGGGGAACCCGGCCCGACCTTTCGATGACGGGCTTAATCAGGCATGCGCGGGAATCGATACCGTCGTCTCGTGCATGGGAGCGAGCGTGATCCCCTCCATCCGATTTGGAACGGATTCCTTCTGCCACGTGGACACGCCGCTGAATCGAAAGCTGATAGATGCCGCCTGCTCGGAGGGAGCGCGGCATTTCCTGTACCTATCGGTGTTTACAGATGGGCGGATGGGAAGCAACGGCTTCGTCCGAGCGCACGAAACCGTTGTCGATTGGCTGCGGGATTCGGAATTGACGTATATCGTTGTGCGGCCGACCGGTTTCTTTTCCTCGCTGGTACAGATAATGAGCGAATCGTGTTGGGGACTTCTGCCGGAAGCGCGTGGAGGAGCGGCTCGCACGAATCCGATCCATGAGGCTGACCTGGCGTCATACTGTGCGGACTTGATTTGCGGGGAAGCATCGGGAGAGTTTCAAGTCGGAGGCCCCGAGATATTGACCCGTCGGGAGATTGCAGAGATTATGTCGCGACGCGAACTGGTCCGCAAGCGCGTTCACCGTGTACCCGTGGTAACGCTGAGCGCGGCGGCGCTGGCGCTGGGTCCGGCGAATCGACGCGTATCGGAGCTATTGCATTTCATAGCGGGCGTGCTGTCGCACGATTTTGTCGCCCCGGCGTTTGGCACGCGGACACTTTCCAGCTACGTGGGCCTCACTGCATGAAGAGGACGTTTGCCATCCGGTCGCGCGTTGCCCGTCCGGCATCTTTGGGCGCAAATCTACTGAAGTCGCTTGGACATACGGCTGTACTCTGGGCGGTGTTTTTGTTTGCCATTCCTTCCTGTATCGATTTCGCGGAGGAACGCCTGCATCTCACGTGGTCGCGCTTTGATCCTGGAGCGTGGGGTGCGATTGCGACTGCTGTTTTCTGGACGGCGGCGCTTGTGGGATTTTGGAGCGGCTATGTGCTGGTAACGCACGGCGACGGCACGCCAATGCCGCTTGCGTGTACGCGTCGGCTGGTTATCACGGGTCCCTATCGATTTCTCCGCAATCCCATGTCCGCGATGGCGATCCTCCAGGGAATTTCTGTGGGAGTGTATCTTGGCTCGGTTCTGGTGATTTCCTATGCGCTTGCGGGAGCGGTGGCATGGCATTCCGTGCTGCGGCCCTGGGAGGAGCGCGATCTACTTGAGCGGTTTGGCAACAGGTTTGACAAGTACCGGAGGGCCGTGAGGTGTTGGATTCCTCGGTTGACGCCATTTGACCCGCCCAGCTGTTAAGCGGCTTAGGAATCTGTGATACCTCAGACGACGAAGCGGACTTCGAGGCGTTTGCCGAGAGCGGCGACGATTCGGGTTAGCATGGAGATGGTGTGGCCGAGGTAGTTGGTGTCTTCAAGGCGTGCGATAGAAGACTGCCGAGCCAACTTCAACCCCCATGACATGCTCAAACGGATAACGTCCGTGAATTTTAGGACGGGTGCTTACAGATGAAGTTCTTTACGGTTGACAGCTACAACTCATGGTACGACAGCTTTGAAGACTACAGCATTCTGAAGAACGCGTCCGAGGAATACTGGCGCTTTGTGGAATCGATGCAAGGCATTCTTCCAACGGAAGTGTTGGCGCTCGCCAGGCTGCCCGGTGTTGACGATGGCCTGATTGTCAGAGTCAAGCACGACAGAGATAAGCGGGTCCTCGTACTCACGCTGAGATGCGGCGACTTGCAGATGGGTTATTACGACCTCATCCTGACGTACGAAGACGCTGAAATATCGCACGGCGACGAATGCACGTTGGCGCGATTAGCTCACACGACGAAGTATAGCAGATACAAATCGGACCTCTATCGCCACGAGGTGGATATGCTGGATGACGGCAGGATCGAACATCGGCTGATCTTTCATCCGGGTATCTGGTTCGTCGTTCGCTGTAAAACACTGCGTTGGGATAAATTGAACCGCCCGAATCGCGAATTGCCTCGGTTCCTGAATCGTTTCCCTGGCGGTCCTCCCGTCGTTTCCAGCGACTAACGGTCACGCTATGGCCAGGGATTCTAACTTCGGCGGCGCAGCCGACCGAAGCAACAAGCTGGCATGATGAGGGCGGCGAGAAGGCCGGCGGCTCCGGGTTCGGGGACGGCGGTGAAGCTGAATTGCGGATTGTAGATGTTTCTGCTCGTATCCGACGACGCGGCGAAGTATCGCGCATTGAACGGGCGGCCGCTGAAGTCGGCGAAGAGGTCCCAATAGGTACCGCTGTAGATTCCGAACGTGCCGAGGGTAGGGTTGTTGAGCGCGTAGGACGACGCATAAAGGTTCAGCGCACCGTTGCCAATCGAGTAGATTGCATTTCCAGTCAAGAAGCCTCCGCGCAGGTTAACCGATCCCGTCTCTCCAATGACGATGGTATTGGAAGTTCCGTCGGTAATGTCCGCCAGGCCGTGCCCCCTCACTGTAACGTCTCCCGTGATGATCCCGCCACGTACGTTTACGCGCGAATCTTCGCCGACGATTAGCGTGTTGGACGTTCCGTCGGTAATGTCTGAGAGGCTGTTGCCGGAGGCATCGACCGTTACATGCTGGCCGCCGCGGAGATTCGCGCGGCCATTCTCCCCAATCTGAATCGTGTTCGACGTGCCGTCGGCAATGTCCAGTAATCCATTACCTCGGACTTTGACCAATCCGGTATTCGCGCCCCCTCTTATGCTTCCGGAGGCCGTCTCTCCAATAATAATCGTGTTGGATGTCCCATCCTTGATATCCACGAGACTCGATCCTCGCCCGTCTACCGTTCCGGTCACGACGCCAGGACCCTTGATCGTAACTCGGCTCGTCTCCGTCAAGAGAATAGTATTCGAGGTTCCATCAAGTATCGTCGTCTTGCTCGCGTTAAATAGGAAGAGGGTGTTGAAGATTGTTCCGTCGAGCACGTTGACAATGGGGTTGTAGTTCTGCGTGAGCGTGCTGTCCTTTCCCACGTAGACCCAATCGTAGCTGCTGCTGATGTCCTGATCGGTCGTTACATAGAGGGTTTGCGCGGAAGATACGGTACAGAAACACAGCGCCGCAACGGCGATTAGTGCGGTGAGACGAGTCTTTAGGTTCATGGGATTTCCTTGATAAGCTTCCAGGGAGTTGGGTTTAGTTGCATATCCAAACCGCTCAGGACTTGTGAATTTATAACTTCCCTCGGAGTCGGGGCAGGCCGACATTGCATCAACTGTCTCGACCTTGGGGGTTTCAATCCATGGATCGATTTGGGTTATGTCTAAATTGGTTATTCGGATTACAATTCCTGCAATATGGTGGCTGCCATGTCGGGGTCAAAGATAAAACTCGTAGAAATGCTGATCAATACTGTGGCGTCGCCCGGCGACAGTGCCATTCCCGGCGAACTGCCTCAGATGCCTCAGGCAGAATCAGGCTCCTGGAATCAAAACAAGCCGCTGCGAATTCGCAGCGGCTCATAATGTCAGTTGTCTGAAGCCTGGGTATCGGCTGCCGGTAAACGACCGGTCGCAGTCAGGCTACTCCTGTGTTCGGCGGCGCTTGGCGACGGTCTCCACGGGAGACATGGTCTTCGGCGCGCGGACCAGCTCCTGCGGCGGGGAAGCCTTCACGTGGGACTTATAGGTCCTCTTGGTGCGCAGCACGAAGTCGGCCAGCGGGAAGAACACGTTCAGGTTGACGTTGTGGTTCTTGTGGTGAATGCGATGGTGATCGTTCACGAACTTGAACCAGCGCGTCTGCTCCAGGCGGCGACTGCGCGGCACGTGCATGAAGAAATGGACCGTCTCATACACCAAGTAGTAGGCGGCGATGGCCGCAAGCCCGCCCCAGAGCATGGGGATGCCGGTTAGCCACTGCACTGCCCAAATGAGCGGAAAATGGACCGCGAGGAACAGCGGAAGGGCGAACCAGTCCATTTTTATGTGATGCCCGCCGGGATCTTCCGGGCTGGGCATATCGTAGCTGTCCGCGAAGTTATACAGGTTGTGGTGCGTCACCCCGTGAGCCTCGTAGGTGGCTCGAATGATCTTCGGGCTGTGGAACAGATATTTGTGGAAGACCCACTCGAAGAAGCTTCCATATAAAAACCACACTAAGAAAGCGCCCATTTGATACAGAAAAAAGGTCACGAGGTTTCTCTCCTTTTAGAGAACGCGGTATCGCTCCGTGCCGACTCTCAGCGCGGCGACGGCGGTTCCGCTCTCAACTGCGTCCGATTCTAATTCATGTCGATATTGTGTTATGCTGCGAATGTATAGTCGCCGCGCTCTTGCGAAAGATAGTACGTAAACCGAGCTTCCGTACCCGCTGCCCACTCGCGGCGGAACAGAAGCTCAAATAGTTTGTCCAGTTGAAATGATACTTGTTAAACACATCTGATACACAGTATATTTACGGATTCCAGCGTTTGATGGTTTCATTATAGTCGCGTATGCGCGAGAAGTCAAACCTTGCGACAATCTGTTCAAGGAAGTAAATAGAGTCAATTCCAGGAACGACTTTAGCATATCGCGCTCCTCGCACCGTCTTGCGGGGCCGGCATAAAATTCTCAGATTGCGTAGAAGAAGTATATATGGTAGAAAAGGTAGAAAAGGTAGAAAAGGATTTTCGTGCGGAACCGGTGAAACATACGCCGGCATTTGCTCCGTTGTATTCGTACGAAACGAGTTTGACTGTTTCTGAGCCGGGGCCGCCGACGGCTTCCGCCCGCTCAAAGGAGGCATTGATGAATACGATCTCCCGACGACGCTTTCTCGAAGACTCCGTTGCTCTTCTCGCCGCGTCCGCGGTTCCCGGCTCCGCCCTGGCGTCCAACCCCGCTCGAAGCCGGTACGTCAGCCCCAACGAAAAAATTCGCGTCGCCTGCATAGGTATTAACGGACGCGGCATGAGCCATGTGGACGCCTATCTCAGCATGGATGATGTTGAGCTCGTGGCCATCTGTGACCCTGACTCGGCAACCTTTGGCAAGGCTCTCAAGGCGGCGGACAAGGCCGGCAAGCGCGCGCCGCAGACGGTTGTGGACATCCGCAAGCTGCTGGAAGACAAGAATATCGACGCGGTCTCCATCGCAACCCCCAATCACTGGCACTCTCTCGCGGCCATATGGGCCATGCAGAACGGCAAGGATGTATATTGCGAGAAGCCTGTCAGCCATAACGTGAGCGAGGGGCGCAGAATCGTAGAGGTCTCTCGCAAGCTGAACAAGATTTGCCAGGCCGGCACGCAGAGCCGCGCCAGCCGCGGCCTCCAGGAAGCGATGGCCTATTTGCACGACGGCAAGCTTGGCAAGGTCAGCGTTGCACGGGGACTCTGCTACAAGCGCCGCAAGAGTATTGGAAAGGTGGACGGCCCGCAGCAGCCGCCATCGACAATGGACTATGATCTCTGGACCGGCCCCGCTCCGCTCAAGGCTCCTCACCGCAATACATCGAGCGGAACCGTACACTACGACTGGCACTGGTTCTGGGATTACGGCAACGGCGACATCGGCAACCAGGGCATCCACGAAATGGACAAGGCGCGCTGGGGGCTGGGCCAGAAGGGCCTACCCACCCACGTGGTCGGCCTCGGCGGCAGATTCGGATATATTGATGACGGCGAGACCCCCAACACGATGGTCGCGATCCATGACTATGGCGACCAGCAGCTTATCTTCGAGGTGCGCGGCCTGGAGACGGATAAGCTTACGCCGGTGAAGGGTGGAATGGGCGCGGCAGTCGGCAATATCTTCTATGGCGAAAAGGGCGTAATGGTCATGCCGAGCTATAGCGACGCAACCGTCTACGACAACGACGGCAACAAGATCGCCGACTTCAAGGGCGGCGGCGATCATTTCCGCAACTTCATCCAGGCGGTCCGCAGCCGCAAGCGCGAGGAGCAGTTCGCCGACATCGAGGATGGTCACGTCTCAAGCGCTCTCTGCCACCTGGGGAACATCTCTTATCTTCTCGGCGACGAGGTTCCGTTCAACGCCAAGACGAAGGCATTCGGGGACGACAAGGAAGCCTATGAGACCTTTGGCCGCTTCGAGGAGCATCTCGCCGCGAGCGGAGTCGACGTCAAGGAGGGCAAGTACCGCCTTGGGCACCGCCTGACTCTCGACCCGGCGAAGGAGAGCTTCGTCGGCAACAAGAAGGCGAACCAGATGCTTACCCGCGACTACCGCAAAGGATTTGAGGTCCCCGCGAAAGCCTGACAAAGCCACAGATAAGCAGAGGATGTTAATGGGGAGCGGGCAAACGCCTGCTCCCTATTTTATCAGAAGGATTAGCCATTATGAACGTTATGAGCATAACAACGGGCTAATCAGATCAGGAGTTATCCTGTTCATCATGTTTATAATAGCTAAATCATCCTCGGCCCAAATGGCTCATGCGATATAATAATAGAGACCAATTTACACTATTATATTGAAACCATAGCGGCATCGCCGCAGAAATATGAATTTCGCATGACTTCGACGCTTGTCACTCCGGATCGCATCAGGCAGGAGGCGCTGCGCCGCCGCACCTTTGCCATCATCTCTCACCCGGACGCCGGGAAGACCACCCTGACGGAAAAGCTGCTTCTCTATGCCAACGCCATCGATCTCGCGGGCGCGGTGAAAGCCAAAAAGAACCAGCGGTCCGCTACCTCTGACTGGATGGAGCTGGAGCGAGAGCGCGGAATCTCCATCACCTCCACAGTGCTCCAGTTCGAGTACCTGGACCACACCATCAACCTTCTCGACACGCCGGGCCACCAGGACTTCAGCGAGGATACATATCGCACCCTGGCCGCCGCGGACAGCGCCGTCATGCTCATGGACGCCGCCAAAGGTGTCGAGGCGCAGACCCGCAAGCTCTTCACTGTCTGCCGCAAGCGCCAGCTGCCGATATTCACCTTCTACAACAAGATGGACCGACCGGGGCGGGAGCCGCTGGAGCTGCTCGGCGAGATAGAGGAGCTGCTGGGGATTGCCGGTTACCCGGTCAACTGGCCGCTCGGGATGGGCGAGACCTTTGTCGGAGTGTACGACCGCATCACGAAAGAGGTGCACCAGTTTGAGCGCGTCCAGCACGGCACGCATCGCGCGCCGGTTCGCGTCTCCGGCATCGACGACACCGCGCTTCGAGCGCTGACGGACGAGCGTACCTATCGCCAATTTCGTGAAGAGATCGAGCTGCTGGACGCTGCGGGCGAGGAGTTTGACGAGGAGCGGTTCATAAAGGGCGAATTGACCCCGGTCTATTTCGGCAGCGCGCGCACCAACTTCGGCGTCCAGCTCTTCTTCGATTCCTTCGTCAATCTCGCCCCCGCGCCAGTCAGCGGCGACGAGGGACGAGGGACGAGGGACGAGATGGGGGATAACTCATCCCTCATCCCTCATCCCTCATCCCTCGCTCCTGAACCCTTCTCCGGCTTCGTGTTCAAGATTCAGGCGAACATGGACCCGCAGCATCGCGACTGCGTGGCGTTTATGCGGGTCTGCTCGGGCCGCTTCGAGCGCGACATGACCGTGAACCATCCGCGCACCGGCAAGAAGGTCCGGCTGTCCCGCGCCATGCGGCTTTTCGCCCAGGAGCGCACTTCGGTTGAGGAGGCGTACGCGGGCGACATCGTGGGCCTCTCGAATCCGGGCATCTTCGCCATAGGAGATACGCTGTGCGAAGGGAAAGCCGTGGAGTTCGACCCCATTCCCCGCTTTCCGCCGGAGCGGTTCGGGCTGCTGCGGCTGCCGGACCCTTCCAAGCGCAAGCCGTTTCTGAAGGGGCTCGACCAGCTTTCGCAGGAGGGCGCGATTCAAATACTGTATGGCCGCAATGAGGCGCGAGAACCGGTGCTTGCCGTGGTCGGAGAATTGCAGTTCGAGGTCTCCACCTACCGCCTTAAAGCCGAGTACAATGTAGACACGATTCTGGAGCGGCTGCCCCATACTTGCGCGCGCTGGCTGGCCGGACCGCCTGAAGAGATCGATGCGCTGCTCCGACTCTCCGCCCTCAAGGCGATGGAGGATCGCGACGGCCGACCTGTCGCGTTGTTCGAGGGCGACTGGAGCCTTCGCTACGCCGAGGAGAAATACCCGAGTATTCGCTTCATGGAGATGCCGGATGCTGGATAGCGGCTTTCCCGCCCGATAATGCATATGAGTCGCTGAATTTACGCCGGTTATGAAACTCGCTCTGGGAGAGAAGCTGTTATGACGGTCGATCCGAAAGTATTCCGTTCATACGATATTCGCGCGCTGGTGCCGGACCTGGTGGATGAATCGAGTGTCTATTTCGGAAAAGTGGGACAGGCCGACGCCTATCAAGCGCCTCTGGAGCCGGACGGAGTCGAGCGGATTGGCCGCGGAATGGCGAAGCTCTTTGGCGCGGAAACTGTGGCTATCGGGGCCGACAGTCGGCTCTCGTCGCCGGCTTGGAAAGATGCGCTTGCGTCGGGACTTCAGTCGCAAGGCGTTAATGTGCTGGACCTCGGGCTGACGTCCACCGACATGGTCTACTTCGCCTCGGGCAAGTTCAATCTGCCTGCCGTGCAGATCACTGCGTCGCACTGCACCAAAGAGTTGAACGGCATGAAGATCGTGCGGGCGGGCGCTCAGGTCGTAGGCTCCGGATCGGGAATGGAGGATCTGCGGGATATAGTTGTCGCAGGCGACTTCGCACCCTGCCCGCGCGCCGGTTCCCGGACGGCCAAGGACCTTCTGCCCGAATACATCGACCATCTTATGCAGTTTATCGACGTGGACGCAGTGAAGCCGTTTCACATCATTGGCGACGCGGGAAACGGTGTGGGGGGAGTGGTGGCAGAGCGGCTGGTCGAGCGCATGCCGCAGATTCGCCTCGACAAAATGTACTTCGAGCCGGATGGCCGCTTTCCGAATCACGAGGCCAATCCGTTCGAACCCGAGAACATTCACGAGCTGATTGCGCGCGTGCCGGTGGATGGCGCGGACTTTGGGGTCGCCTGGGACGGCGATGCCGACCGCGTGTTCTTTCTGGATGAAAAGGGCCGCTTCATCCCCGGCGATTTCGTAACGACGCTGGTGGCGCGCTACTTCCTCGAGAAGGATCCCGGCGCGAGCATTGTCTACGACATTCGCGCATCGTGGGCCGTTCGCGATTGGGTAGAAAAACTGGGCGGCAGGGCGGTGATGGAGCGGGTGGGCCACTCGTACATCAAGCGGACCATGCGCCGTGAGAATGCGGTGTTCGGCGGCGAGGTGAGCGGCCACTACTACTTCCGCGACCACTGGTATGCCGATAACGGTTATATCCCGTTCCTTGCTATGCTCCAGATGCTCTCCACCCGGAACATTTCCATGGGGGAGCTGGTCGCCGGCATCGGTGACTACTACCTGAGCGGCGAGATTAATTCGACCGTGACGGATTCCGCTACAGTTGTCAAACGAATTGCCGAGAAATACGCGGACGGTGATATCGACTACCTCGATGGAATCACGGTCTCTTATCCGGACTGGCATTTCAACGTCCGGCCTTCCGCAAACGATCCGGTGGTCCGCCTCAACCTGGAAGCGAAGTCGCAATACGACATGGAATCCAAGCGCGACGAGCTTCTTGCCCTGATTCGCGAGGGGGCATAAGGATTTTCAAAAGTATGACCGAGCTCCGTGCGATCCTGTATCTGCCGCTTCTGCTCGCACTCACCGGCTGTGGAAGCGGCGGCTCCGGTGTTATAGGTTCGCACTTCCAGGACGTCGCCGTCGTCGCAGGACTGTCATCCCCGACAGCGCTGGCGTTCGCGGCGGATGGCCGAATGTTCCTTTGCGAGAAGGCGGGCACAGTTCGGGTTGTCAAGCCGGGCGGACTGGCGCCGGCATTTGCGCTTCAGCTTGATGTCACCACAGACCACGAGCGCGGACTCGTGGGTGTTGCACTCGATCCACAGTTTGCGTCGAACAACTTTGTTTACCTCTACTACACCTCCGGCCCATCAAGTCTCAACGCGCCATCCACGCCCAAGAATCGCGTGTCTCGCTTTACGGCTGCCGGCGATTCTCTCCAATCGAGCAGCGAAAATATCGTGATCGATAATATTCCTTCCGAGACCGGAATCCACAATGGAGGCTGCCTGCGATTTGGCCCAGATGGAAAGCTCTACGCTTCGGTTGGCGACTCCGGATTCTCGGCCAACGCGCAGGACCTGAACTCGCTGGCGGGCAAAATCCTGCGAGTCAACCGTGATGGTACCATACCGGCGGACAACCCGTTCGCAAACCAGGCCGGCAAGCGGGGCGAGATATATTGCTTCGGTCTTCGGAATCCGTTTCGATTCTCGTTCCGTCCGGGCAGTGGAGCGCTGTATATTGCCGATGTAGGCCAGAATACGTGGGAAGAGGTCAACATCGGCCTGGCGGGCGGCAACTACGGCTGGCCGCTTGTGGAAGGGCCGGGGAGCGCAGGCGGCTCCATTGCTCCGCTCTACACATATAATCATAACGGAGCGGGCGCGTCCATTACGGGCGGCGCGTTCGCCACTGGCTCCAACTACCCTGTCGAATATCAGAATAGCTACTTCTTCGCGGATTTTATCCAGAACAGTATGGTGCGGCTAAATGTGAACGCGGATAATTCCGCCGCAACAGCCTTGGATTTCGGACCTTCCGAGGGATTAGCCCCCCTGTTCACGAGCGTCACAGATGTCGAGCAGGGCACCGACGGCGATATCTACTATCTTACGTTCGACGGCAGCCTGCGCCACATCCGCTGCCTTTAACCTCTCGCTCGCCGTACTTCGCAGTAAATTGAATCAAGCATGCTCACGGTAGAAGAAGCTCTGGACGCCATACTTAAAGCGGTGAAGACGCTCCCGTGCGTCCGCGTTCCGCTGCTTGAAGCGCGCGGCCTCGTTCTTGCGGAAGACATCTTCGCGGACATCGACAGCCCCCCATTCGATAACTCGGCGGTGGACGGATTCGCGGTCCTCGCATCGGACACGACCGGCGCTTCCGCTCGATCTCCCGTCGTTCTTCGCGAATTAGAGACTGTCTCAGCCGGCGATGTTCCCACGGTCGCCGTCACAGAGGGGGCGTGCGCCAGGGTAATGACCGGCGCGCCGATGCCGGCCGGGGCTGACGCCATGGTCATGCGCGAGGATACACGTGAAACGGACGGAGGTTTGGCGATTCTGGAGCCTGCGCGGCCGGGGGACCACATTCGGTATCGCGGCGAAGGGGTTCGTGCCGGCACACGGGTATTGAGCGCCGGGACGCGCATCGGAGCCGCCGAAATCGGCATGCTCGCGATGATGGGGTCCGCTGTTCCTCTCTGCGTTCGCAGGCCGCGAGTCGCCGTGTTGTCCACCGGGGATGAGCTGGTCGATGCAGGCCTGACGCCCGGTCCCGGACAGATTCGAGACAGCAACAGCTATACGCTGGCGGCGCTCGTGGCGGAAGCAGGCGCTGACATCCACTCCGTGCAGCACGTTCGAGACGACATGGCCGCCACGGAATCTACTTTGCGCGCTTGCGCGGGCCTCGACGGCTCCCTCCCCGCCGACGCTATCATAACATCCGGGGGCGTTTCGGTGGGAGATAGAGACTTTGTCAAGCCGGCGCTGGAGAGCATCGGCAGCCTCGACCTATGGCGGGTAAAGATGAAACCGGGCAAGCCTGTCGCGTTCGGGCGTATTCCTCGACAATATTCTTTTCGAGGCGGCGAGACTCTCTTCTTCGGGCTGCCGGGCAATCCGGTCTCGACAATGGTGACGTTCGAGTTGTTCGTGAGGCCGGCTCTCTGGAAGATGGCGGGCAGGAGAGACCTGATTAAGCCGCGAATACCGGTGAAGCTGACCTCGGGCGTGGAGCACAGGCCGGGCAGGCAGGAGTTCGTGCGGGCCACCGCAGTTCTAGATGCCGGAATCTGGCATGCGACGCCTACGGGCGCGCAGGGATCGGGTATTTTGGGCTCCATGATCGGCGCGAACGCCCTCATCGATATTTCCGCAGAATGCGGCGATCTGGCGGCCGGAAGTGAAGCGGCGGCTGTAATCATGGGAATCCACGAACCTAACGCCATCAACGCAATTAAGGGAGATGGATCCGAGTGACAGAGGCGGGAGATCGGGCGAAGCAGTCCTCTTCGAATGAGACGGAGTCGGACAGCGGGGCCGCGATTCCGCCCCCATCCTCCTCAATTCGTGCTCCCAGGCCTTCGGCGGTGGTCGAGGGCGTTGCGTTTGCGCTCATTGCGGCTCTCATGGCGGTGCAGCCGCTTGCTGCCGCGACCTATCTGAGGCTGTTCTACGAGAAGAGCGAGCAGCTAGTCCAGCCCATTCTCCCTGAAGGAATCCCGGTCCCCCGCAGCCTTATTTGGAATCCACGCCTCTACAGTCTGATCGGAAGCTTGGGCTCGCTCACCTCCGCCGCCGTGCTCGGCCTTTACATCCTCTTCACGTGCCTGTTTCTCTACGGGCTGTTCCGCATTCTAAACCCCACATTCCGCATGACGACGGGCGTGGATTGGGACCGCAGCCTCCTCCTGAAAACGTACATGCACAGCGAGCCGATCACAAAAGCGTTTCTGATCGCCATCGCGGCGTTCGTGCCCGCCTTCATTCTTTGGCAGCTTCTCGGCTGGGCGCTCCACGAGAGCGGTTTCTCGCTATGGCTCCGGCTCGCAATTTCGGGCGCGGCTTTCTGGGTCCTCTTTAGCCGCGACGGCATAGCTGGCGACTTCGAGAGCGGCAGCTACGAGCCGCCGCGCGAACCCTCGGCGCGGAACTCCCTCCTGCTGCGCGGAGCGCTCTTCGGAACCATCGCGTGGCTCATGCTTCGGCTCGCTCCGTCGCTCTCGACGGATGATCTATTCAACATGTACAGGTCCATCGGCTATGTCGGGCCGGGACAGTGGCAGGCGATAGCCTTGATAACGATAGGATTCGCCCTGACCTTCGGATTCGCGGGCGGAGGGCTTGCCGCCGCTCTGGGCATTCCCGGATGGTCTACGCAGCGGCGGATAAGAGCCGCGTTACTGCCTTCGGTGGCGCTGCTGGCCGCCGCCCTATTTGGACGGGGCTGGCTGCCTTCCTATTTTGCAAAGCGGTACGATTACGCTCCCCAATCGCGCCGGCCCGCGGAATCGCGGCTCGCCGACCTGCTGCACCTGCGCGAGGTGCGCAGCGATAGCGCGCCTCCCGTCTCTTCGCAAACCGCCTATCTTCTCAATATGAATCGGGCTGAGCCGATCCGATTCAGCGGCAGGAGCGTCACTGGCCTGCCTGCCGGGCCCGGTGCCGCGCGGCAGATCGAAGCCTACCTGAAGGCCCGCGACTACCGCACGTCGCTCTCCTATCCAGCCTTCACTACGCTTCATGATGCCGCCCTGCTGCAATGGAGCGTGCCTGAAGCGCTCAGCCTCTACCTTGCAAATCTAACCGGCGCGCCGGATATGGCCTATCTGAGCCACCTCCTCAATATGCTCCAGGGCAATGCCTTCTCAGCCACGCCTGAATTCATTGCGGCCATCGACAGGCTGACGGATGACCGCCTGTTCGATTACGATGACCGTCGCGCCTGGGTGACTGTGGGGGACATATACGGGCGATTTGGCGCGAGGGACAAGGCGATGGTCTGCTATCGCCGCGCGAGCATGCCGGCGTCTCAGGTATCTTTGCGGGCGGAGGAGCGGGCGCTCAATCCAACGGGGCGAGTGACGGGGCGGATTCTGTATAACGGCAAGCCTGCGCCTCGGACCCGTGTTGGGCTAGCGGCGGAGCAGTCTCTCATGCACCTGCAAAACATGACGGACGCGGCAACCGGCTTTACGAGCCCATTCTGGCTCTCATGGGTGGGCGCGTCCGCCACGTCCGATTCGAAGGGGAGATTTACTATCGACCGCCTTATTCCTGGCCGATACGCGATCCTCGTAATGCTGCCAGGCGTCGAGACGGCGGGCGGGAAGCCGCTCTCAATTACGAGCGATCAATCCACATTCACGCTGCAGCCAGATTCCCCGCCAATGGACCTGAAGGACATCGACCTTCGTCCACCCCACTCGCCTTAGACGCCGTTCAAAACGACTCCAATGTTGACAATCACGCTCTTATTAGACAAGTATCACCGGATACAAGTCACTTGGAACTTAATTCAGGTAATACCTGTCTCCTCATTCAATTGAATGGCTGTAGTGTTCGACTGAATGGGTCGAGTGCAAGCCGCTACGCATGCATGGTAGGAGGGAGGTTAATGCCGCTGCTCGCAACCGAAGTTGATAGTTAATTCGCATGGCAAGTAAGACCCACTCCCAATAGGAGAAAATTGATGCAGATCCGAATGCAGTCTTGCACGCGGAACACAATCGTCCTGCTGCTCGCCGGGTTGCTCGCGCTAGTATGCGCTACGCGCCCCGCCCTCGCCCAGGGTTATCAGGGTACGCATTGGGACATTCAGATTCAACTGAGCGGTACTACGGATATGACGATGGCGCCGTCCGGGCCCTATCCTCCGCCGCAGAGCACTCACATTGTTTGGCCGACAAGCGGCAGCAACATACCCGGCGGGCACATGACTCTGGGTGGGTCGGGGACGGGTACGGCGACCATGAGCGGCACATACACGGTCGTGGGAAACTGAGTGGATTATCAGGGACACCTCGCAGCCAATCCTCCCGCGCGGTCCTTCTTTCTTATCAGCCCAGTAGCATCCTGGATGGCATCAAGCGGCGGCCAGGGAGTATCGGTAACTTCTCATTCGGCGGACGATGGATTCGGCGACCCGGATTCGATCTCTAACGATGGGTTGCAGGGTTCGTCGGCGCGCGGGCATCTCATCGAGGTCACCGGGGTAAATCAGTTCAGTCGCTCCTTCTCGATTCATGCCAGTCTGTCGGTGGCTGTGGCCGAGCATTGGTACAGCTACTATGGCGTGAGCGGATACGTCTCCGCGGAATCCGATCTTCGAGGAGTGGAGGTCGGTTCGGACCGGGACCCGACCTATTACAGGGTAGAGGAGAGTTATCCCTGGCGGCAGATCGTCCGCGTTGTCAATGAGCGGGCGCATGACGGATCGCTTAAGGGCGACGTCGCAAAGCCTGTTATCGATCCGCAGTTTCCGCTGACAACAGGCACGACGTGTATCTCCTATGGCAAGACGGTCTACGGCAACTGGTCGACAGGGTCCAGCTTTGCCTGGCAGATGCAGAGCGGCTCGCTGACTTCGGGCTACCTGAGCGGGACGTTCGTGCCGGACGACATACCAAATATTACCGCCGAGTACGGCACCACCGCCTCGGACGATGCCATTACGCTCAAGCTTATCGACTCGTATTACAACGTTAGGATGGACGCCTCCTATTCGGTAAAGTTCCACGACCCAATCGGCGAGGACTGGCATCGGGAGTTCAGTAACCAGCATCCCCTGCCATTCGTCCAGTCTCACGATCCTCTTGACAATCACGATTGGAATCAGGGCGATAGCACGACCAATAACGGGACAGATCCGATGACCTGGTCTATTTCCTTCAGCACGACAACTACCGATTCTGTGAATGGTACTATCGAGCTCACCCAGGGTATGACCATTCCGATAAACGTTGTCACGGCCACGCTGGGAGCCAAGGAGGGTGTAACCATTGGTGAGCAGGTCAGCGGAACTGTTACTGTGACGATAACGGAGACGGTGCCAGCAGGATATACCGCAACGTTCTATTGGGCAAAAAGCTACGAAGATCGCAGCGGAGATCAGTCATGCTGCGATTTTCATGGTTTCTCTGGAGCTACTCCTTGGAATGTCCATATTCCTCACAAGGGTCCGAATGGCAAGCCCGCAATTGCAACCTATGTTTGGGTAGAACCTAGCTAAACGATGGGAGACTCGCTATGAAAAAGCATCTTTGGCCGCTTCTCTCTTGCCTATCGCTCTTTTTGGATTGCGGTGTCAGGGGACAAGCGAATCATCCCAGGAACGCTCCATATGAGGCTGGATTCGTAATACACGCCCTTCCATTAGACTGGTTCGTAAGCATTGATCTGGTTCCCGGTTGCGAAGCGCTCAAGAGCAACAACCTGAAGGCCGCGGAGGAGCTGTTCTCCGCGGCCATTCGGAAAGATCCCAATCAGCCGGCTCTCTACGTGGGCTACTTGCAGGCAATTCCACAGAAGCGGGAAGGTCTGTTGGCGCCGTACCGGGCAGATGCTAGAAGAGCGGCAACCGCTGTCAACCACTTCAAGCTGGGTCTCCTTGCTACGTATGTTCGCATGGACTGGCTCAACTTACACTCAGATGAGGGATTCCGCAAGTCTGACGTTATCCAATATGAGGCTGTAGAGCACATGGAAGCAGCTTATAAGATGGTTCATTCGCCAATGATCGGCTTTCTGTTATACAGAACATACGACCAATGCCGCCGCACATATACGACAAAAGTAATTCGTGGTAAACCGGTTGTCGTCAAGCCTACGCATATTCAAGTCGAGGAAGACATGTTGGAACGCATGTCAAGGCCTGCCATATACAAGACCTATTTGCATGCGAAAAGCAATTACTGGATCGGCGAGCAACCTGGAACACCTCAACTTTCAGGTTCCGATCTCCGCGTCCTTGGCAGATTGGTGCATGCGATGTGGGCGCATCACGGTGGTATGCTTGGCAGGCCGGTGCAAAAAATGGTTGATGGTAACATCATAATATCATACGTGTTTACGCCCGTGTCGGCAGAGAACCAACGCGCAATGGAATACATGGGCCAGTGGGAGAAACGGATTAAAGAGGAAGCTTCTCGCAAACTCGCAAGTAATCAATAATCCAATCAAGAAAGGCTGGCATGATAAGATTATTTTCGTATATTATCACGCTGGCGTTGCTGCAACCATCGGGTTATAGCCTGGCGCAGGCTCAACAGCCGCATAAGACGAAGTTCCTGGCCTACGACCGGGGATTTGTCGACGAGGCGGTCCCGATAGACTGGTTCGTAAACGCCGACCTGGTTCCTGCTTGCGAATCGCTGAAGAGCAACAACTTGAAGGCAGCGGAGGAGCTGTTCTCCGCGGCCATTCGGAAAGATCCCAATCAGCCGGCTCTCTACGTAGGCTATTTGCAAGCCATTCCGCAGAAGCGGGAAGCCCCGTTGGCGGAGTACCGGGCAGACGTTAGGAGAGCGCCAACCGCCGTCAACCACTTTAAGCTGGGATTGCTGGCAACGTACCTGCGAATGGACCTGAAGGACATCGACCTCCGCCCGCTCCACGCGCAGTAGCCGATACTGGATTACGCTCGCTCCGATTCATGCTGCGTTGACCGGCGACATCATGAAATAGCCTCACGCTTTTGGCGTGAACTGCTTGAGGTCGTAGATTCCCAGTGCCTTCTCGATACCGGCGACCTGATCCACGCTTCGCTCGAAACCTTCGTGACCCAATACTTTCTGCTCGTCCTGCTCCATCCGGTCGCCCAGCGCGGCTACCTGCTTCGCGGTTAGAATCGTGCGGAGGGCGGGGAAAAGTACGGTGTCCTCGCGGGACTCGTGGGGACGGTACATGCGGATGAAGCTTTCGCAAGCGGCGGCGAGCGCTGCGCGGTTGCCGGCGTCTTTGTACCTGTCCGGCTTAGAGAGGTCGAGAATCTTGTGGGTCACGACTCGTCCTGCCTTGTGCTGTGTCTTGAGCGTCTGCACGAGGTCGACCAGCTTGCCGTGCTTCTCGAAGACCGGGAAGATGTACTTCTCCTCATTCTTTTCGTGGTACTCCTCGACGAATCTACGAATCAGATCGGCGGTGTGGTTGAAAACCGCGGGCGGGACCTCCTGCCTGCTATGCAGCCGCCGCAGCCCCTCTTCATAGATGAGCAGGCAGCGGTTAAGCACGCCATGCTCCTTCATGAGGTCTTCCGGGGCAGTCACGCCCTCGTCGGGGTTGATTGCTCCCTGCATGCCAGCGGCCGCGACCGACGGACCCGCGAGTATCGCGCCGACACCCGCCGCAATCGCGGCGCGCCTGTCTACCCTCGTCTCAAATCCCATGAGTTCCCTTTCCAATTTGCTGCAAATTGCCAGGAGTGACGCTACTGCACGAGGCCGCCTCGCGCGGCCATCATCGCCGCCTCCGTGCGATCATTGACTTGCAGCTTGAATAGAATATTGCTGATGTGATTCTTGACCGTTTTTTCGGAGATGAAGAGCGTTTCAGCAATCTCCCGATTCCGCTTACCGGTCGTAATCTCCTTGAGCACCTCGATCTCGCGGTCTGTCAGCTCGGAGAATACTTCCATGTCGGTCAGCCGCTGCCTGTTGATACGGTTGAATTCGGCAAGGACGCGCGCCGCGATAGAGGGGTGCAGCAGGCTGTCGCCGCGCGAGATGGCGCGAATGGCGGCAATCGTCTCTTCCGGTGGACTGTCCTTCAGCACGTATCCGAGCGCGCCGGCTTTTATCGCCTGAAAAACGTTCGTGTCGTCGTGGTAGATGGTCAGAATCACGATTCCGACGTTAGGCGTCTGCTGCTTCACCTTCTGCGTTAACTGTATGCCGTTCATCTTAGGCATGTTGATGTCGGTGAGCAAAACGTCGGGCATCATCTTGCGGACCAGGCGAAGGGCGTCCTCGCCATCCCCTGCTACGCCCACCATCTCAATGTCCTCTTCCAGCCCGAGCAGCCGGGCCAGGGCCTCGCGAGTGGGTTGATCGTCCTCCGCGATTACCAGCCGAATCTTTTCCATTCCCCACTCCTCAACTTTAGAATATCACGAATATCACGGCAGCCTAATCCGCGGGACGCATTCCCAGCCCAACAATCTTGTTCTGTTCGTCGATTGCGAAGCTGATCTCAACGGCAGTGGAGCCCAGCACCGCCTTGTAGAGCAGCGCCTGTTTCTTGTCGTCGCTCTTACGGGAGATAAGCTCGAACGACTTCAGCGCGCCCATTACGTTCATCTCCTTGCGCGGCCCATCGCTGTCCGCGCCGAAGAGGAGCTTTTGTAGCTGGGGCGAGAACGCCTCCCGGTCCGCCTTGCCATCCAACACCCCGGTAAAAAGCGATCTCAGCCGTGCGGTGAGCCTTGGATCATTATCCGCCGTCGGCTTGGCGGGAGGCGACTTTAAGGCTGGAACGTAAACCTCGGCGATCTTTTGTGCAATGGCATCTGGCCTGCCACTGCCGGAGTTGGTGAAGACGATGACCGTAAGCCTGTCATCAAGCATCCGGCGAATCTTCGTGGTAAAGCCGGGGATGCCGCCGCCGTGCGAAACCCCGCGATGGCCCGGCGAATTGTTGATTTCCCACCCGAAACCGTAGTTGGACAGAGAGCCGTCATTGAGCTTGAACGGGGTCCACATCTTCTGAAGGCCGGTCCTCTTGAGCAGCTTCTCCGAGTTGAGCGCTGCATCCCATTTCGCCATATCCAGGACAGTGGATACAAGAACGCCCGCGCCGCCCGGCTGGGTCATACTCAAAAAATCGGCGTTCTTGAACCCGGCGCCGGACCACTCGTATCCTGACGCGCGGTTCGGCATGACGTCCTTGAAGTTATTGACCCGCGTAGAGGTCATGCCGAGTGGGCTGAAGATTCGGTCGCGCAGAAAGTCGCCGTAGGGCTTGCCGCCAACCTTCTCGATGATCATTCCGAGCATGAAGTAGCCGGTGTTGTTGTAATTGAACTTCTCGCCCGGCTTGAACTCCAGCGGAATCTCGTAGGAGAGCTTTATAATCTCGTCGGGCTTGTAGTCCTTACGCAGGTTCTGCATGAAAGAGGGCAGGCTGGTGTAGCTCTTGATTCCGGAGGTATGCGTCAGCAGGTGACGGATGGTTATCCCTCTCCAGGTGTCCGGCAGCCCTTCCAAATACTTGCTGGCCGGGTCGTCCAGGCCGATCTTTCCCTCTTCCACGAGCATCATGACCGCGGTCGCGGTGAACTGTTTCGTGACGGATCCGATCTCGTACACCGTCGCGGCTGTGGCGGGCACGTTCAGCTCAACGTTTGCGAGGCCATATCCCCTCTCCAGAAGCGGTTTGCCGTCCTTGAGCACCGCGACTGAGGCGGCGGGCACGTGCCGCTTCCTCATTTCCTCCTTCACGATGGCGTCGATCTTGCCCGCCGTGACGTCCGCGTGGGAAATCTGCGCCGTGGCGACGCAGGCGAACGCGATATATAGCCGAAATATTTTCATGCCACTCCCTTATCCAGTCAATTGGTCAACGGGTAAATGAACATCCTTCATATTGACTAATTGACCCATTGACCAATTGACTGATTGACCCATCACACCCATTGCCCATCCCTATGAATAATTTCGCCGTCGGCATAGATTTCGCCGCCCTGCCGCAGGTCGCAAACCATGTCCCAGTGCACGGACGAATCGTTTGTGCCGCCGGTTTCAAGATAGGACGAGCCGACCGCCAAATGGCACGTGCCGCCAATCTTCTCATCGAAAAGGGTGTTCTTCGTGAATCGCTGGATACCGTAGTTGTTTCCGATAGCAACCTCGCCGAGATAACGCGCGCCGGGGTCCGTGTCGAGCACCGCGTTCAAGTAGTCCTGGCCACGCGCGGCGGTCGCCTCGACAACGCGGCCATCGGCAAATCGCAGGCGTACGTCTTCGACCTCCTGGCCGCCGCGCACCGCCGGGAACGTGAACCGAATCGTGCCGTTCGCGCTCTCCTCGACCGGTCCCGTAAACACCTCGCCGGAGGGATAGTTGCGGTGGCCGTCGCTGTTCATCCACTTGCGCCCCGCGACGCTGAGGGTGAGGTTGGTATCCTCGGCAACGATTAGCAGGGTTTTCACGCTGTCCAGCCGGTCCACATGTTTCTGCTGATCGACGGAAAACTGCCTCCACGCCGCGATCGGGTCGTCATGGTCGAGAAACATTGCCTTGTAGACGAAATCCTCGTACTCCGCCAGCGACATGCCCGCCTCCTGCGCCAGCGCGTGCGTCGGGGAGAGGGTCCCGGTCCACTTCAGCGTTCCCTCGGCGGAGCGCTGCCGGAACCGGGCCGTCAGCTCCGACTGCGCGCGGGCATGGCGGCCTTGCTTTGCCGCGTCCCCGGCGCCCCGCGTGTTGAACGGCGCGGAGATGGTGAGCCGCGCGGTAATGGTCTCCATCTCCGCCCGCTCGATGGGCGAGACCCACGCGATCTGCGCATCCGAGGCGGCGCGAAGGAAGGTCTCCTCCTGCCCGTCGAATGAGAGGCGGGGAATCACGCGCGCGCCCGCCTCGAGCGCCTCGCGGTAGACCTGCTGCATGAGGGGTACCGCCAGAGTCGTGGTCCGGGCTAGCAGCACGTCGCCTTCATGAAGGTCGAGGGAGTAGCGAACGAGTGTTCGCGCGAACTTTTGCAGCATGGCGTCGGGCATGGGAGTCCTCCGTTAAATGGGTCTATGGGCTGCTACTATTATGACGCCTCAAGCTCGCTGTGGCGACGGCTTGTTGGGGTACGATTACTCGGGAGAACCACAATATGATTGACAGATACACTACCCCGGAGATGCGCGCCCTCTGGGACCTGCATAACAAGACTCAGCGCTGGCTGGACGTGGAGATAGCCGTCTGCGAAGGGCTGGAGCATTACAGCTATATCCCAAAAGGAACCACGGAGAAGATTCGCGCCGGAGCGAAGTTTGACCTGGGGCGAATCGCGGAGCTGGAGCTGGAGACCCGGCACGACGTGATGGCCTTTGTGAAGAACGTGCAGGAGCATCTGGGAGAGGAGGGGCGGTTCGTCCACTACGGAATCACCTCGTACGACGTGGTGGACACCTCGCTTTCGCTGTTGCTGCGCGATTCGTGTGACATAATTCTACGTCGCGCGGAGGAGCTTATCGAAGTCATCCGCCGCCGCGCTCGCGAGCACAGGGACACCGTGCAGATCGGCCGCACGCACGGGATTCATGCCGAGCCGATCACGTTCGGATTCAAGCTGGCAAACTGGCTGGACGAGATGAATCACAACGTGGAGCGGCTCCAGCAGGCGCGGAAGATGATTGCGGTCGGTAAAGTATCGGGCGCGGTGGGAACGCACGCGAACATTGACCCAAAGGTGGAGGAGCATGTCTGCCGGTCACTTGGACTGGAGGTCGCGCCCGTCTCCACGCAGATAATCTCTCGGGACCGTCATGCGCAGCTGATGTGCGCGCTGGCAATTCTGGCGGCTTCGCTGGAGCGGTTCGCGACCGAGATTCGCAACCTTCAGAGAACCGAAATTCTGGAGGTCCAGGAGTATTTCGCGGAGGGCCAGAAGGGCTCGTCGGCCATGCCGCACAAGCGCAATCCGTGGAACAGCGAGACCGTCTCCGGCCTGGCGCGCGTGGTGCGCGGCAACCTGATTCCCATGCTGGAGAGCGTGACGACGTGGCACGAGCGTGACCTGGCAAACTCCTCGGTCGAGCGAGTGATTCTCCCCGATTCATGTACGCTGGTGGACTGGATGCTCTGGAAATTCACCGACATTCTGGACAGGCTCATTGTCTACCCGGAGAATATGCGCAAGAACCTGGAGAAGATGGGCGGGCTGGTCTGTTCGGAGCAGGTGATGCTGGCCCTCATCGCGAGCGGCCTGTCGCGCGAAGATGCCTACACGACCGTGCAGCGCAACGCATCCAAAGCCTGGTCTGGCGAGAACTTCCAGCAGGCGATTCGCGATGACGAAACGGTCAGGGCGCGCCTTTCAATGCAGGATCTAGACCACGCCTTCGATGTTCAATACCACCTCAAGAATCTGGCCTACACGTTCGAGAAGCTGGGAATCTGATTCGCTTACCGAACGGCCAATCGTGATTGACATTGCTCGTTCGTTAGGCTGCTACAAAATAGTTCCGTGTATAATCACGTGAGGCGTGAACCGTTGCGCTCCAATTTTCTCAGGAAAGATGATTATGCCAGTACGTCAGCCCCGCTATAGCATGGAGGAGTTCGCCCTACGCGGTTAAACGCTCTATGAGCGCGACATTCGCCCGCGCGTCGAAACGGGCAATAAAGGCAGGATTGTCGCTATTGACATCGAAACGGGCGAATACGAACTTGCCGAAGACACCCTCACCGCTTCGGACCGTCTGTATGCGCGTATCCCCGACGCGCATATCTGGTGTATTCGTATCGGGCATCTCGCTGTTCATCGGATCGGTTTGCGTTGTCTGCCAGAGGCGCAATGATTGCCGGCATTGTCAACGCAGATCGCGAAGCAGTCATCCGGTTGAAGGTGTCAGGAGCAAACGGGCAGGAGCAGTTCATTGGAGCGGTCATTGACACGGGTTCACAGGTTTTCTGACATTGCCACCTGCCTTCATAGCCGCGCTCCGTCTTCCCTTCCATAGCCGCCAACAGGTCATTTTGGGCGATGGGAATGTTCATTCGCTCGACGTGCATACGGGAACTCTGGAGTGGGACGGGCAACGGCAGCGCATCGAAATAGATACCGCCGATACCACCCCTCTCGTTGGCGTGGCGATGATGTATGGCTACAAATTGACCGTCGAAGACATAGACGGCGGCAAAGTGACTATCGAGTTGCTTCTAAACCGATAGAGGCGGTGGCCTAAAATACCGGGGGCATGTCACCATCGGCTTACAATCATTCAGTTGTATCGGCGTACAAACACTACGGAGCGAAGCCGGACCGAATCGACCGAACCAGTGAGAACAGAGACCACGAATCGCGAATCCCGACGTTCGCTTTCCCCGTGGCCCCGGTGTCCCCCGTGGTTCAAATGGCCCTTTCGGAATCCGCCGACCGACGTTAGCCGAGCTCACGATAAATCGGCCGACTGCCCAACAAAACATCATCGTAGGGGCGCTGCTTGCTGCGCCCTGTGGCGTGGCAGGCGTTATCACAATCCACGTTGACAACTTTGAGGTGTTGGCGAAACTGCCAAACCGCCGGATTCTTCGCTTCGCTCGTACCTCGCTCCACTCCTAAGAAACTAAACCGATTCAATAGTCGGTTGTCTGTTTCTTACCCGCAATGCTGCCAACGGCGGCCCGGTGCTCAGAATAACGTCAAGGGCTTTGCTTGCCTCATGTCACCAAAGCGAGTGACCCGCTTGCGGGAGCGGCATAAGGGCGGCACCGAGTCTCCGGAGCGGGGAGGTTTGGAACCGAGGACAGCGGGGTTTCAGAATCCTTTTACGTTATTGATGGCAGTACTGAATTCGAGCCAGAAACAAAAAGCCCGGCAAATCGTTAACCGATTCGCCAGGCTTGAGCTGCCTGTCTGCCGCGCACGTCACTTACGCGCAGTGCTATCAATCCAGCGTGACAATAGAGAGGCGCTTGATGGTTTCCGGGTAGCGCTTGCCCTGCCAGAGGATA
>JBBROJ010000054.1:0-30581 GCA_038229495.1 Chthonomonadales bacterium
TCATCCGTCTTCTCCGTCTCTTCGCGCGATCGGAATCGCTCGATTTCGTCCGCCCACCCCACCTGCTTAGGTGACACGAAACAACTATCGAATCGCCTGTGCCCCCGGGTGAATCGCACTCGCCCTCAGTTTTGCTCCCCCTCCCGTTTCGGGAGGGGGCCGGGGGGTGGGTGCCGTATGGTTATCTCCAACTCTGAGAAGTTGACGTGAAGCGATAATTCTTGACCGTTGCCTTACCTACGCTCCATCAGCCTGAGAATGGCCGCCGGAACAGCCTCGCAAATGTCGCCCGCAATCATGCCCTGCGGCCCAATGGATGCCGCCGCTATGTCGCCCGCGCTGCCATGCAGGTAGACACCCAGGCAGGCCGCGTCAAAACCGTCCATTCCCCGCGCGACGAATGCTCCGATGATGCCCGTCAGCGTGTCGCCGCTGCCCCCCGTCGCCATCCCCGGATTGCCGGTCGTGTTTACCGCCACAGGCAAGCTGTCTTTTCGCCCGTCGCAGATGAGCGTGCGCGCTCCCTTAAGAACTACAACCGAACCGTATCTTTTTGCCGCATTGCGTACCGCGCCGATTCTGTCCGTCTGTATCGCCGATGTGTCCACGCCGAGGAGCCGCGCGCACTCGCCCGGATGCGGCGTCAGAACCGTGAGCGCCTGTCGTCCGGCCAGCGATTCGGGATGCCGCGCCAGCGCGTTGAGACCGTCCGCGTCCAGGACGACAGGCTTATCGAGTCGTCGCAGCAGCTCGCAAATGGCCGCCTGCGTCTCTTCCTGCTGGGTCATGCCCGGTCCCAGGCATACCGCGTCCATTTTCGATGCCAGATCGAGAATCTGATCCACGCTCTGCGCCGCCATCGCGCCGTCACGTTCCAGGAGCGGCACGGTCATCGCTTCATCGAGTCTGGAGGCGATTATCGGCTGCGCGCACTGCGGCGCGGCGACAGTCACGAGCCCCGCGCCTGTGCGCAGAGCGGCCCGTGCCGCCATCGCGGGCGCGCCGCTCATTCCGCGCGAACCGCCCGCCACCAGCAGATGGCCGAACATGCCTTTATGCGATTCGCGAGGCCGCTCCGGCAGCAGACGCCGCATCTCGCCGGGCCGAAGCCAGGTATACGGCGTGGCCGATTCGAGCGCGGTCCACGGGAACCCGATCGGGCTAACCACGATTTCGCCCGCGAGATCGGCTCCGGGCGACAGAAAGAGACCGAGCTTGGGATAGCCGAACGTAACAGTCACATCTGCGCGAACCGCCGCGCCCGGCGAAGCCCCGGTATCCGCATCCACCCCGGACGGCATGTCCACGGCGATGGTCGGAGCGTCGGTCGCGTTCAGCGCATCGATGGCGGCGGCAATCTCATCGCGAGGCGCGCCTTTGACGCCGGTCCCCAGCAGCGCGTCGATCTTGATTCGCGCGTCACGTGGGGCGTCCACGCCCGGCGCTACGCCAATCCGCCGCAAAATTTCATAGTGAACGCGCGCGTCGCCCTTGATTCGGTTTTCATCGCCAATCAGCTGCACGGTGACGCTCGCGCCGGCTACGGCAAGATGCCGCGCGATCACGAAGCCGTCGCCGCCATTGCTGCCAGTACCACAGGCTATCCAGACCGTACACCCGTTGAGCGGGCTGAACCGTTCAAGAACGAGGTCCGCCACGGCCCGCCCGGCGTTCTCCATCAGGACGACGCCTGGAATGCCCTTTTCCTGAACCGCCGCACGATCCAGGCGGCGAATCTCATCCGCGGTCACAATTTTCACGAGGCCATCATAGCGGATTACGAAGTAAAACGCAAGAGAGTCGGGCAGCGCCGGCGATTCCACGCTGCTGTTTCAGGCTCGCAGATCGCGACCGCCGCGCCTCCGCCCTCCAGAAAGCGGATACCAGTGTCTATAATGCGCATAACGTCTTGTAGGTTTCTACTGTCTGCGATTGCCCGCAATCGCCCGGATTATTCGTGAATCCCAGATCGGGAGCAATCTCCGCGTTACGCCGTTACTTTGATTCCGCGTTGCGCCGTCGTCACGTGAGTAATCCGCCATAGACGAAATCGCGCATCGGATGTAAAATGAATGACATGATTGTGCAAACTGCCCCGTCCCCATGCTTGATCCCATCTGCGCAGGAACCGCCGGGTAATCCAATGGACTCGCTTATGTCCAAGAGAGGCCGGCTGTTCGTGGTGTCCGGTCCCAGCGGCGTGGGTAAGGACGCCGTGTTGAATGCGCTGTTCGCCTCAGCCGACTGCCCCCCCGATCTTCTCCGCTGCATTACGGCCACCACGCGCGCGCCGAGGGCCACCGAGATTCCGGGCCGCGACTACTTCTTCTTTTCCCAGGACGAGTTCAAGCAGCGAATCGATTCGGAGTTTTTCCTCGAGCACGCCAACTATAACGGCAGCTACTACGGCACGCCGCATGACTACCCGGAGCAGGAGCGCGAAAAGGGCAACGACGTTGTTCTCAAGATAGAGGTGCAGGGCGCGCTGACCGTCAAGTCGCGCGTGCCGGACGCGATTCTCATCTTTCTCGCGCCGCCCTCCTGGGAAGAGCTTGAGAGACGGCTGAGATCTCGGGCTACGGATAATGAAGTGGAGGTCGCGCGGCGGCTGGAGATTGCTCGGACGGAGATGGCGATTGCACGCCACTACAATTACCTCGTGCTCAATGAGCTGATTGAAGACGCCGTGTCCTCGCTCCATTCCATCGTGTTGGCGGAGCGCTGCCGAATCGACGGCGATAACTAACATGACTAACCCGCTCAACCCACTTGCGGGCAGGCGAATCGTCCTCGGCGTGACCGGCTCCATCGCCGCCTACAAGGCCGCCGATATTGCCAGCCAACTAGGCCACGCCGGCGCGGATGTCCACGTCATCCTCACCCGCCACGCCGCGCAGTTTGTGGGCGTCCCCACTTTTCGGGCGCTCACCCGAAATGCCGTGCTCTGCGACCTCTTTGATGAACCGTTCGACCGCCAGATTGCCCACATCGAGCTTGCCCAGCAGACCGATCTTATCCTCGTCGCCCCCGCCACCGCCAATACCATCGCAAAAATGGCCGGCGGAATCGCGGACGATCTGCTGACCAGCACGCTCCTGGCCGCAACGGTCCCCATCCTAATCGCTCCCGCCATGAACGGGACGATGCTCGACCATCCGGCCACGCAGGCAAACCTGGAGGCGCTTCGCGCAAGAGGCGTTGAGATTGTCGATTCCGCTTACGGCGTGCTCGCCTGCCGGACGGAGGGCTGGGGCAAGTTGGCTGATGTCGATTCTATCATGCAGGCGGTGCGGGATCGCCTCTCCCGCGCATCGGACCTCGACGGCGTCATCGTCGTCGTGACCGCCGGCCCAACCCGCGAACCGCTCGACCCGGTGCGCTTCCTGTCCAACCGATCCTCCGGCAAGATGGGCTATGCGCTGGCTGAGGCCGCCGCCCGCCGGGGCGCGAGCGTGACTCTCATCAGCGGTCCCACGAGCCTCCCCGCCCCGGCGGGAGTGACGCGCATTGATGTCGTGACGACAGATGAGATGCTTGCGGCGGCGGAGCAATCGTTCCCTTCTTGCGCTCTCCTTATTGGCGCGGCAGCGCCTGCCGACTATGCGCCGGAGAACGTCTCGTCATGCAAGATAAAAAAACGATCCGGCGGCGTGCTCGAAATGCGTTTCCGTGAAACGCCCGATATACTGAGGACACTCGCCGCACGGAAACGGGGCCAGATTCTCGTGGGGTTCGCAGCGGAGACGCACGACCTGCTGGACAATGCAAGCGCCAAGCTGGAGGCGAAGAATCTCGATCTGCTCGTGGCGAACGATGTGACCGCGCTTGGAGCCGGCTTCGACGTCGATACGAATATCGTCACGCTCCTCTGGCCTGATGGCCGCCGCGAATCTCTTCCACGGTTAAGCAAGCGCGAGACTGCGGATCGTATTCTCGATGCCGCGCTCCCGCTGCTGTCCGCCCGATAGGTTACCCGGAAATGAATTTTCGAGCTGCGAAACGAACGTCAACGTCGTGCCCTAAGGGCTTGTAAATTTATAGCTTCTTCCTTAGTCGGCGCAGGCCGACTTTGCATCAACTGTCGCGATCCATGGGGTTTTAACCCCTGGATAGCTTTCGCAGCCGGGTGATTTATCACCCGGTTCGCCTAAATTAGTCCTGAACCTCTGCCCTGAACTGCCGTTCATAGAGATGAGCGTAGAGCCCTCCCGTTTCCAATAGCTCCGTGTGCGTCCCCGATTCCACGATTCTACCGTGTTCCATCGCCAGAATTCGGTTCGCGTTTAGAATAGTGGAGAGGCGGTGCGCGATGACGATGGTAGTGCGTCCGCGCATCAGTTGATCCAGCGCCTCTTGCACGAGCGCCTCGCTGCTGGCATCCAGCGAAGACGTGGCCTCGTCCAGAATAAGCAGCCGGGGGTCCATGAGAATGGCGCGGGCAATTGCTATTCGCTGGCGCTCGCCGCCGGAAAGCCTCACTCCCCGCTCCCCCACGACGGTCTCAAACTTGTCCTGCATCCCGTCGATGAAGTATGCGTTGGCCGCGTAAGCCGCGTGCTGAATCTGCTCGTCGGTTGCATCGCGCTTCCCGTATGCGATATTATCGCGAAGAGTTCCCGCAAAGAGCCAGGTCTCCTGAGGCACGGTTCCTATCTGGCGGCGGAGGGAGACCAGCTTGACATCGCGGACATCCACGCCGTCGACAGTTATACGCCCGGCATTCACGTCGTAGAATCGCGGAATCAGATCCACAATCGTGCTCTTGCCTGCGCCGCTCAACCCCACCAGCGCGACAACCTCGCCCGGGCGCACCTCGAACGAAATGTCCTTCAGCACGAGCGGTCCGTCGCCATACGCAAAGCTGACATTGTCGAAGACGACATGGCCGTTGAATTGAGGCATGATCGTTGCGTCTGCTTTCTCCGCAACCTCCGTCTTCTGGTCCAGTACCTGCGTGAATATCCGCGAACCCGCCGAGAGGGCTTGCTGCCGGGTGTTGTTGATGCCCCCCATATCGCTGATTGCGCGCGCAAGATTCTGGAGCAGCATGATGAACATGGCAAGGCCGCCTGCGTCCATGTGGCTGAGCGGCAGCTTGTGCTGCGCGACCAGCTTTGCGTTAATGGCGACCTCATTTCCGCCCAGAAACAGCACCAGCGCGATTCCGAAAGCGCCGAGAAATTCGATAATGGGGCGGAGCTGCGCGCGGCGTTTCTCGCCCTTGATAACTGCGTGAAACGTCCTCTCGTTTATCTCGCTGAAGCGGTTGATCTCGTGCGATTCGGTGGCAAAAGACTTGATGATTCGGACGCCTGCCAGCGTCTCTTCGGTAATCGTGGACATATCGGCAAGGCGGTGCTGTACGACGTCGGATATGCGCCTGATTCGCTTGCCAATCTGCTGAATCACGATCCCCATGACGGGAACGAAGATAATTGCCGCCAGCGTGAGCCGCCAGCTCGTCCAGAAGAGCAGAGCAATGCTGAGCAGCACCGTAATAGGAGCAGCGACGACGTCGCGCACCGACATGGTCGCGTCCTGAATCACGCGAACGTCGTTGGTAAGCGTGGACATGATTGCGCCGGTGCGGCGCTGGTTGAAGAACGAGAGCGAAAGCGAGTGGAGATGAGAAAAGATTTCGTCGCGCAGCCGGGTCGTAACCCGCTGAGCGGTGAGGGAGAGGAAGTAGGTCTGGCCGTAGGAGAGAGCGCCGCGAATAATGAAGACGAAGACGACCGCTATGCAGACGAAGTTCAGGCGGCCCACCTCGCCTATCTGCATGTTGTTTATCGTTAGGCGCACGGCCCACGTCAACAGCGCGGTGATGCCCGCTACTCCGGCCGCGCACATCAGGCCGATTAGCAGTTGAGTTTTGTGCGGGCGCAGGTAGGCTAGCAGCCTTCCCTGCGTAACGATCTCTTGCGCGCGCGTCTGTTCCGGGAAGGGAAGGGAAGGGTTGACTTTCTCCGTCATGGGTCTGTCATTTTCCTCAGTTGGCACGTAATCCGTGAACCAGGCGGCGAGGTTCGTGTCAGTATCAGCGCATTCGATGCCGCGGGCAAAATCCCCCCGGCATCGAAAGCTAAACGGTTTCGCCAGAAACCTTGCTGAAGCAGGCTAAAGCGGGCAGCCGGAGCACGCTTCAGCGTGGTTACCTTTGGTAGACTCGGGGTTTCAGCCCATGACATAACACCGGAGATTCTCACTCATTGGACTGCTGCCGTGAGTCCGTGCCGCGATCCCGTGCCGTTATCACCTGATCATTCGTGTGATTATTCGTGTGATTATTCGCGTGATTATTCGCGTGATTATTCGCGTGATTATTCGTGGCCCTTATTCATTCCTGCAAACCGGCAAGCTCGAGCGCAATCTCGGCGGCCCGGGCGCTCGAACCCGGTGAGTTGGCCGGCGGCTCGAGGACGTGGCGCACGCCCGCAAGGGCCTCCTTTGTCTCCGCGCGCGCGCGCGGGTCGCGGAGAACCCGGAGGATAGCGGTGGCCAGCGCTTCCGGGCTCGCCTCATGCTGCCTGAACTCCGGGACGATGCGCCTGTCGGCAATGATGTTCGGCAGCCCGATATGCTCGGGATTGATGCGCAGAAGCTTAATCTCCATCTCCATCATTTTGGAGCCGCGGTAGAGTATGGCCATCGGCGTTCCGAGCAGGGCGGCCTCCAGCGTCGCGGTTCCGGAGCAGACCATCAGCGCGTCCGAATGCGCCATTATGTCATATGTCAAGTTTTCGACGAGGACCACGGGCAGCCACAGGTCGCGCCGCCCCTCCTGTTCGAGCCTCTTCTTAAATTCGGACTTCATGGCGCTGCCGGATACGACCAGCCCTTCGTTGGTGATAAGCCGATCGTCTCTCTCGAAGTCTCGCAGCTCAGAAATACCCTCCTCCAACCGCTTTCGCATCGCTTCCAGAGGGGTCTTGTGCATAGGGTCCCGACGGATCAGCGCGTCCAGATGTTTGCGGGCTGCGGGCGACGCCGCGCCCACCACGAACTGCGCGTCCGGCATCTCCTTATAGATTAGACGGGCGGCTCCCAGCATCGCGGGCGTATTGTGCTCAACCTCGAATCCGCGGCTTCCGGGACGGATCCCAATGATTGGCTGTGCCGCCTCCATCCCAAACCGGTCGGCGAACTGCGCGCGCGTGAGCGAGGGCCGGACGATCTCAAGTAGAGGATGACCCACGAACTCGGCGTTCGCCCTCAGCGCCCTTAGCCGCTCTTCGGACCACGGAAAGGGCGTCACAACTCGATTCGTGATTCGCGCGATTTCGTCTTTTAATTTGCCTCGCCGCTTCCACGAGCCGGGCGGAAAGTACCACATTACCGGTGTCCCGCGGGCGGTGCACCATCGCGCGACCTTGACGTTGAAGGCCCCAAAATCGATGAGCACGACCGCCGCCGGCTTCCGGCGTGCAATCTCGCGCAGGACGTGCGGATAAGCCGTAAACCGGAGCCGAGGCGCGATCTTCAGCGACTGGACGATTCCAATCCCGCTCCAGTCCGCGCTGTTGTAGAGCAGCTCAACGCCCGCGGCTTTCAGATTCCGGCTTCCGACGCCCCACAGATTCACATCCGGCCTGCGCGCCAGAATCTCTCTCGCCAGCGCGCCCGCGACGAGATCGCCGGACATCTCGCCGGAGATGATTGCCAGATTGTGAGGCGTGAGGCGTGAGGCGTGAGGCGTGAGGCGTGAGGCGTGAGCGGCGGTCACCGCATCGTCGTTGTCACTCGCCTCACGCCTCACGCCTCACGCCTCCTTTAAGCTCTTGGCGCCTGATTGCCGCGGCCGCCGAACCCGCCCTGGCTGCCCCGGAGGAAAACAACCAGATACTCCAGCGCTTCGCTCGGCTCCAGCTCGTCCTCGATTCGCTCGAGCGCCTGCGACAGGTTCAGGTTCGAGCGGTACAACAGCTTGTATGCCTGCCGGAGAATTGTGCGGACAGTCGGGGGAATTCCATGCCGGCGCAGCCCTATCGTATTCAGGTCGACGACGCGGCAGGGGCTGCCGTCGGCCAGCATGAAGGGTGGGATATCGACATTAATTTTGCTCATGCCGCCCACCATAGCCATTTTGCCGATTCGGCAGAATTGGTGCACGCCGACCATGCCGCCAAAAACCGTATTGTCTTCGACTAGAACGTGCCCGCTCAGCCCCACGTAGCTGGAAAAGGTATTATTGCTGCCGATCTCGCAGTTATGTCCGACGTGGGAATAGGCCATAAACATATTGTCGCTTCCGATACGCGTCGCCACTCCTTCGCCTACCGCGCGGTGGATGGTCACGCACTCCCGCACGACGTTGTTCTCTCCCAGAATGATGAGGCTCCGTTCGCCGCGATACTTGTGGTCCTGTGGTGGCCCGCCGATGACGGTGCCGGGAGAAAAAGTGCAACTCTTGCCGATTCGCGTCCCCGGTTCCAGGATAACGTGGGACTCCAACGTTGTGCCCGCGGCAATCTGGACATCTTCGTGAATAACGCAAAAGGGCCCCACGGTCACATTGTCGGCGAGGCTGGCTCCTGTGTGGATCACGGCGCTCGGGTGGATGTTAGCCATGTCTACCGTTTGCCCCCGGTTAAAGGATCGGGCGGATCGAGAGGATCGACAGAGGCCAGAGGATTGACAGGGGCCAGAGCTTCGCGCTTGTCCACGATTCCGAAGGTGAGCTCGCATGATGCCACAACCTCGCCCCCCACGCGTGCCGCCATCTTCACTTTCCCGAACGATTTCCGCACCTGTATCACTTCCACTTCGGTGATGAGCGTGTCGCCGGGCACGACAGGTTTTCGGAAGCGAACGTTCTCCATCCCGGCAAGCACCGCTATCTTCGTCTCATTCAGCGGATGCGAGAGCATCAGGACTGCCCCCACCTGGGCCATGGACTCCAAAATAAGGACGCCCGGCATCATCGCCTGACCCGGAAAATGACCATTGAAGAACTCTTCGTTAATGGTGACGTTCTTCAGGCCCACCGCCCGCTTGCCCGGCTCAAGCTCAAGAATGCGGTCGACCAAAAGCATAGGGTATCGATGCGGAAGATAGTAGCGTATCTGTTCCACGTCAAGCATGGTCAGTCTCCTTCAGGAGTAGTCGCAAAGACAGGGCAATCAGTCAATCAGTCAATGGGTCAATTTGTCAATGACCCGGCCGCTCATTTACTCATTAACCAACTGACAAATTGACTGATTTACTCCTCGACCCAGCGTCCCTTTTCAATCAGCAGGGCGGCGAAAGCGGCGTTGATTCGGTGTCCGGGCATTACGGCGGTCACGGACGCGCATACAAGCCCGCCCGCCAGGGAGAGATCGCCAAAGAGGTCCAGCGCCTTGTGGCATAAGCACTCTTTCTCCATGCGGAGCGGACTCGAAAAGCGGTCTTCATAAATAATCAGCGCATTGTCCAGCGAACCGCCTTGGGCCAGGCCGGCCGCGAGGAGCGCCTCTACCTCATGCGCAAAGCCGAATGTGCGCGCGGATGCGATATCCCGCGCGAACTCCGCAACGTCGTCGCTGAACGTTGCGGCCTGCGTCCCCAGAAGCGGGTGGTCGAAGTGCGTTACGCAGGTCAGCGAAAAGCGGCCGGCCGGCTTTGCGACGAGCCACGACTCCCCGTCCCGCAAGGCAGCCGTCTCTGTCAGCGTCAAACTGTGACGGGAAACGTCAAGGGTCTCCACGCCCGACTTGCGGATCGCGTCCACCCAGGGGAGAGCGCTGCCGTCGAGTATCGGAATCTCAGGACCGGCGACGCATATCTCCGCGTTGTCAATCCGCATGCCCGCGAGCGCCGCGAGCAGATGCTCTACGGTGTCCACTCGCACATCGCCTTCGCCTACACTGGTGCAACGGCGGGCATTGACGACAAATGAGGCGCGAGCCGGGAATCGCCGCGCCCCACATATGAACTGAATTCCGGCATTCGGCGGGGCGGGGCGCACCGTCACCTCCGCATGCTGTCCAGTATGCATTCCCGTGCCGCGCATGGTTATCGGCGCGCGCAGGGTCGTCTGCCTGCGGGAAGAATCAAGGATAGGTGTCATTCGGCCCCGGTCTGCGCCTCTTCCCCAGTATCAGCAGCATCCGTCTCATCTATAGAATCGCTAGAGTCGCTCAATTCGTAGGAGGGCATAACCATGCCCAGCCGCGCGGCCATCGCCTCGATTATTTGGGCGAGCTGCGCGTTCTGCTTCTCCAGCGCGCGGACACGTTTCACGTATTCCGGCAGCTTGGCGGTGGCCGCATCTACTCGCATCTTCTCTGCGTGACGCCGCGCGGGATAGCCGGATACCTGCTCGCCCGGCTTTACGTCGCCGAAGACAGCGCCTCGCGCCATAACAAGCACCCCGTCGCCGATTTTGACGTGATCTCTCACGCCAGACTGGCCTGCCAGCGTTACACCGTGGCCCAGTTCCGCGCTCCCTGCGACCCCGACCTGCGCAATAATGATACAGTCATAGCCGATCTTGACATTGTGCGCGATATGCACGAGATTGTCTATTTTGGTGCGCGCGCCAATGATCGTGCTGCCGGTTTTGGCCCGATCTATCGTGCAGTTGGCCCCAATCTCCACATCCTCGCCAATCTCAACGTTACCAACATGCGGAATCTTGTAGCTGTGGTCGCCGATCCGCATATAGCCGAAGCCGTCCGCTCCGATTACCGTCCCGCTGTGGATGACTGTCCGCGCCCCGATGCGGGAATAGGCGTAAAGCGTTACATTCGGGTGTATGACGCAGTCATCACCGATCTCGCTTTCGTCGCTGATGTAGCAGCCGGCCAAAATCACCGCGCGATTGCCTATTTTGACGTTATCGCCCAGAGTGACGTGCGGACCAACGCTCGCCTCGTCGCCGAGATGAACGTTGTGGCCTCTCACGGAGGCGGGGTGGATTCCGGGCTCCGCGTTGAGCGGCTGCTTGAAAAGCTCGAGTATTTTGGCGAAGGCGTAGCGGGGGTTGTCGACCTTTATAAGCGGCTTGTCCGGCGTCGTTGCGTCGAGGAATGAGACGATGGCCGACGCGCGGGATTGCGAGGCTTTTGAGAGAAAACGGGCGTTCTCGGCAAAGACGATGTCGCCCACTTCCGCCTCATCAATACTGGATACGCCCAGGATTAGCGCGCCATGGTTGCCTTCGACAGCGCCCTGAATCCGAGCCGCCAGCTCGCCGACTGTAAGCGCATGCGCAAAAGAGTTCGCTGAATCGTCCGCCGTCATAGCCTCACTCATCGGCAATATAGAGTTCGCCTGTAGTAGATTCAATAGGAAGTCTGCTCTTCGGAGCAGGGTGTTGATTCTCACGACCCGATTCTCCGATTGTGAACAGGTTGCGAACGTACAACTCTCTATTTGTATCTCTATTTATACCTGCTTAACTCAATTCCCTGCGCCCTGCGAACTGTTCTTGATCTCGTTCTTCAATGCTGAGGCCGCCTGACTCGTAATGTCGGTATATCCCGCCCTGGCATCACTGGCGTCACTGGCTTCACTGGCATTAGTAGAAAGTGTCCAATGCCGCCGACGCGCCAGGGCCTCCACGCGGCGTCGAATGTCATCCGTTATGTAAGCCACCAACCGGGCGCGCTGCGCCCGCAGGGAGTTGACCGCCGCACCAGTCGCCGGCTGCCCTGTCGCCATGCCCGGCGCCGCAGCCGCCAGCGACTTTGGCGAAATAATCTGCGGAGCCGACACCGCCGCCGTAGAGCTGCCGGTCAGCGCCAGGGGTCCGGGCAGTTTCATGCGTTCCTGTAGCCGCTTCTCGTAAGGGTCGAGCCGCTGCCTCGTCTCTGCTTGGAGGGTGAAACGGCGTTGATTCAGCTCGCGCTCTGTCTCCGCGGCGCGCGCTTGTCGGAAGTCGCTAAGCTGCTTGTCTATTCGCGCCTGAAGCTGCTCTTCCGTTTTGGGCGCTTTCGCCTCTATGGACCGAATCTGTTCACGCACTTTTTGCAGATTCACCAGAGCCGCGCCCCGAGCCGGTGGAAATAGAACCGCCACCTGGCTCTCGAATGCAATCTCCTGGAACTGCAGCCTGCGCAATTCCTGACGGTCAGCGGTTGAAAGCCCGAGATAGAGCGGAGATGTAATGGCGGCCGCTGTCAGATCCGCTTTCTTTGCCGCTATGTCGGCCGCTGCCTTTTCCGTCAGTTCCCTGCGCTCGCGCTGGATTATCCGCTCCGCCCGAGCGTCCATCGCCTCGCGTAGTTTGCTGAGACGAATCGCGGCCGCCCGCGTGACGCCTTCGAGGGAAGGTGGCCGGCTGGAAAAAGGGACAGGATCGGCGGTAAGGGGCGGAGGCAGCGGGACCTCCGGCAGAAGGTTGCCGGCCTGGACAGCCCCCTGGTGGGATGAAGCGAGCCCGGCCGCATGAGCCAGCAAAATGTCGATTTCATGGACATCGGCCCAAGACGGGTGCAGCGACACGAGAGACGACATCCGCACAAACACCCGCGTATTTGGCGGCGGCGCGGGCCCGGGCCTGTTGCAGCCGGACAGCAGAATACCCGTCAAGGCCGCCGCAATTACAATTGCGGGCGGCGGGCCCCGGCGATGGACTCTACTTCTTGTTGAGCTCGGAGATAACCTGAAGCGTAATGTCGGTTCCGGCATAGAGGGCAACGTCGCTGCTAAAAACGATGGACAGACCCTTTTGCTCCGCTACCTTGGCGATAGCGCCGCGAATGTTCTTCATGAGGTCGTCCTGCTGGCCCGAGCCGAACCGGTCGAACAGCTGCGACAGCTCCTCTTTCATAGCCGCGAATCTTTGCTGCGCGTCCTTGATCTTTTGGCCGGTGCCCTGGAGCTTTTTCTTCTCGCCATCGTTCAGCTCGGTGTCTTTCTTCTGACTCAGAGCCTGAATCTCGTCGCTCGCCGCCTTGGCCCTACCCTCTATCTCTTTGATCTTCGCCTTGTCCGCGTCGGTCTGCGTATCCTTTTCGTAAAGCCCGTCGAGCTGCTTCAGCTCGGCTTCGTCGAGGAGCGGCATATTGTCCCGGCGGCTCAGGCGCGCCTGGAATTGTGCCTGCATGTTCTTCAGTTTTGCCTCAATTGCGTCCTTGGCCTTGTAGTCCGTGGAGAGCTTCTTGAAATCTACGGTGCCGAAAACGCCTCCGTTTTTCTTATCTTCACTGGACGCGCGTAGAGAGAACGCGGCCAGCCCGGCGAGACAGGTTACTACCAGAACCCCTCGCCACGTATTGACTTGCGACATGGAAAACTCCTTTGGTTGACGTCTGTGCCTATTATAACATACGGGTCGAACGGAACGGTTTCAGGTTTCAAGGGTTAGGACGAACCCAGCCGTTCCTAATCCCTAATCCCCATTCCCTAAAAAACGTGTCCAATACTAAAGTGCGTGCGCGCTCCTTCGCGGCCGAAGCCTTCGTCGATGCGAATGGGACCAATGGGGGTTACCACCCTCATGCCAATACCGATTCCCACTGCCGGGCTAAATCCGGAATGCTGCGTGAAGCCGTTGAACCGCACCTTCTCGTAAGAGCCTCCCCACGCGTCTCCCACGTCGGAGAAGAGCACGCCCGTGAGGCTGGGCGCGATCGGAGTGCGGAACTCGAAGGAGCCGAGGAACATATTCTTGCCCCAGAACCGGTCCTCCTGATAACCGCGCAGAGACTCGGCGCCGCCCACGAAGTATTGCTCGGAGAAGGGCAGTGTGCCGCTTGCCGTTCCAACCATGAGGCGCACGGCGAAGACGTTCCGCTTGTCCTTCGGATTGTTGCGCTTGCCCTTCGGACTGAAATAACGGCGGCTGTCCGCGGAATACTTGCGATAGTTTAGAATTCCGAAGACGCCTGCAGCGCCCGCCGTGACCGGCTTGAGGTCCGCCCGCCCCAGGTCGAGAGTGAGCGTATCCAGGCCGCCCGCGGCAGGGTCCTGATCATAATCACGCGTGTTGTTGGTACCCCGGAATGTAATCGTCGCAAGAGGCCCATTCTGCAAAATTGCCGCGTCGTTCGTGTTCAATTGACCCAGCAGAGGAACCTTGACGTTATCGTAGCGGAAGCCGACATAGCCGCGCACCTGGTCGGTGAAGGGCCGGCTCAGCGTAATCTGGGCTCCCTGATGGACTTCGTAGTAGTCCGTGTTCCCATTGAGATTGACGCCGCCCGTGGTGCTCGACAGCGATTGGCCGAACCGATAGACAACGCGGTCGTACAGGCTGGCAGAGAGGGAAGTATGACGCTTGTCAAGCCACGGCTCCGTAAAGCCGACCTCGAAGCCCGTGCGATTCGTCAGTCCGCTGCGCTCGATGCTCAGGTTGATCTGCTGGCCGAGGCCGCGGAAGTTGTTCTCGCCGACCTCCGCGCGACCGATGACGCCGCCGCGGCTGCTATACCCGATGCTCAGTCCCACGGTTCCCGTTCGCTTCTCCTGCATATTCATCGTGAGGTCCACGATGCCCGGTTTTGGGGTGAGAATGGCGGGCTGGATGTCCTCGAACAGATCGGTATTAAACAGCCGGGTGTAGTCCTTTTTGAAAATGTTCCCGTTGTAGTATGCACCCTGCTTTAGCCGCATCTCGCGCGTAACCACCTTCTTCTTGGTTTTCACGAGGCCCTTGACACTCACGGTACCTATCTTGCCGACCACGATGGGAATGTCGAGGATTCCGTTCGTCAGTCCGAATCCCTCTTCGGAGACGTTGGCGATATAGGCTTTGTCCGTGTAAAGCTTCTGAATGCGCTCCACGTCCGCCCGCAGCGTATTGATGTTGAGGACAAAGCCGGCCTTAGTCTGAATCTGCGCCTGAATCTCTTTGGGAGGAATGGGCCCATTGCCGGTGATGTTGAAGCCCTGAACTACATCGTTCTCCTCGACCTGTATCACCACTTTGCCTTCGTTGGTCGCCGGGTTGACGTCGGTCACCGTTACTTTCACCGCGTCTTGAGGATTGTCCACTCGGCGCATGCCATAGTTGCCGCTTTGCAGAATGCTGCGCTGGGCCGCCTCCAAAGCCGCCGGAGTGGCAGGGTCGCCCACCTTCAGGCCCGACGTGCTGATGATGCTCTCTTTGTTAAGGACCTTGTTGCCAAGCACGACGATTTCACCGATTTTTGGGGCCGCTTGTATAAACAGGTCGCCGCGCGCAGGCTGTGCGTATGCAATGGAAAGCACTATCGCCTGCACAATCATTGTGCGCGCGATCTGGCGACAGATATCTCGATTCACTAAGTTCACCTCGTAATGGGGTTGGAATTGTTGCGCGTTCAACATGTCACGGGCGCTCATGCGCGACCCGTCATTCGATCGTGTTTCGCGTGATTAGGATGAAAGATAATAGCACAGCCTGACCGGATTCCCTTCGGTTTGCCGGCAGCTACCACACAAGTGCTCGGACTACGATTCGGAACATTCCACCCTCCGGGCCGCGCGATCAATCCCATAGTTGTTGGATGTCCGCCTGTCCGCCGATGCAAAACCGGTGTCTGGGGAGGCGGCGCAGCCGCCAAGAGCCCTCACGGGCGACATAACTCTGACGGGAGACTGCATTTAAAGTGGGCTTTCCGTCCGAAGGACGTTCGGCCGAAGGCCCCCCAGACACGCGTTTTACACGCGTGGTACGGCACATGTCTTACACGCGTGGTACGGCACATGTCTTACACGCGTGGTACGGCACATGTCTTACACGCGTGGTACGGCACACGTTTTACACGCGTGGTACGGCACATGTCTTACACGCGTGGTACGGCACATGTTTTACACGCGTGGTACGGCACATGTTTTACACGCGTGGACCCCGCAGCGCGCCATTTTTTGGGAACAGCCAAGCGGCCTTTCAACAATTATGCGATCAATCCCGATAGTACGGTTCCAGCTTGCGGCGCAGCATGGCGCGCGCGCGGGACAGACGTGTCTTGACGTTGTCGAGGGAGAGACGGGTGGCGTCGGCGATCTCGTTGTAGGATAGGCCGTGAATCTCGCGGAGCACGACCACTTCCCGGTAGTCCGGCGGTAGCGATTCGACCGCGGCGAGGATCCGCTGGCGCAGCTCCTTTTCCTCAAGCGCCAAGTGCGGTGCGTGGGTCAGATCGGCGATTTCGCGGCTGGGGCCTTCGCCCTCATCCTCCCACTCGCGGGGCTGGTCGAGCGATTCGATGTTCAGCGCGCGGGTGCGTCCACGCTGCCGCAGCTTGTTCCGGCAGTGGTTTATCGCAATCTGATAGAGCCAGGTGTATATCTTCGCATCGCCGCGAAACCGGCCAAAGCTCTTGAACGCACTGATAAATGTTTCTTGAGTGATGTCCGCCGCCTCGTCATAGTCGCCGAGAATGCGGTAGACCACATTGTAAATCTTCTTCTCGTAGGCCGCGACCAGCGCGTCGAATGTTGCAAAATGCTCCTGGCCGCTGTCTCGCCCGCCGCCCTTGTCGTCGCTGTCGCCCCCCGGTGGAAAACTCATCGGCCGGGCCCCGTTCGCCACATAGGTCGCCGCAAAGGTCGCCGCATAGCATATGCTAACAGATGGGACTATCTGCCGCCTTTCGTTTCTCCTAGAACTTGAAGACTCCTTCAAGCAGGTAGGCGTTCGTTCTTTGATCGTCGATGCTGTAAGAAAATTGGAAGTTCGTCTGGAGCAGGGTTATTGGGAAGCGGTAGCTCAGCTTGAACTCCCACCCATAGTTTTCCAGGCTCCCCGCAGTCCCAGAGGCAGTCGAGCCGGAAAGTCTTCTCGTATATGTGGCGTACAGCGGGCCAAACAGTTGGCGCGACACCCGGAGAGTAAACGCATTCAGCTCGTTGATGTCGATGGAGAATTCTTCGAGGCCGAGCGCGTGTCCCAGGCCCAGGCGCTCAAACAGCTCCGGAAGGAACGAGTTGGAGAGCGCTTCCGTCAGCTGAGTCCGCAGCAGGCGGCCCACGTCGGGACTTCGGCTGAATATGGATTCGATAGCGTCCTGGCCGCCCAGCAGCCCCACGATTCGCTGCTGCAAGCCCGCTGAGCTGAGCGCGAGGTCGTTCGGATCCGTTTTGAACGTGAGTTGAAGGCTTCTTTCGCCCAGCAGACCCGCCCCGGCAGAGCCCGCTTCCCCGATTCGCAGCGGAGCCGAGGTGTTAATCGGCCCCCTTGCGTCCACCGTGATAGTATACCTTTTTCGAGCGCCGTTGATGGAGGTGGCGGTCAGCCGCGTTGTCGCGGCCAGGTTGACAACGATGCCGAGTGCGGGTTCCGAACCGGCGCTCGCAACCCCACCCGTAAAGTCGTAAGAGGGATACCGCAGCGCGACTGTTCCGCCGCGCTGTACCACGAATCGCGCGGTCGGCAGGTTGAGCGTGCCCTTATCGATTATCAGGTTGCCTGCCAGATTGATCGAATCTTTCGCCAGCACGTCACCCCGTAGAGTTACCGGAGCGCCAGGCTCCGTATGGACCGTCGCCGTGAGCTGCGACGCGCCGATGCGGACGTTTTTGCCTACTACGAACGAGAGGTCGAAAATCGGCGCCGCAAACGCCGCGCTGGGCCGCGACGCCAGCCCAAAATTATCCGGCGCACGAAAGTCCGCCTGGCTGATTCCGATGGTCCCGCGCACGACAGGACGGAAGATCGTGCCTCCGATGTTCAGGTCCGTAAAGAGGTCGTCCGCCACCAGCCGCCCGGAGGCGAGCCCTGGCAGGGGCGCTTCGGCGAGCCGCAGATTCGCGCCGGTCACGTGCAGGCTGGAGCCCGTGATGCGCGGCGGCCACACCTGTAATCTGGGCGTCATGGCAACGTTGTTGCGAAGCGGCAGCTCCCCCGTGATTCGGAGCGGCGTCGCCGGATCGCTCGTCCGCACTGCGGCGCCGGTCTTTGGGTTGATGACCTGGGTCTGCGTGCTGAACTCCCGCACTCTCAGCGCATCGTCCGTAAACACCAGATCCGCTTTCAGGTTCTTGAGCTGGGTAGTCATGCGGGCGACCCGTATGTGGTCCGCGTTCACAAGCACGTTTCCCCGAATGATGGGCTCCTTGAGGGTTCCGCGCCAGCGCACGTTCGCAACAATGGTTCCCGCCAGATCGCTCGTAGCGGTCAAGTCGTCCGGCGTATCGTGACGCGTGGTCGGCGTCAGGGCCGCGAGCAGGCCGAGACCTTGCTCAGGAATCCGTACCCGGAAATCGACATTCGGATCGGAAAGCGCATCCAAATTCTGCCAGTCGAAGTCCATCTCGCCCGCGCCATAGATTACGTAATTTACGGGGGTTCGTGGAGGCTGCGGACCGGTCGCAGGGGGCTTCGGCGGAGGCTGCCGATTCGCCGGAGCGCCTGCGGTCGGCGCGGAGGACTGTTCATCGAGGGTTACGTGAATGTCTTCCGCGCGCAGCTTGTTCGGATTGGCCGGATCGTTGATGTATATCGTAGAGGCATCTAGACGGCGCACCCGGAACTCTCGCCCAGTGGTCTCCAGTTGAATCGGTTTCCCGTTAAGATCGTGCCGTGTGACAAATGTGCGCTGACTCGCCCGAACAGGCGGAGACGCTGTAGCGGCGGGCGAAGAGACCGCCGCGCTCGCCTTTGGAATCGAGGCGGGAATCGCGGGAGCGATCGGCGTAGCTTGCGTTTCGATCCAAACAATGTCTCGCACCAGGCCGGACAGAACGAGCGAGGGATTCGACGGGACGCCGCGCGCCTGAATCTGAATCGAGTCCGCCGTCCCGCTCAGGTCCTTCAGAATCGGGTGCGCGGGGAACCAGCGATCCAGCAGGCTCAGTGGAAGGCTGTTCACGTCCGCATCCGCGACAATCTGCTCGCTGCCTTTCGTCAAGCGCAGGCTGCCATGGGCGTTCGCCACGGTCTCGTCCGCATGGAGAGTTGCGTCGGTCTTCCCATTCCGTCCCGATAGTGTAATCGTGTCGTGATCGAATACTATGCGGCCCTCAAACGTTTGGATGTCCTGTCCCTCGATTCGCGCGCGCTCGCTAAACCACGAAAAATCCGTCAGCGGGTTGAGCGTAGTACCGGACACAATGAACGAGCCGCCTAGCGTTCCTTCGATGGGCGCGATCGTCGGCCCAAGATATTTGGCCGCCGGGCTTTCCGGATGCGCCGCGAGATAGGGGCTTTTCGCGAGCGCGTGTCGCAGCTTCTCGAACTCTATGGATCGCAGGTCGCCGCTCACGCTCAGACGTTCGTCCGCCTGGTTGTAGTTGTAGTAAAGCGCGGGCCGCCCGGCATCGCGCCGGACCAACGTGATTCCTGAGGCCGCCGTGCCTATCGCGATATCATCCGATGTAACCGTGTCGCCGTTAAGCGCAAGAGTCGCAGGCTTATCCGGCGACAGGCCGTGGAGGTCGCCGAGCGAAACTCCGTTGACGGTGAGGCCCCGCGTGCCGGCCGTAAGCTTGCCCATCAGATCGGCCGCCCGCCCATCTTGGAGCACACCCGTAATACCGTCGGCCGAGACCTCGCCGACCCCGGATACGGCAACGAAATCGGAAATGTAGGGCGCGAGCAGATCCAGGTCCATGTTTGTTGCGCGCGCCGCGAGCCGGAATCGCTTTGCGCCATCGATCGATGCGCTGCCGCGAATCGTCGTCATATCGGCCAGCTTCGGGTTAGTTCTCAGGCGCGTCGCGACAAAGTCGTCCAGATGCCACGTGCCGCCCGCCTCCTGCGCCTCGAATCGAAGGCCGGCGGTAATCGAGCGGAAGTCGTAATCCCCAACTCGCGCATCTGCGATCGATATTTGCGGAGCGGAGATCTCCGGGCTTCGCGCGAGACCGACTATCTGGACCGCGCCGCTCGCCGTCCCGCTCACATCAAGATTGCTGCCGGTAAGCTGAACGAGGTCCTGCATTTCCAGGTCTTTGAAATCACCAACCAGCGACAGCGTCGGATTCCGTCCGAATGGCCGATGCACGAGACCGCTGATCGCCGCCACCGCCGGAAAGCGATAGATATTCCCGTCCCGAATTGTCAGCGATTCGCGCGTACCGGAGACCTCCACGACTGCGAAATCAAACCCGAATCGGTCGGCCTTCACCCCGTAGGCAGTGAGACGGGCGGCGAACTGCGGGTCGCCGATCGTTCCCGTGATTCGCCCGTCACGCAGATAGGCCAGGCCTTCGAGAGGTGTTTGATTCTTGGATTTCCCCGGTTCCGAGCCGCTGTCCTGAAGCACGGTAAACCGGGCCGCGTCCAGGCGCTCTGCTTCCAGGCGCAGGTCCAGGCGGTTTGTCCGCGTGTCGATTGTGCCGCGGACAATGGCGTCGCCCATATCGTCCCGCACCACGAGCGGCTCGACATAGACGAGGTCGCCGGCAGTCCGCAGCCGCGCGCGCACCCGGTCCGCGTCCCATCCGGCATAGCGGAGGCCGAGGGCCTGCACCTCCGCCGTTGCAGAGGGTACGCGTTGATCGAGCCGCCCCTGCGCCGTGATGTCGGCGTTGGCCCTTCCGAACAGCTTCTCAGGGCTGCCTCCGCGAAGAACGGCGGCGGACGCGCCGCTCAACCGGAGCGGTATCCGTGAAAGGTCTACGCCCCGAGCCCGCGCTACGACCAGATACCGCGTGCGCGAGCCGTCCGGGACGATCTCCGCCCGGCCCGTTATCTTTCCGCCGACCGCCTCGCCCCGAAATTCGACGGCAGCGCGCGTGGGCGTGTATACGCCCGAGGCGAACACGCGCCGCGCCTCATATCCTTGGAATCTCACGCGCGGAAGCATGCCGCTCGCCACCACCTTCGGGGCCGTGATAGGGCCGCTAAATGCCACTTGAACCTGGCCCGCCTGCGGCAGCATTACGCCTCCGCCCAAGCTGCCCGTAATGGCAACGGGGCCGGATGCGCGTACGTCGAGGTTGTTCAGGGGACCGCGCACGTCGGCGCGTATGTCCGCCTTCGCCTGAAGCTGCATCAGCGGCTTCAGCGCCGGATATCGCGCGTCCAGATTGAGAGCGGTAAGCGCCCGCTGCAGGTCGACGCCGCTGCCGGTTGCCCACCCGTTTAGCCACGGATTCTGAAAGCCTATGACCGTCCCTTCGGTGTGAAGCTTGCTGCCGGCAAAACCGGAATCCAGGCGCAGTGTCACCAGGTCGTTCGCGATTGTCGCCCCGCCCCCAATCTGCTGCACCGGCTCGTGGAACCGGGTCGACACTACCGTGGCGCTCGCTATATTTACGTTTGCCTGGATGTCGACCGGCCAGCCGGTCTTCCGAGCGACGGTTTCCGGGGAGCGAAGCAGGGTCAGCCGCCCGGTGGCAAGCCCCGATGTGACGTTCACGTCCGGCGGGAGAAGTCGCGCCAGCAGCGGCATGTTGAAGCCTGTCGCCTGGACCCGCAGGAAGAGCCGCTTGACATTGGGCTCGTAGGACCCGAGCACGTGCGTCGACTGGAACTTCCCCGCCGTGCCGGTGCCGCTTACTTCCCAGTTTACGCTCTTGTCGGAATTGAAAATCAGGTCGCCGCCCACGCTGTAAAATCTTGCGTTGACAGGCGTGAGAGGACGTTTCGGATTGCGGGGCAGGGCGGCGTCGCTATAATCGATGATGCCATTTACTACAGTGACATGGCCTACGGGAGAAGGCTGCGTTGGGCCGGGACGCGGCTTGAAGAGGTCCTGGAAATTCCATACGCCACGCGAATCGCGCGTTGCGCGCGCTACGGGGTCGAGAACCATCACGTTGCCGAAGAGAGGGGTCGGAAGCTTGCGGGTGAGAAGAATCGTGCGAAGATCGAAGTCGACAATCACCTGGCGGGCGACCGCAATCGCGCCTCGCTCCGCCAGCGTTCGTCCCTCGGCTACGCGCACGTCGTCAACGTATGCGTGGCCGCCCTTCAGAGTTACCTTGCCGACAGTTACCTCATGCCCGAGGGCGCGCGTGGCCTCCGCAGCGAGGATAGGAGCAAGATCGCGCTCGGCCCCGCGATAGAACTTGCGGACCATGAGCACGCCAAGCCCGACGAGGATGGCGAGCGGCACAAGTAAGAGGATAGTTACCAGCGTCCGGCGCGAGGCGCGCATAGGCTGTTGATCGCTATGATATCCGCGCATTGCGCCCATCCCATAGCGACATCGAACGGCATTGGCCAATCGCTAGCGGGGAGCGGTCGTCACGGTTTTCGCGTGTTGTTCAATCCAGTCGCCAATGAGCTTCAGCGCGGAAGGGGAGATCGTCTCTTCAATCTTCTCGTATTCGCTCGGCGATCCGGTCGTGCTCGTCTGGAACAGGTGATTCAAGGAGGGCGAAATTCGGACTGTAACGTCTCTGTTGCCGGCCTCTTTCAGCGCCTTCTCAACTTCCGGCACGTTCTGCTTCGGGTCCACCTGCATATCCTTCTCGCCGTTCAGGACGAGCACGGGGCAGTGGACCTGGCGCAGCGCGATCCGAGGATCCAGGGTAAGGAAGTACCGGAACCAGGGCGCAAGGTAGGCGTCCACCTGCGCCTTGAAGACGGTGTCCTGACCCGCCGACGACTTCCGCTGCTCTTCCGGCAGCCTGGCTATGGCTTCATCCCGCAGCGCTCTCAGCCTCTTTTCAGCCACCGCCGGGTCCTTTTCCTGCTCGACAATTGCGAACGCCTTCCTCTGACCATCCTCAATCTGCTTCAGGAGCGCTTCCGGCGCGCCGCCGGCCCTCGCGATCAGCCCCGCCTGCCGGTAGATAATCTCGTCGCCCGTCACGCCGGTCCCCGCCATCATGATAATGAAGGCGACGTCTTTCGAGCGCGCCGCGTCCATCGGCGCGATGACTCCGCCTTCGCTGTGACCGCAGTGACCGATCCGTTTCGGATCGATCTCCTTCTGCTGTTTGAGAAACGCTACGCCCGCGAGAACATCGCCCGCAAAGTCCTGGGTTGTTGACTTATAGACGCTGCCCGTCGACCCGCCAACGCCGCGGTCGTCCACTCGCAGCACGGCGATCCCCCGCCGAGTCAGGTAGTCGGAAAGAACCAGAAACGGTTGATGGCCCAGGAGTGTCTCGTTACGGTCCTGCGCGCCGGACCCTGTGATGAGCAGGACCACCGGGTTTGGACCGCCCCTGTTCGGCAGCGTGAGCGTGCCCGCCAGCTTGACGCCTCCCAGCCTATTCTCGTACGAAACCTCGCGCTCCCTATAGGGATATGGGCGCGTGGGAGTCTGCGGTCGCCTACGAATAACGACTTCCGGCGCTTTGGCTACGCGGGTTAGGATAAGCGGAAGAGAGGCGCCCTGCTTGAACGTCCCAACAATCTTACTGCCATCCTCGGACAGCTTGCCCTCGAAAGATGCGTTAAGCACCGTCGCGTCGATTTTTAGGACGCCGTCCGCGAACGTGGTCCTGGCGATTGGAATCCCCTTTGCGCCCTGATCGGGGCTGTCCGCCGTGGAGGCCAGCGTTCCATCCGCATTCTTCTTTACGTTGAAAATAACACGCAGAGAACCCGTGGGAATCTCAAGCTTGCCTTCCCAGATTCCCTCTATACCCTTCACGGCTTGCAAGGCGATTCGTGACGCCTGCGCAAGACCTTCAATCGACAGCCCGACGGCCAACGCCAAGCTCAACAGAGTACACGCTCTAACGCACCGAAAAATTCGCATGATGCCTCCTAGTTGAGTCAATCTGTCAACGAGCCATTGGGTCAATTTGAAGGCCGTTCATTTACTCGTTGACCCCCATTGACTCGTTGATAGATTGACCGTCCTATTCCACTGCTGCGAGCCGGTCGCTCAGAATGCGCTTGGAGAATTCAATAGCGTTATAGCTGGAGTGGATAAAGGGACCGGACGCGACGAAGAGAAATCCCATCTCCATTCCGATACGCTCGTAATCGGCGAAGATGTCTGGGTGGACATACTCATTGACTGGAAGATGCCGCGTGGTTGGCCGAAGGTACTGCCCGATAGTAATCGCATCCACTCCGGCCTGCCGAAGATCGCAAAGAGTTTGGATCACCTCGTCATTTGTCTCACCGAGTCCAAGCATAATGCCCGATTTGGTGTATATATCGGGGTCGGCCTGCTTGACGAACCGGAGCAGGTCGAGCGTGCGCTGATATCGGGCTCCGATGCGAACTGATGGCGACAGCCTTTCGACCGTTTCGATGTTGTGATTATAGATGTCCGGCTTAGCCTCAGTAACAATCTTTATGCACCAGCGCTTGCCCTTGAAGTCCGGCGTAAGCACCTCGACGATGGCATTCGGAATCTCTCTGCGCAACGCCTTGATTGTCTCCGCGAACTGCGACGCGCCTTCGTCGGCAAGCTCGTCTCGCGCCACGCTCGTGACCACGATATGCTTCAACCCCATCGCCTTTGCGGTCTCGGCCACGCGCTGCGGCTCGTGTACGTCCAGATCTTCCGGCCTCCCGGTCTTGATTGCGCAGAACCCGCATTTTCTTGTACAGATGTCGCCTAAAATCATAAAGGTTGCCGTCTTTTTGGACCAGCATTCTCCGAGATTCGGGCAGCGCGCGCTTTCACAGACAGTATGCAGCTTGGCGTCGCGCATCATCCCCTCGACCTCCTGAACAATCGTGGGGCTGGGGACTCTCTTTGTGAGCCAAACGGGCAGATTACGATTCACTGGCGGGACCCTTTATTGCGGCGTAAGATAGGTCAGTGTACCGTATTTACTCTACGCTGGCAAGTTGGCGGACGCTCCCACGCCGCTCTTCGCGGAGGATTCAGACGCGTCTCCGCGGAACGTACTTTCTGGACCCTGCGGAAGCCCATACGCCGAAGCCGCACTGCGTCCACGAATTCTAGTCGAGCAATTCAAAAGGATTACATCTTGGCTTTTGCATCCAATCGTTCAGGAGGTTTACTACTGTCGCCTCATCGCCTCATCGCCTCATCGCCTCATCGCCTCATAATCCTGGCCGCCCTATCTCCGTGCCTCCTCCCCATCCTGGCAATGGCGCAAGGGACCAGCCGCAAGTCTAGCCAAAAGCTGCCGGAGCCGCCGCGCGTGGGCCAGGTTACGATCCAAAAGTTTCAGGACCTCATCTATCAACCGGATACCAACTACTTCAAGTCGCCCGGACCCGTTCGAATCATAATCGAGGATGCGGACACGGGCGAAAAGACCGTGGTCATCGCCGACGACGCCGAGGGGCAGCCCAATGGTGATGTCGTCGTGAAGGGCAAGCTGCGGCTGGAGCGTACGGAGGGCTACCTCACCGGGAAAGGGTTGCTTTATCGGAGCGGCGATGCGACCGGGGAGCTGTTTCAGGGTGAATCGAGAGTCGCGAACACCACGCTTCGCGGAGCCAAAATCGAGATGCTAAAGGACGATAAGGGGCGGCAGATTCTTCGCGCAACCGGGGCCTATTTCACCACCTGTATAGAGCCGCGCCCACACTACCACATCACGGCGAAAGAAATTCGCGTCCTGACGGCCAGCCGGCGCATCACCGCGAAGAATCTCTCGTTCTGGGTCGGAAATACAAAACTTTTCTCGCTGCCCTCCTTCACGCGGAGCTTCAACCGCAAGTCCGCGAGCCCGGTTCCGCTTCCTGCCTATTCGAAGGAAAATCTTCTACTGGTCCACTTTGCAAACAGCATGATTGACGAGCCGAAGACCCTCTTCGACTACGACTTTACGACCTCTCTTAAGCACACGCCCGCGGGAATCATCTCCTACGAGACCGATTTGGGCAAGCCGTCGGATGAGCAGCCTCCGCCCAATTCCCGCAAGCTCTTCATGACCGAGCCGCTCCGAACGGCGCTGGAATCGTCGCCCGCCCTGCTCCAACGCGCAGCGCCCGAAACGGACGACAAGCGAACGAGCCTGTACGGCCTGATTACGGCCAATACCTTTGTCTACAATCGGCGGCGCATTGATCTACGGATCAGCAGGCTCCCTGAAGTGGGAATTAGCTTTCGCAATATTCTGAACCGCCCCGCCCGAATCGACGATCCCGATAATGAATTTCCACGCGCCGGTTCCATATTCGGCACGGGTTTCCTCAGCCCCGCAAACTGGTTCATCAATGTCGAAGCCGGGCTGGGTTACTATCAGGAGCAGCCAACCCATGCGCAGGCAACGCGCCTGGGTTTCCGTGGAGACGCCGCCAGCCCGCTATTCCTCGTCATGAATCAGCTCTACGTGAGGTATGGCGGCACGCTCTGGGCAAACGCCTACGGGAATAACAACGCCTATACTCTCGTCTCGCCCGAAGCCGAGATGAGCTACTTTCTGGGCAAGGGCACGCTCATCGGCGCGGCCTATCGATATTCCAAGGATTTCGGAAAGACGCCGTTCCTGTTCGATCAACGGGACGTGACCCACGAGCTTCGCCTACGGTATGGCTACGCGGGCGGCACGTGGGCGTACGACTCGGAGGTCAAATACGACCTGGAACGGCTTCGCGCCTATGACAGCATATTCAGCATCATCCGGCGGCTGGATTGCCTGGAGTTCGGGGTCGCCTACCGCACGCGCAACCAGGGCATCTCCCTCATCTTCAACCTCCTTCCCGGCGCGCTTGCCCGGCATACCGGCAGTCCCGCCGTCGGAAATTCCGGGACCCGTGGCCGACAATAGCTCTCCGGCTTTCGGCGCATGACACTGGCAGCAAGACGGACGGGCATACACCCGTCCGTCTCCGTCCCGGCAGCAAATTATGTCAGTTGGAGTACGTAACGGCATCTGCCGCCCGGCCCATCACCTCTTGGAGGCTCGGCTATCTGTGCCGGCGGCGAAGCGCCAGAGCGCCGGGAACAGCCAGCGAAAGAGCCAGGATGATCGGGCCGGGCTCGGGTACGACTGTCGGCGTGGCATAGAGGAAGTCTTCCATCACCACGAGGTCGGTCTGCGAGGTTTCGACGATGCCTGCGCCTAGCGCGGAGTTTCCGTTCGTGATCCGAACCCGGCTAATAGTCGGCACACTATAGAAGGCTCCGATGAACGAGAAGGTTTCGTTAGCGCCTGCCACTGCCGGAGCGAACGCAACCAACAGCGAGTTGTTTGCTGCGCCGAAGAACTCGATGCTCGTAGTGTTGGCGAGGTCCACATCAGAAAAGACAGAGCCGAAACCCCGCGTGAGTGCAGACGTGTTCGTGCCCGGATCAAAGAAGGAGACGTCCAGCACGTTGCTTCCCAGCGATGTGAAGAGTCGCTGCGCGCTAAAAGGCTCAAATAGACTTGAATACGTCCCATTGATATTGTCGAACTGGACCGGCGCGATACCGGAATTTGCGCTCACTTGAAATCCGGTTCCTGGCGTGGAGAAGATCACGCCTCGTGGTGAGTTCACGTTGAAGAAGTTAGATGGCAGGTTATTTGGCGAGGCAACGGTATCCGGCACTCCGTCCCAGTTGATTTCACGGCGCAGACCGCCGAAGCTGCCGTTCGGGCCTGCCACGTTTCCTCCACCGAGGTCTGCACGGAACTGGTCGCGCACTGTTGTTACCGCTGTGAGATTACCTGCGCCCGTTCGAATGGTCTGGCCAAACGCTGTAGCTGAGAGGAGAACCAAGCCGGCGCACGTGAGCAATCGGCACGGAATTTCATACGACATTGCATTTCCTCCATTGAATTGTGGTAAGAGACTTTACCGTCAAAAATGCCGGGGTGCTGAAGTGTACGGTGCATAAATCGTGCCAAATCTGCAAACGATTCCATTTTGCGTCAACTCGAACAAGCTAGCAATCCAATCAACCACCCACAGAACGCCTCCAAGTACAGCGGTCAATGGGGTCAATGGGGTCAATGGGTCAACTGGTCAATGGGGTCAATGGGGTCAATGGGGTCAATTGGTCTATTGGTCAATTGGTCAACGTGATGGCCGTTCATTTACTCATTTACCTGTTGACTAATTGACTAATTGACTTCTACTTTATGCCCGTCAACGTAATTCCCTCGATGAAGGTGCGTTGCGCGAAGAAGAAGAGGATGACCATGGGAATTGTGATGACGGTCGAGGCGGCCATGAGAAGCGCCCACTCGCTGCCGTGCCGGCCCAGGAAGGACTGAAGGCCGATCGCAAGGGTATAACTGCGCTCGTCGTGAAGGTAGATGAGTGGGCTGAGGAAGTCCATCCACGCGCCTGTAAAGGCGAACAGGGCGACCGTGGCCAGGGCGGGCTTGGCGACCGGCGCAATGACGCGCGTGAGGATGCCCAGCTCGGAACAGCCATCGATTCTGGCCGCGTCCGAAAGCTCCTGGGGAATCGTCATGAAGAACTGGCGCAGCAGGAAGATGGAGAAGGCGCTGCCCAGGAACGGGGGGATGATGAGCGGGAGGAACGTGCCGGTCCAGCCCAGCCAACGGAAGATGAGAAAGACCGGCAGCATGGTCACTTGCGCGGGCAGCATGATTGTCATCAGCAGCACGAGGAACAGCGAATCCCGCCCTTTCCATTTAAGGCGGGAGAAACCGTAGGCGGGCAGAGCCGCGCTGAAGACGGTGCCGATCATGGTCATTACGCAGATGAAGAGCGTGTTGCGGAGATAGAGCAGGAAGGGGAAAGAGGCGAGCGCGTCATGGTAGTTGGACCACCGAACCGGCTTCGGAATCCATCGCACCTGATCACTGAAGACCTGCGAATCGGGCTTGAGGGATGTAGAGACCATCCAGAGGAACGGGCCCACGAACAGGACCGTGAAGAAGAGCAGCGCTCCATACGTAGCGACAATGCGGAGCGCCTCTCTCGGTTTCTCCGTCAGATCCCGCTTTCCAATTCGATTGTTCGCCCGTTCCATGCTCATGCTTTGGTTAGATTAGCGTTTCCATCAAAATCACCTCCCTCCAGTGTTTACGGCTTCGCCAAAACGAAACCCTAAAGAAAGTTGCTCCACCAAGCAATAATACGTAATAACCCGGTTGATCGCGTTGCAGCCGGGACTCAGAATTAGTCACATCAGTCACATTAGTCACATTAGTCAGTCGGAGCGCCTGAAAACTGAAGCCGGTCAAAGACCCGGCAGCAGCTCCCATCAAGGAGTAAAGAGATGACGATTAATGGCATTGGCCCTGACCCAACACCTATACCGGTAAACGAGAAGACAGATACACCGCCGCCTGCGCCTGCGCTGCCGGCGGAAGCGGCCCAAGTCGCGCCATCCGCAGAGCACAGCAGTGGAGCGGACGCCTACGCGCTTACGCTGTCACTTCTTTCCTATCTCATCATCCCGGAAGGCGCTGCAGGCAAGCAAGAGGCTGCGGCAAAGCCGGACAGCTCGGCGGCAAAGGATCACAAACCCGGCAATGGCAGCGCGGCAAAGGTAGACATCGCGGCGTAACGGGCCATCGCCGGGCCCTCGCACAAACCATAGGTGGGCCGGCAAGGATACTCTCCCCGTCGACCGGTGCGATTCGCGTCTTCATTTCCTTTGCCGCCTGCTGTTTTTGGCTAATCGATATCAGTGATCGCCGTGCCTCTGGGCAGGAAATGCTTCATGAATCGCGCCACCGCATAACGGTCGGTCATGCCCGCAATGTAGTCGCAGACGGCGAGGGCGCGCGTCTGAAGGCCGGCATTCTGAAGATCGTCGCGGCCCTGCATCAGCTCCGGACGCTCCATGTAGCAGCGAAAGAGGTCCCGCACGATGCGCTGGGCCTTCTTTAACTCCGTCCCTTCCACGCTCGGATTCCAATAGACACGCTCGAAGAGAAACTCCTTGAGGTGGTCCGTTGCCGCAGATATTTCCGGCGACATGTCCACGTCCCCCTGCCCTTCGCTGAACTCCACCACGTCCACCACCATGCGCGCGATCCGCTCGGAGTGCGTCTGGCCCAGGCAGGATAGACTTTCAATGGGCAAGTCCTCCTGCGACAGGATTCCCGCGCGCACGGAATCATCGATATCGTGATTGACATAGGCGATTCTGTCGGAGATGCGCACGACCTTGCCTTCGAGGGTGGACGCCCGCTGATTCGAGGTATCGGAGAGGTCCGCGCGACCCTTGCTGTGGCAGGCGATTCCGTCGCGCACTTCCCACGTGAGGTTCAAGCCGGGGCCGTCCCCGGAGCGCTCCAGCGCCTCGACTACCCGCAGACTCTGCTCCACGTGCCGAAACTGCATGTCCGGCACAAACTCCCGCAAGACCTCATTGAGCGCCTCTTCACCCGCATGGCCGAAGGGAGGATGGCCGAGATCGTGGGCGAGCGCGACAGCTTCCGTTAGGTCCTCGTTCAGCCGTAGGGCGCGAGCTATGGTGCGGGCTATCTGGGAGACCTCCAGGGTGTGCGTGAGCCGCGTGCGGAAGTGATCTTCCTCGGGGTCGATGAATACCTGCGTCTTGTGCTTGAGGCGGCGGAAGGCTTTCGAGTGGAGAACACGGTCGCGGTCGCGCTGAAAGACGGTGCGGACAGGGTCGTCAGGTTCGGGTCGCTCGCGCCCCTTCGATTCGGCGGCCTTCGCGGCCCACGGAGCCAGTGAAGCCAGCTCCCATCGCTCCTGTCTTTCACGCGGTGTCATGTCCACAGTATACCCAGCGTCCCAAACGAGATTCCATTCAATGCCGGCGCCAATCCATCCACGCCAGTCCACCTGCTTCAATTCACTCATGCAAGGTTATTTGCATCGAATGCAAATCTATGCTTGACAACGGACGGCCAATTCTATAAGATGTCAATCATGGCAGCGCGGCAGCGCGGAATGTCTTCCCGCATTCTCCATCTGTCGCCTCACCTCCGCGCGCACGAGCTTTAAGAATTTCCAGCAA
>JBBROJ010000055.1:0-30472 GCA_038229495.1 Chthonomonadales bacterium
CCGCCAATTGCAGCGCCTGGGGGTCGGTTGAAGAGGTTGGGGTGAGGAACCAGGTGGCTTCGCGCAAAATGTTGCCGTCAGCGGCGGCGATTCCGGATCGCTCCGAACCCGCCATCGGATGACCGCCTACAAATCGCCCGCCAAGCAGCGCCTGCGCGGCTTCCACGATTCGGCCTTTCGTGCTGCCTGCATCCGTTACTACCGCGCCATCCGCAAGACTGCCGGCTATGGATTCGAGGAGAGGGAGGGTGCGTGAGACCGGCACGGCGAGGATAACCAGCTGCGCGGCGGATACGGCTTCAGGGGCTGTCTTACATACTGAATCCAGGGCGCCCCGCCGGACAGCTTCCTGGCCGGCGGCGGCATCACAATCCCAACCCCGAACAGACCATCCGCCCGCTGCCCGCAGCGCCATCCCAATGGAACCGCCTATCAACCCCACGCCGAGAATCGCTGCTTCAACCGATCCCTGATCGTGGATTGCACTTGACTCTCGACTCTCGACTCTCGACTCTCGATTCACAGCGTGCGGCTGACCGCGGCTGCAATCGGCGAGATATCCCGCATAAGATCGCTGAAGCTGCCAAAGGTGAGCGATTGACCGCCATCTTTGAGCGCCTTGGCAGGCGTGGGATGGACCTCAATCATTAGTCCGTCCGCGCCCGCGGCCAGCGCGCCGCGCGACACCGCGTTTACCAGGTTCCAGCGGCCCGTGCCGTGTGCGGGATCGGCGATAATGGGAAGATGAGACAGCTCCTTGACCGCGGGAATCGCGTTTATGTCGAAAGTGTTCCGCGTATAGGTCTCGAACGTGCGTATGCCGCGTTCGCAAAGAATAATGTTGTAGTTGCCGCGGGAAGCGATGTACTCCGCCGCCTGCAGCCACTCTTCGATGGTGCTCGCCCAGCCGCGCTTCAACATCACTGGTGTCTGAGATTGGCCCACCTCTCGCAGCAGGGAGTAGTTGGCCATGTTCCGCGTGCCGATTTGCAGGATGTCGGCGTATTTGCCGACCATCTCGACGTCGCGGGTATCCATAACCTCAGTAATAATCGGGAGGCCGGTCTGTTCGCGCGCCTGGGCGAGGAGCCGCAATCCCTCTTCGCCCATGCCATGAAAGCTGTAGGGAGACGTAGAGGGCTTGAAAGCGCCACCCCGCAGGATGTGCGCGCCGCTCTCCTTAACGAAGCGTGCGGTATCGAAAAGCATTTGGGGTGACTCGACTGTGCAAGGGCCGGCCATGACGCAGAGCTTCGTGCCGCCAATCTTGACCCCGCGCACGTCGAGCACGGAGCCTTCCGGCCGGAACGCGCGGCCCACGACCTTGTACGGCTTCGAGATGGGGACGACTCGATCTACGTAGGCCAGCGCGCTAAACTGCTCCGCCAACTGCGACTTCTCTTCATCCAGCGCGCCAATCGCTCCGATGATAGTGGTTTCGACGCCTCGCGAGAGGTGCACACCCAGTCCGCGCGCCTTGAGAATATCCGTCAGCTCGTCTATATGCGCGTCCTGGACGCCTGATTTCATTATGATTATCATGACTCTGGTCTCGCCCCTAATTGAAACTCTGATTAGAAGTATTATAGCACGCCGACCCACTGCCTTTGGGCGTGGCCGTCAAACACGAGTTCAAGCCCTGCGCACGGCGCAGGGCTTGAACTCGTGTTTGACGCGACTCTTAATGCGCTGAGGATTTCCTGACGAACCGTGTCAACGCGCCGCCTTCGGAGATGGTAACTTCCTGACCCGAAGGCACATCCTTAAACAAATCCACCGTCCCCGATGGCCAAGTGATGCGCAGTACGTCTACCCTGGATTCGCGGCCGAGTCCCAATGTCACTGTCCGCTCCAGCGTCGACATGAAACCCGAGCCACTCCGCACCCGGTACATCTGATGAATGCTGCCGGATTTAGCCTCGATCTTCGCTCCAATTCCGTCCCGATTGGAACGTTTCCCCTCCAACCGGACGCGCAGCCAGTTGTTCTTGTTGCCGCCATCATTCCTAAGCAGCAGCGGTTTGCCGCCGTTGGTGACGATCAAAACATCCAGATCACCGTCGCCATCTATGTCCGCGTAGGACGACCCGCGCGCCACAACCTTCTGATTCAGGGCGCCCTTACCTATCCCGACTTCGTCGAATCGCGACCCGCCGGCGTTATGATAGAGCAATGGCCGCTCGGCGTAGGAGATGTCCGGCTGAAACTTTTCGATTCCCGCATATAGGTGACCATTGGCGATTAGCGCGTCCTTCTGACCGTCGAGATCGTAGTCGAAGAAAAACGCTCCCCAGCTCATGAAGAGCATGCTCGTGTCCGACATTCCCAAAGCAAGGCTCTTCTCATTAAATATCGATCCGTCCGGGTTGTGGAATAACGAGAGTCCCTCGCCTGAAAAATTGCCTGTGAGGATGCTCTCGCGGCCCGAATTGTCCATGTCCGCTGCGTCGATACCCATTCCCGCCTTGGCAATTCCGTTTTCGCCGAGCGCGACGCCTGATTCCATGGCCACATCTGTGAACGTGCCGTCGCCGTTATTGCGAAAGAGAGATGTAGGCTCCATATCATTGGCGAGAGCAATATCCATCTTGCCATCATTATTGAAATCCAGAAGTGCCGCGCTCCATGTCTTTCCCGCCGGGTTTACCAGACCCGCCTTTTTCGTCACGTCAGTAAATGTGCCGTTCCCGTTGTTGCGATAGAGGCAGACGGGTTCGCCGTCGTACACGTTGGGCGTGCAATATGTCTTCTTGTTCCCATGGGCGCTACAAAAGACATCTGTTTCTGGCGTCCACTTGCAGTAGTTGCAAACCAACAAGTCGAGCCTGCCGTCGTTATCATAATCAAACCAGAGCGCCGAGGTTCCCCACCGCGACTTATCGTCGACTCCTGCCTCCCTTGTCACATCACGGAAAACGCCATGATCGTTGTGAAATAGCCTGCTTGGCCCCAGAGCGCAGGTTATGTATAGGTCCTGCCAGCCGTCGTTATCGTAGTCAGCCGCTCCAATTCCCATTCCGTGCATCTCAACATCGAGACCGGCTTCCCGGGTCACGTCGGTAAAGCTCTCGCCTCGATTATTCCGGAAGAGCTTCATTCGGGTCTGCGATCGGTTCCCTTTCCAGTCCCGCCAATCCATGCCATTCGTTATGAGAATGTCCGGCCAGCCATCGTTATTGTAGTCGAAAAACGCGCAGCCCGGACACTCGGATTCTGGGAAGTAGAGCTTTCCGCGAGCTCCGCTAAAATGGGTGAACTTTATCCCTGATTTCTCTGTGATGTCCGTGAACTTTACTGTATCTGCCGTGGGCGATAAATCGGGCGTCTTTTGCACGGTGGGAAAGTTGTGCGTTTGAGGCGGGGAAGTAAGACGCGGGGCACCTTTGGGGCCACAGCCTGCTGACATAGCCCAGAGGGAGGTGGCCGCTGCGAGACACATTGGTACAGAAAGTTGGAACATCTTGCGTCTGTCGTACATTCGGGGTTTCACAAGCGTGCGCGAGCGCCGGCAGGACGCTGCTTGTCATGATTACGCTCCACTTCCCGCCAGAGCTTACGAAAGATCGCTTCGTTCGCCTTTGCCCGCTCATAGTCTCCAACGTTCCGATAGATGCTGGCGAGGAAGTTGTACACCTGTCCTCCGACGCCCCCGCTGGGGTCCAACTCGAGAGCCTTCTCAAACTGGGAAATCGCCTCCACCTGCCGGTTATCACATCGCTCGAAAAGGCCGAGCTCAATATGCACGATTGACGAGCGCTTATTCAAATCCGCTGCCTTCGTGAGCGCTTCCCGCGCTTTTTGACGGTTTTCCAGCGCCGTGTATATAAGCCCTAAATTATGCCAATAGTAAAAGTCGTTCGGCTTCGAGTGCACCGATCGCTCGGCATAGTACGCCGCCGTCTTCCAACTCCTGCGCCGGACGAACGCGCGGCTGAGAAGGTACTCGCCAACATCGGGTTGAGGCAATCGCATCAGATAAGGATCCAGTTCGGCTTTGAGCTGTTCCGGGGGGACACTCCATGCTCGGAGAATAGCGAGCCAGAGGCGCGGTTCGGGATAATCCGGTTCGATTATGGAGGAGAGGCTGAAGTGCGTTTCCGCCTCAGCGAGCTTACCTTGCGCTTCCAGAGCAATGCCCAGGTAATAGTGCCCGCGCGCATCGCCGGGCTCCAGCTCCAATTGCCGTCGAAATGCCTCCAGAGCAAGACCTGGACGGTCCGAATTGATGTAGAGCACGCCGAGGTTGAACCACATCACGGGAACATTGGGCGACAACATCCGTGCGGCTAGAAGCTCTGGCTCGGCCTCCGCATTGTTTCCTGCGCGCGCGACTGCCAGCCCAAGCTTCGCGCGGCCGACGGCATCGCCGGGTTTAGCAATGGCAGCATTGCGAAGCAATTCTATATCTTGTGGCGGTGTGAGGCTAGAGGCGGAGTCGCCTGCCTCGGTCGGGACCTCCGGCTCGTCGACCTTGAACCAGGAGGCGGGCAGCACGATGTAGACAAGTGCGAGGATGCCTAGACCCCCTAGCAGAGCGCGCGATCTGGAAACTCGGATTGTGACAGCAGCAGTGCGCGCCATCAGCCGGCGTCCTTTCGCTTGGCGTGATCCCGGGCAACAATCGCCAGGGCTTCCTTGCCCATCTCATGGTAAACGGTGGCCAGGAACTCGTAAAAGTTGGAGGCCGACCTAGGAATCTGATGAATTGCCTCTTTGAGTATAAGCTCCGCAGCTTCTGGTTGCGCCGAATCCAGGCAGAATTTTGCCAATTGCATTCTAAGCCCAGGGTCACTTGACTTCCTATCGATCTGGCGACTGAGCTGATTGTACCGGATGATGTAGCTGCTGTAGGCGCGGTGCCGGGCGAGCTCCTTCCGTCCTTCCTCTTTCCGTCCTGTTCGCAGCAGCGCCTGCGCAAGATCATAGTGAAGAGGTCCCGGCTGGGACGAAAGCCGAAGGCCCATGTCCAGATGGGCGACCGCGTCTGCCGGCCGTCCGGCCTGGAGCAGCGCCCGGCCCAGGCTGGTATGTGATTCGGCGTGATCCGGATTCCTCTTCAATGCGGTCTCAAACGCCCGGATCGCATCCATTAGTCGTTCGTTGCGGCCAAATCCTTGAAAGATGCGGCCTTGAAGATACCAGTACTGGAAATTGTCCGGTTCGAGGTCCAAGGCGAGAGAAATCTCGCGCTCGGCCTTTTCCCGAAGCGCTTGCGCGGCATATATCTTTGCGAGGAGGTAGTGGCCTGGCGCGGCGCGGGAAGTCCGACTTAAATACTCTCGAGCGTAGGCCTCCGCCTGGGGATAAGTCCCGCGTTCGTCGTAGACCCGTGCCAGCATGAAGTACGGTTCCGCCTGTACCGGATTAAGTCGTACAGCCGTTTCGAGCATTCGGCGCGCGTCTCGTATCCGCTTATTCCGGTACAGGCAAAGTCCTGCGTAGAAGTGCAAGTCGGCATCGTCGGGCGCTAAGCCAGCAGCGGTTACAAACGGCTGGAGGGCATCCATATCGCGACCGCGATTCAAGTAATAAAGTCCAAGATAGTGCCAGCCTCGGGCGAATCGTGGAAACCGAGATGTCAGATCCTTTGCCTCCGCTTCGTAGTCTGCCGGGCGGAACGCTGCCTTATCGAAGAGGATTCGCTCAAGTATGAGACTGGGATCGTTGGGACTGCTACGCGAGGCTGCCAGCAGCGCTTCGCGAGTCCTCGCATACCTTGCTTGAGAATCACTACCTTGTCTGGAGGAGCCGATTGGAGGATTGCCCGTGGCGCGCTTGATCGAATTGGAGCCGCAAGCGCCCAATCCGGCGAAAACGAGGAGAGCAACGCAATGGCGGAATAACATGCGGATGAACATAATCTAACAGAGCCTACTGACCGAGCAGCCGGCGCTCAGATGCGGCACGCGGAGAGTCCCCGCCAAGTGAATACACATCGGCGAGCTGCTCGTGCGCGCGCCGGCTTCCAGGTTCACGATCTAGGACTCCTCGAAATGCGGCAATGGCCCTGCCGTAGTTTCCCTGTCGCTTATAGAGCATTCCCAGCTCGAATAAAGGTTTCGGATCCGGAATCATCTTCTGATGCTTAGTAAGGAGCTGGTTCTCCCGCTGATTATCGGCGATCAATCGTTTCGCACGGGCCAGCGCTTCGGCTGCTTCAACTTTGCGACCGACGCGCTGCAACAGAACATAGAGTTGAGTGTATGTCTTCGCGCGATTCGGGTCCTGCCTGAGGCTCTCGCGGTAGACGTTGATTGCGTCCTCGATTCGTCCCTCTCGTTGAAGTGTATAGCCAAGCTCATAGTGAGCTGTCGAATTATGAGGATTGAGTGAAACCGATCGCCGGAATGCGTCTTCCGCCCGAGTCAGATCGGGCGTCCCTCTACGGTAAAGATACGCTTGTCCCAGGTTGTACCACGCTCCCGGGTTGCCAGGCAGCAACTCGACCGCGCGGCGTCCGGCCTCCGCCGCTTTATCATGCTGCTCTTTGTTGATATAGATACGGCTGAGCAGCGCATATCCGCCGCCAGGATTCTTAGCGCGGTTGATATACTTCCGAGCCCATGCTATCGCCTCAGTCGCCTGATCCTGGTTATTGAGAGAGAATGCCAGGCCAAGCATTGGCTCAGGATCATTCGGGTTCAACTCGTGGGCTCGCTTGAAGGCGGCCACGGCTTCGTCCTTGCGGTTCATCTGAGCGAGAGTCGCGCCGTACTGAATGAGACCGACGGTATTGTCCGGTTTGATCACCAGTTCGTTGTGGAACGCGTCCGCGGCGTAGGAAAAGTACTCATGCCGGAGGTAAAGCGCGCCGATGGCATGATACAGGTCTGCGGATCGCGGAGTCTTCTCGATAGACGCAAGGAGCACGCCGACGGCGTCCTCCGTCTTCCCGCCGCTTTCCAGCGCGGCTGCGTACTCTTTCGCAAATCGCGCATCCGCCCTGTTCAGGTCCCACCGGGAACGTGCTTGATTAATAACGTACGGTGCCGCATCTGACGGTCTATTCTGCGGTGTATTTTGCGAGGTAACCTTGCTGTCACGCGGAGGTGGAAGCCGAAGATCCCATTGCCATGCTGCCACTGCGGTCCCGCAAATGAGGAGCAAGCCGACGACGATCAGCCGGCGGACACTTTTGGGCGAGGCGCAATGAAGACTTCGGACCGGCATAGCAAAGTTACTCCGGAGCTTAATGCTAGGTAACGGCACTATTCCGGACTCAAAGCCAACGACCCGAGGAAGTGATTGCAGCCGGCCACATAGTCATTCAGGATCTGCGGCCGACTGCTGACCATACCATAGACATCTTGCATAAGTAGGAGTTTCATTCGGAACGACGATTGGGCGCAGATCCCCGAGCCGCGAAGACATAATAACTTCGGCGATTCGTCCGTGGGCTAATCTGACTGCCAAACCGTGTCTCTAGAATTTGGGGACTCGACTTCCCGATCCCGGTATGATCTGGCCGTTGTCCGGCCCGACCTCGCGGAGCTGTCGGAGTTGAACGAGTTTTGCATGGCCGTCCCCGAAAGCTACGTTGGTGCCGGTTCCATGCCGAGTCCATCGCAGATTGGCTTGCCACTTCAACTCATCAATGGGAGTATTCTCGCCCTGAATGGTCCACCCCTCCGTCCATATTGCACGACGAACATAAAGGTCGCCACTTCCGTTGTAGTTCCAATCGTCGAACCGACTCCAGGTGTCGATGAGCGAAGTGTATCCGTCCGCGATCATAAGGTCGCTGGCCGGATTTGCGTAGGCTGCCAGCTTTCTACCCTGGAACATGGTCTCGTTCGCGCCATAGCTGAGCCAGGTACTCTTGGACGGCAGGCGGCCATCCATCGGAAAAACGATTCCATACTCGACCTGAAGTTCCTTCTGGTCGCTTGGATCCTGGTAAATACCAACGTTCTTGACGTACGGGTAGATTGCGTTGTACCAGATCATCGGGCTATTCTGCTGAGCAATTGATGCGCTTACGCCCGGCGCTCCGAGGCCGCTCTCGCCCCACGACCAGGTCGGGAATCGCTCATCGTAATCCTGGACGTACATCATGGCGCCCAGCCCGAGCTGTTTCATATTGCTGAGACCGGTCGTGCGCCGAGCCGCGGCGCGCGCGCGCGCAAAAACGGGGAAGAGAATGGCGGCAAGAATCGCGATTATCGCGATCACGACGAGTAACTCAATAAGAGTGAATGCCGCCCGTTTGCGTACAAGGACGCGGGGCGATAGTGCTGTGATTTTCATTTCCTACTTTCCCTCCTGTGGGAGAATGATGCATCCGGAATGAATCGATGAATCAAGAGTATCTTGGGCTGAGTTAGCCGCTCGGCCATACCGTGTTGCCGCTTGGCCGGCAATGGAGAACACAACATCATGCGGCCATGTTGGGCGCGTGGACGCACGACTACCGGCCGGGCATTGAAACCCCCGCAGGTGGGCCGCTTCGATTTGGGCCGCCCGGGCCCTGTCGAACTCCCGGCATACCCTCTGGCGGGCCCTTATATTCGAAGTGCCCACCCTTATTTCCAGTTGCGCCTTTTTCCAGACCGCCCTGCCCGCCGGTTCCCTTGTAGAGTACAAACCCAACTATGGCGACCACTACGACTACGATGACCGCAACCACCGCAGGGTTCAATTGTTGCTTCACGAATCTGCCTCCTTTCTATAGGGTTCACTTGTAGACCCGCAGATGGGCCTGACATCAACATCAAATCGTATCGTCAATATCTGACCTTAACATACGATCATGAATAATATACAGTTGCAGAAGGGGAATGTCAAGCAGTTCTTTTTCGAGTGTAACTGCTCAGGGAAAATGTCCGGGCTAATTGTTCAGGGAATAGGCTATGACCGGTCCAGCGGCAGCGGCAGTTATGGAGGCGGAAGTGTCCGTGGAAGGCCGCGACTGACATATTCGTGGCTTCCATGGTTCTCGATCGCCGGATATGGCGATCGAGAACGGTATTGAGGTATACAGCTTAACAGTTTTAGCAGCGAGCAGCCTCCGCGCTTCACGCGGGGGCTGCTGCGCCTCACCGCCAGAACCACTTTACTTATATGGTAATAACGATAAGATTAGGAGACACCGGCACCTGTGACGACCGATTCCTCGACCCCCGACCCTTCATCATCGCACTTACGTCTGGGCCCTCACATCGACCCGCCTCTCGCGCTGGTGACACTGATTCTCTCGGTGCGCGGCCTGAGCGTTTTTCAAACGACCCTACGCAACCCCGTACGACTGTCTAAAGAGGGCGTGCCGGACGAGGACGACCAGGAAGCGTATCGCCGCTCCTCGAAAGGGATTTGGGGAATCGTTCACGCTTCGATGCTCACGAATTTGGCCTCTCTCGACCCCAGGCTGCGCAACGCTTCCGCCAGCACGCTGGCCGGCGACGCGAATCTCGCCGCCTCCTTGGGGCTTGCCGGGGTCTGCTTTCACGTGGGGTATCAGAAGGGCTATGACGTGCGCTCAGCCGCGCTGGATGCAGTGGCCCGGAAGCTGGGCGACGTGGTGGTCAAGCTGAAGCCGGGAGCGCGCGTGCTGCTGGAGAACGGGGCGGAGGGATCGGAGCTGGGCCAGACGGTCGAGGAGTTGGCGCACGTGATTCATGCGCTTGGCGCGGGGCCGGAACAGATTGGAATCGTGCTGGATTCGTGCCACCTGCACGTCACTGGGTTCGATATGGCCGCAATTGACGCCCCGGCACGATTGGCGGACCAGATCGAGCACGCGAATCTAACGCCCTACATCACCGCACTCCACCTGAACGACGCGCAGTTTCCCTGCGGCAGCAAGCGGGATCGGCACGCGGCTCCCGGAGAGGGAACCATCGGCGAAGGGCTGCGCAGGCTCCTCGTGCATCCGTTGTTCGCCCCGCTTCCCTGTATCCTCGAAGTCAGCCTTGAAGCGGCCGAAAGAGGAATCAACTACCTCACAGGCACGGTCAAGTGAGATCGACAATTCGAATCGCCGCCGCTATGATGGCTCTCCTTTTCACTTCCACAGTTACAAAAGTTGCAAACGCACAAAAGAAAGTCGTCGCCCACGTGCTCAACTGGGTGGATCTGACCACGTTCGCCGAGACGATTGATTACGCCAAATTGACGCATATCAACGTTGCCTTCGAGAATCCCGTGAACGCCGGCGGAGACCTCTCGTTCAACAGCAAGAACGAGGTTTTGATTGCGAACGCGCGCGCGAATGGGGTAAAGATTCTGGTGTCTATCGGGGGCGGAGCCGCGTCCGGCGACAAGACACTCCAGCGCTGGTATTTCGAGCTGTTCGGCGGCGCAAAGCGACCTGGCTTCGTGGCGAAGCTGGCGGAGTATGTTGACAGTCACAAATTTGACGGGATCGACGTGGATATCGAAGGGCCGTCGATCAATGGGGATTACGGGGCGTTTATCCGCGATGTGGCGAAGGCGTTGAAGCCGAAGGGCAAGCTGTTGACGGCGGCTCTTTCGGAGGGTTATGGGGGTGACAAAGTCCCCGTATCGGTTTTCGCCCATCTGGATTTTGTCAACATCATGGCCTACGACGGAACGGGCTACTGGGATCCGAATTCGCCGGGACAGCACTCATCCTTCGATTTCGCGAAGAGAAACGCGGCGTACTGGATCTACAGCGGGCTGCCAAAATCGAAGGCCGTGCTGGGGGTTCTGTTCTATGGTTACGGGTTCGGCGCGGCGTTTCGCAAGCGGGACTACCCCTTTTCCGAGCTTGTTGCCTCCTATCCCGGCGCAGAAAACGCAGACCAGGCAGGGAATACGATCTGGTACAACGGCATTCCCACCGTCAGGGCGAAGGCAAAGTACGTGATCGATCAGGGACTCGTGGGCGTGATGATATGGTCGCTGGACTCAGACGCAAAGGGCAGCCGGTCTCTGCTAAGCGCTATTTTCGAGACGCTGCGATCTATGCCCATCGTGCCTGCGAAACCTGCGCGTTGTTCGAGTGTTACCTGTGACCGTTGCAAGTAGTTACTTTCGGACTAAATTATACTTTCCCCTGTGTGCCAGGATAGAGGGAGACAGTTCGAGTTACCCCAAATTAGTGTAGACAAGGGTTATAGGTAGTTTTGTCGGTGATAAACTCGAAGGCAGGCAGCAATGGAATCCGATATGGATTCGCAAAGACCGCCAGCGACAGGCTTGCTGCGCAGGTTGTACCAGGCGTTTTGCGGCTCCAGGGTATGTGACGGAGGTTGCTGCTGTCTCGGAATTCACGAATTATCCGGGCTAAGACCATTCATCTCCGCTTCTGTTGTTACAGACTGCGGACCATCAGCGTCGCCCTATGATCCCTGCTGTAGCGGCGCGTTATGCGATCGATGAGAGCGGACGCGCCTTCAACGAAGAGTGGAAGGAATCTTCGATCTCGACAGGCTTCGAACCCGCAAGATTCATAGAGATGCCGCACCTCCGGCTTGGCGTCGGAAACGTGAAGGGCGAGCTCTTGGCAGCCTGCCTGCTCGGCGAGAGAACAACAATGCATCACCAGCCGCCTCCCTGCTCCCTGCCGCCGCGACCTCTCCTCGACCGCCAGCGCATTCACATACCCCGCTCCCATAGCAGCAGCAGGCGTGCGCCCGGCAAAATAGTATTGCATGACGCTGCTGCCTATCGCCGCCCGAAGCGCGCGCCGCAGTCCCAAGCGGCTGCGATAAACTTGCAAGGATGGGCGGCATGGCGATTCGTGTATTTTCTGGCCCTTCGCGCGAGGCAGGCTGAGGATCGCGACGCCAATAACTTCTTCGTTCATACACGCAGTCAGGACCTTGCCGAGGGGAAGCGCGCGCTTCCGGTACAGCTCGGAAAGAAGCGTGGTTACCTCCGCCTGCCGCAGGCCGTACTCCGCGCGAAACAACGCCCCAAAGGAGCTTGCCAACACACGCGCAATGGAATCGATATCGTCCGGTTTCGCGTCACGAATAAGAATCTGCGGTTGCAAGCTTTTCGCCGCCTATGGACAAAACCAGCAATTGAAGGGCGCGCCGCAGCTCGGCGCACCCTTCATTTACGCGGTTGGCGGCCCGGTTCCTCTTAGGCGGCTTGTAACACCTGCCGCTCCGGCGAACAGACCGCGCTCACCGCGACAGGCAATAGTATCGAAACCGTCGTGCCCTCGCCGACATGGGTCTCAATGGATATCTCGCCGTCGTGCTCGCGGATGATCGAGCGAGTTACGGAAAGCCCCAATCCTGTTCCCTTTCCCAGAGGCCGGGTGGTAAAGAACGGCTGGAAGACGTATGGCAGCACGTCCGTCTCGATTCCCGCGCCGGTATCTCGTATGCGGATGCGCACGCCGCCTCTCTCGTCCTTCATGCTTTCCGTTTCGACGAAGAGAGCGCCGCCATCCGACATTGCGTGAATCGCGTTCAGCGCCACGTGCATAAGCGCCTGCTGAAGCAGCGGCTCATTCCCAACAACGAGAGGCAAGTCCTTGTCGAGCGTAACCACGAGCTTGATTTGTGACTGGTGAAGCGGGTTTTTCAGAAGAGCCAGGGTCCGGTCAAGGCTCTCGTTGACCTGGACGACGGCAGGTGACGAAATTGAGAATGCTCCTTCGGCAACGGTTCGCACACCCCGCACAAGAGACTTGCACTCCTCGCTGGCGTCCGTGATAGCGCGAACACAAGCTGCCGCACGTGAGTGGTCACGAGAGTGATCACGCGAGTGATCGCGCGAGTGCTTCCCTTCCAGCACACCGCGAAGTTCGGCAAGCGTGTCGTCCAGATCGCCCAGCTTTTCATCCACGCCCAGCGACATCGAGCCGGCAATCTGCCCGAGCGCGGCCAGTTTCTCGACCTGAACCAGGAACTCCGCCTGATTTCTCAGCTCATCACGCGTGTCGCGCAGCTCGGTCAGCAGATAGCCGTTCTGCCGCTTGAGCGCCCTGCGCTCCATGGCCCGCGCAATATCCCTCGCGAGATCCCCAATCTCATCCAGAGGCTTCCAGCGGTGATTGTAGATGGTCCCGAGGTCGTAGAGGCCTACCAACCGCTCCAGGCTGCCGGGCTGAGCGAGGACGATGCACTCCGTCTGCGGCGCGGCTTCCGCGAGACTCCGAATGAACGTATCGCTGGATCCGTCCCTCAGCTCCAGTGAAGCGACGACTACCCCGAAGGTCGCCTCGTCCACTATCGCCAGCCCCTCGGCGCTGCCCATCGCCGCGTCCACTTCATAACCACCCATTTCGAGCGCGCATTTAACGATCCGTAGGAACACCGGATCGTCATCCACCAGAAGCACCCTGTCCGTCATGACCTTCTCCCCTGCTCTGCTGCCAAAAAGCGTGACAATCTACGTCCGTATTATTGGCTTGAGCGCTCTGATGGAGCAGGGCGCGCCGCCTGAACTATCGGCAGGCCGCATACGAAGGGAGGAATCGGACATGTCGTGCCCAAATTGACAGTAGTTCAGATTCGTATTGGAATACGCAAGGAGACAATGATGCACCGAAGAAATAGCTGGGTTCTTGCCGCGTCAGCCGGTTTTACCGCGCTTGCATCGGCCACTTTCGCACAGCAGGACCCGGCGGGACTTGCCCGGCCAAATACAGCCATGGTCCAGGACGCTCTGCGCCTTTTGCCGCCGAAAGCCACGACGACAGGCGGCCTGCTGGGAGACCGGTACACAAAAAATGCGACCGTCCGCTTGATAAATGTGGACGAGGCGGAGCTGCTGGAGGGGTTCCGGCACAAGCCCGGCAAGCAGGCGTGGATCGGCGAGCACGCCGGGAAATTCCTGCACGCCGCCTCGCTTGCCTATGCGAATACGGGCGACCCGAAGCTGCACGAAAAGATAGTTCGAGTCGCGTCCGAACTTATTAAAACGCAGGGACCGGACGGCTACCTGGGAACCTATGTTCCGGGTAAGCGATTCGGCCTTTACCCGGATGCCGATTGGGACGTGTGGGTTCACAAATACGATCTCCTGGGGCTGCTCGCCTACTACCAGTACACCGGAAACAAGGAGGCGCTCGCCGCGTGCCGGCGTGTCGGAGACCTTCTTGTGAACACGTTCGGGCCAGGCAGAAAGTCTATTCTCTCCGCGGGCACGCACATGGGAATGGCTGCTACGAGCGTACTGGAGCCCATTGTTCTCCTCTATCGCGCAACCGGCGACAACCGCTATCTCGACTTTGCCAAATATCTCGTATCCGCGTGGGATGAACCAAACGGCCCCATGGTAAAGTCAACGCTCCTGACCGAAAAATCCGTGCGCAAGACAGCAAACGGCAAGGCCTATGAGATGCTGTCGAACTTGAACGGCCTGTGCGAGCTGTACCGCGCAACGGGGGACCGGCAGTATCTCGAACCGGCGCTGAACGCGTGGAGCGATATTGTCAGGAATCGTCTCTACATTACGGGCAGCGGGAGCGCGGGCGAGCACTGGCAGGATGAATTCCACCTTCCGAATGGCAACAACGCCAGCATCTGCGAGACGTGCGTAACAGTCACCTGGGAGCAGCTAAACCTCCAGCTTCTAAGGCTGACGGGCGAATCGAAATACGCGGATCAACTGGAGCGTTCCGTTTACAACCATCTGCTTGGCGCTCAGAAGCCCACGGGCGAGGCATGGTGCTACTACACTCCGCTCCAGGGCGTGAAGCCGTATGGCACCGAGACAAACTGCTGCCTGTCCAGCGGCCCGCGCGGCGTGGCTCTCCTGCCGACCTTTATCTATGGCGGCACGGCGGATGGCGTTGCAATCAATCTCTATACCCCCTCCAGGGTTACGATTTCCGTGCCGGGTGGCAACGTGGAAATCGAGCAGAAGACCGAGTACCCGCTGACCGGAATCGTGTCCATCGACGTGAAGCCGGATGCCGGCGCGAAGCCATTCGCGCTCGAGCTGCGCATTCCGGGCTGGACTCCGCGCGCCGTCCTCACGCTGAACGGGCAGCCGATCAGCGTAGCCCCGAATCATGGCGAGTTCCTTACCCTTAAGCGTGCCTGGAAATCGGGCGACCGAATTCAGCTGGCGATGGATATGCCCCCCACCCTCGTGGCGGGCGACCACGAGAACGAGGGGAAGGTCGCGGTGATGGTGGGGCCGATCGTAATGGCAGCCGATGAGGGCCACAATCCCGACTGTAAGCCGATTACGCGGTGCGAAGTCAGCGGGGCCGGCGAGGACATCTCAAAATTCAGCCTGACTCGCTCCACGGAAGGTTCCAAAGTTGCCGAGCCGGTGTATGTCGTTTCAAGCAACGGAGACGTGCCTGCCCTTCGTCTGGTTCCGTTTTATGCCGCCGGCCAGGACGGTTCTCGTTTTGCGGTCTGGATGGCGCGCCCCGGATTGGGGAGAAAAGGAAGCTCGCTCCTCGCCTTCGCGGACGAGACACGCTCGGAATCGGGCAACCAGAGCGGGTCGATTACAGACGACGATCCGGCCACCTTCGCGGTGACCTTCAATGGAAAGAAGCAAAGCGAGGCGTGGTTCGCGGCGGCAATTCCGGAAGCGGCCGTGATAGACCGCGTCGTGTTTTGCCATGGGCGAACGTTCCACGATGGCGGCTGGTTCGATACCACGTCCGGGAAGCCCCGCGTGCAGATCATGCGTGGCAAGGGCGGCAAATGGGAAGACGCGGCTACGCTTGACTCCTATCCGGCATCGACGGCTTCCAGGCCCGGAAACGGACTGCGGGATGGAGCGGCTTTCGAGGTCAGGTTCCCCACGGCGAGCGTGTATGCCGCTCGCGTAATTGGAGTCCCTGCCTGCGGAGACAATCCGAATCAGGCGTTTGCTTCATGCGGAGAACTCAAGGCCTTCCAAGGGAAGTAGAGGCGCTGCATTTGCAGCGGAGAGCGTACGAAAGCAGCCGTCTCATTCGAGATGGCTGTGCTGTTATTAAGCGAACGCGTGCGGGATTAAGGAGTTGCGCCAAACGTCCAGCCATACTGGTTCACTTTGGTCGTGTTGTAAACTTTGGCCTGCCCCGATGCAAGCAGGACGGGCGTGGTAGTGAAACCAGAGACGGTGCTGTGGATGTTGCACCATGTCACCACCGTCTTATCGGCGGTCATCGACCTTCCGAACTTGAGCTGGTTCGAGCTGTCCGCTTTTCCAGAGCCGCCTGTCCAATCACGATTGTAGGTGACTTCGTATTGGTTCTGCTGCCCCGGAATGGTCGTCATATCGTAGCTGTCGAAGCCATAATAGGAGATCGGCTTACCCTGGTAGGCGGGCGCAAGTTTCGGAAAATAAAATCCGAGACGGTTGTTGGCAGCCGTGTTGAATACCGGGCTCCCAGAATAACCCATGGAAGGACCGACGTACGCGGGGGTCACCTGAACGTTTTTCTGCTTCACCGGGCTGATGGGGCAGTGGAACTTCTCGATGTCTTTCAAATAGAACGGATACAGCGTGCCGTGTTGTATACGGTTCGCATCCACAGGTATCGGGTCGCCCGGCTGCCAGGGCAGACCATCCGGGCGCTCTACGTATCCCAGAAGCATGGACGGAAATTCTCCGCCGTGGTCGTCGCGGTACAAAAACATCTTCTGCGCGATGTCGTGCATGTTGGAGATACAGGTCGCCTGATGCACGCTCATGCGGATGCGATGAAAGACCGGAAATAGAATAGCCGCGAGAATCGCAATAATTGCGATAACCACGAGCAGCTCGATCAGTGTAAATGCATTGCGATTTACTCGCCGCATGCCAGAGAGCCCTTTCGAAAGAATAATCAACGAACTGGCGGCCTAACCTGGATTGCGCCTGTTCGAGTACATCCAATACTATATCACAAGCGTGGTCTATCCTAGATTATTCACGTGAAGAGCGGCGCTACGATATGCGGCTGAGGTTGCTCCCTACGCGGAATTCATGAATAATGCATGCTAACGCCCATCAGCATTGCGTGCAACTGTTTGACTTCCGTAACTCGCGATTTGTTCTCGCGCAAGTAAAACGAACTTAATATATGCATTCGCCGCGCAAAGGCCCAACTCCTGCCGGACGGCCGAGCGAGCGCATTCACGTGAGGAGATACCCACAACGGCTAAGTAACGAAGTTCACTTCCGAGCGAGCCTTAAAATGATATACTGTACGACGACACTCTCTTCCGTTCGAAGTACGGTGAATCGCGCTGCGTACAGCCGTCTCATTCTTTGCAATAACCAAGGGTAGCAATGCCGATGCCTGAAGATGAAATGACAGCCAATGGCTCGACCGATTCGCTGGAAGCCCGGAACCGGCAGATTGCGGCGGTCCACAAGATAAGTCGCCTGCTCTTCTCCACGCTCGATCTGGACCAGCGGCTTCGCGATATTCTTACCGTATCCATGCAGGCGGTGGATGCCGCCGCGGGAACGATTTTCCTACATCGTCCCGGCGACGACAAGCTGGTCTTCCAGTATGTGGTCGGCGAAAAGGCGGCGGAGCTTACCGGGCGGGCTATCGGCGCGAATGAGGGCGTGGCCGGATCCGTGTTTCAGACCGGAAAACCCGAGATTACGAATCGGCCCCGCGAGGATTCCCACTTCAGCCCGAACGTCGGCGACGGCGTAGGATTTCAGACCGACAGCATCGTTACCCTTCCATTGAAGTACCAGGAGGGGGCGCCTGTCGGCGTAATGCAGGTGCTTAACAAGGCAACCGGCGAGTTTACCGCCAACGACCTGGAGGTCCTCGAGATAGTGGCCTCCATCGCGGCTACGGCCATCGAGAATGCGCAGCTGCACCGCGAAGCGCAGGTTGCCGCCGTCGCCCACGCCGTGGGAGACCTGAGTCATGATATTAAGAATAAGGTCACTCCCATCTCGCTTGCCGCCAACACGCTGCGGCCGACCATCGAGGCGTCGCTTGCCGATCTCGACGCAATCAGCTTCACCGCGCCGCCTGACATTACGATCCGAATCAATGACGCGGTCAAGTGGCTGAGACAGGACTACGGGGAGTTCCTCGACATCATCCAGGACCAGGTTCAGAAGGTCCAGGACTACACCAAGATGATCGCAGATGCGCTGAAAGGAAGCATTACGCAACTGCAATTGGAGCTGTGCGATCCGGCCCCGATTCTGGAGGGCCAGTTGAGGGAGCTGGATTCGATGGCGAAGAATCGCCAGGTCTCCCTGATCCGCGATTACGGCGACGTTCCGTGCTGCCGGGTGGACAAGAACTACCTTGAGCGAGCCGTCTTCAACCTCGTGAACAACGCGATACCGGAGACCCCGCCTGGCGGCTCGATCACCGTCCGGCTGTCCGCGCAGCCTGAGGGCGCGTTTCCGGAAGGCAGATACCTGCGTATCGAGGTGAGCGACACCGGATGCGGCATGCCCGCGCATGTCATGGAACGCATTCTTCGCGGCGACGCCAAGAGCACGAAACCCGGCGGCACCGGCCTCGGAACCAAGATCGTCCACAACGCCGTCACCGCCCATCATGGGGTCTTCGAAGGCGAGAGCCGCGAGAACGAAGGCACGACTTTCCGAATCAAGCTGCCGCTGATAACGGAGTAGGGATTGGGCCGTTGGGTCGTTGGGTCATTGGGTCGTTGGGTTGTTGGGTTGTTGGTTCGTTGGTTCGTTGGTTCGTTGGGCCGTTTGGTGGTTGTGTTGGGGCGGCTCTGCGTGGCCGCCCTCTAATACTAATTTGTGCGGCCACGATTTGGGGCGGCCACAAAGGGCCGCCCCTACGATATCGATGCGCGGCGCGTTACCGTTCCTGGACCATTTTGCGCAGCTTCTCGCCGTTCAGCACGGTGATTCGGTGAGTCGTGCTGACATCGATAAGAGACTGCTGTTTCAGGCCGGAGAACGCCTGATTCACCCGCTCGCGGGAAGCGCCGACCATTCCGGCGATGTCGCTCTGGGTAAGCCGCATTGGGATTAATGTGCCGTTAGCCGCCTTAATACCGTACTGATCGGCGAAGACGAGGAGCTGGCGAGCGACCTTGCCGGGCACATCGAGCGTGCTGAGCGCCTGAATCTGCTCGGTCGAGAGCCGCACGCGCCGTGTGAGAATCCGAAGCAGGTTGCGGGTAAGCTGAGGAATCGTCTCCATCAGCCGCTCGAAGTTCAGGCGGTCGAGCCACAGCAGCGTGGAGTCCTCCTGTGTGAAGACGTCGGCTGAGCGGCGCACGCCGTCAATGAGGCTGAGCTCGCCCACCACTTCGCCGCAGCCCAGGAGCGCGATGATGACCTCTTTGCCATCCGGCTGATCGACCTTGATCTTCAGCGTGCCGTCCCGGATGATATAGACCACGTCCCCCGGCATTTCGAAGGAGATCACATTCGTGCCGCTTGGAAAGCTGCGCGCGTGGAACTGTCGGTTGATCGTGTCGAGCTCGGCGTCGGTCAGGTTTTCGAAGAGCGGGAATACGCTCAGATCGCGGGGGTTGGCGACAGCCGGCATGGGAGTCTCCTTGGTATGTGGCGCCACGCAGCGGTATGTAGAGATGCAGCGGCAAGTAGCGAGGGCCTGTTCTTACGGGATTCCTGCAACTCAACCGGGTCGCGCCAGCGTATGCAGAAGAGCCGCGCGGAACAATCGGCATCTAAGATCGCGTTTAAGATCGCTAAGTATTTCTGCCCTGGTCACTATTATAGGCAGGTCGGTGGAAGGCTGTCAAGAATTGCGGATGAAGCGAGCAGCAATAGCAGCTATTATAGGCGCGGCCGCTCTGTTTACCGCTCTGGCCGTACAGCGAAATGGCTCATCAACCGCGCTGCACTTGAGCGCAACTGCCATTGCGCGGGAGCGGGCCGCCGCCCCGCGGGGCATGGTTTACGTGGGCGGCGGAGACTGCGTTCTCGGCTCCAATGACGAGGATGCCGATGACGACGTAAAGCCCGCGCGCCGTGCGAACGTTCCCTCGTTCTACATCGACCGCGCGGAGGTGACCAACTCGGAGTTCCGGCGATTCAAGCCCGCCCACGCGTTTCCTCCGGGCGAAAAGACGCTCCCGGTAACAAATGTCACCTATGACGAAGCCAATGCTTATGCGGGCTGGGCCGGCAAGCGGCTTCCTACCGAAGAAGAGTGGGAGAAGGCGGCGCGCGGAACCGACGGGCGGCGCTATCCCTGGGGCGATCTATGGGGGCCGGCCAGAGTCGCGAGCCGGGCAGGCAAGTCATCGCGTCCGGCGGAGGCAGACTTTGATTCGAAGGCTAAATCGTGCCGCATCGGTCCGTCCAGGGTGAGACCTGTTGGAACGGCTCCGGCGGGAGTCAGTCCCTATGGCTGCGTCGATATGGCCGGAAACGCCTGGGAGTGGGTGCAGGGGTTCTACCACGGAAACCCCAAGCAGCGCATCCTCCGGGGCGGAGCTGTCGGCTACGGCGAGCGGGCTTGTCGAGCCTATAACCGCGCGGTGGAGGGCAGCGGCGTCACCTGACGCGACACAGGGTTTCGGTGCGCGAAATCCGCAATTTAACGCCCGCATATATAGACAGCAGGAAGGCAATAGCTCGGCAGCGTACTTCTGTCGTGACTGCCTCCCATTATTTGCCTGCAATCCGAACCGGAAACAGATGAATCGATTCACCGCCGGAGTTTTGACCATCAGTGATGCCTGTTCGCGCGGCGAGCGGGACGATGCGTCCGGCGCTCTGCTGAAGGAGAGCCTTGCCTCGGCGGGCTTTCGCATCGAGCGCGCGGAGATGGTGCCTGACGAGCCTGAGCTGATCTCGAATCGGCTGATTGCATGGTGCGGGGCAGTCGATCTCATTATCACGACGGGCGGGACCGGATTCGCGCCGCGAGACATAACCCCGGAAGCGTCGTCACGCGTAATCGAGCGTCCTGCGCCGGGGCTGGCCGAGCTGCTGCGCTGGACGGGGTATCAGCGGAATCCGCGGGCGGTCCTCTCGCGGGGAGTGGCGGGAATCCGGGGCAAGTCGCTTATCATCAATCTGCCCGGCAGCCCGAAGGGTGTCGAAGAGGGTCTGAACGTTCTCCTTCCTCTCCTGCCGCATGCCCTGGAGCTGCTTACCGACCGACCGACCGACCACTGATTTGCCATTTGAAGTGCATCGGGGCGGTCGTTGCGTAACCTTTGGGTGCGCCGTGCGGTTCACACCTCCGATAATAGACCGTAACGGAGCTCTTATCACGCGGCCGCCCTCATAAATGCAATAATCATAAATAATCATAATCACAAAAGGATTCAGGAGCATAAATTGTCCGAGACGACTCCCCCGCCCCCTGCCGAAACCAACTACATGCGAAGTCTTCTCCACCTGGGCCAGATACTGAATGTCTCGCTCGACCTGGAACAGGTGCTGCACATTGCGATTACGCAGGTCGTGCAGTTTGTAAAAGCGGAGCGCGGCTTTATTCTGCTAGTCGAAGAGGGCACGAATCGCGTGTGGGGTAAAGCGGCGCACGGCATCGATCTGCTCGATCTGGAGACCCTCCTTACCGGCCGCGACGGAAAAAACCGTCCTCAGGTAAGCAGGACGATTCTTGAAGAAGTGCTCCGTGACCGTCGGTCAGTGCTTTCCACGAACGCTATGGAAGACCCGCGCTACCAGGCCCACACGAGCGTCCAATTGGCGAACGTACGGAGTGTTCTCTGTGTGCCGCTCATTGCCCAGGGGCAGACATTGGGCATCGTCTATCTCGACAACCGCATGAAGATCGCCAATTTCAACGAGCACGATGCGGAGATGCTCACCGCCTTCGCGAATCAGGCGGCGGTCGCCATTCAGAACGCGCGCCTCTACGACAATCTGAGAAAATCGATGGAGGAACGGCTCAAGCTCCAGCAGGAGGTCGCGGACAAGGAGACGCAGCGCATTGCGCTGGAGGAAGCCAACCGGCTAAAATCCGATTTCATCGGCTATATCTCCCATGAGCTGCGTAACCCACTGACGACTATTCGCGGATATGTCCAAACCCTCGCGGCGGACACCGAACAGACGCTCGATACGGAAACGCGCTCCGAATTCTACGAGACGATCGAGGCCGAGGCCGACCGCATGCTCAACCTTATCAATGAGCTGCTCGACTCCTCGCGGCTGGAGGCCCACCGTCCCCTCACGCTAAACGCAAGAGAGATCGACATCGCTCCGGTCCTCAGAAAAATGGCGCGCGCTCAACGATTCAACAAATTCTGGACGCCGAAACACCAAATGAAAATCGAGATCGGCGACGATTTGCCTCTGATAGAAGCGGATGAAGACAAGGTTCTTCAAATTGCCGCCAACCTTTTGAGCAATGCCGTGAAGTACGCTCCAAAAGGGGGAGATGTTTCGCTCCAGGCGCGGCGGGTGGACGGCGGGATCGAGATTGTAGTACGCGACAAGGGCCTGGGAATGACGGAGGAGCAGCGCGGCAGGCTCTTCGGGCGGTACGAGCGTTTGGACCGGGACGACATCAAGAAGATTGGAGGCACGGGCCTCGGCCTGTATCTCACCCGCCATCTGGTCGAGCTTCACGGCGGCACGATAACGTGCGAGAGCGATCAGGGGAAAGGCAGCGCGTTCACCGTGTTCCTGCCGGAAAAACAGCCGGCGGAGCCCAGGGCGCTCGAAGACGCCGCCGTAAATAGCCCAAGCGGGTAGGGGCGAATAAAATCGCGGCAAGCGTTGGTACAGTAGTCAACAGTTCATCTGTGATTTATTCGCCCGTACGGGCGTCACGCGATTCCAGAACCTCGGCATCGCGCAGGGCAGGCACAATATCGATGGCCGCCGACGCGGACAGGAGAATGCGGCCCGGTTCCACCGTTAGGCCGGTTAGGCGGACGGGGATCGGCAGTTTTGCAGAGTCGAACTTCTCTGCAAGCGAATCATTGATGCGGCTGCCAATGCCCTGCGATATCCACGCTGGCAAAGCGAACGGCCCCAGAATATGAACCTGCTGCACGTTCAGGCGCAACCGCGCTCCCCCCTCCACCTCGGGCACCCCGGTCAGCACAAAGGGAACTGGGATTCGATTCCAGACGATCTTCCCTTCAATCCGCACCCTTCCCGATAGCGTCGCCAGCGAAAGGTCCCTGGTTCCTTCCGGAGGGTTCTCCGCCAGCAGACGGTTCAGGCTCGCTTCCGTCACAACGAACGTCGCGGACATATCTTCAGCGCGGATTCCAGGTCCAGGCGAAGAGGTAAGCCGCAGACCGGTGGCATTAAGCCGCACTTCCTGCAACGTCAGTATGTCCGCCAGCCGCACGTTTTGCGCATTCAGCTGAGCGGCGCCTACGTTAAGCTCTATCGCGTGTTTCAGGGCTTGTCTCCATGGGGTCGGATATTAATGGTGTCGGAACTGTGATCGCGCAAGATGTCTTTACATACGCCACCCAATTCTACCCCCGACTCTTCGCCCTGGCCTGACGTGTCTCCTGTAAACAGGCGAGGAGGGCAAACAAGCGCGGAGCAAGCGCGGAGCAAGCGCGGAGCAAGCGCCTACCAGAAGCAGGCGAACACTGCCGAAGCCTACCCATCCACTTGTGATTATGCTATAATTTGACGGCCTCGGACAACGGCGAGGGCATGTTGCCGCCATGCCGCCGGCTCACAGAAGCGTTCCATGGGTTAAAACCCAGGGATCGCGACCGTTGATTCAAAGTCGGCCCACGCCGACTCCAAAGGAAGTTATAGATTTACAAGCTCTAAGACGCACCCGAAGCGCGCCGCGCTTCCTAAATACTCTTCGCTAACGGGAAATACTCACGGGAAGTACTTTATGAATATTCTGCGGGGCGTTTTTCAACGCTTCTCCCGCGATATGGGCATCGACCTCGGTACCGCAAATACACTGGTGCACGTGCGCGGCAAGGGAATCCTGCTTCGCGAACCGAGCGTAGTGGCGATAGAAAGAGACAACAAAAAGGTACTGGCAGTCGGCGAAGAGGCCAAGCGCATGCTAGGGCGTACGCCCGCCAACATTATCGCTATCCGCCCGTTAAAGGACGGCGTAATCGCGGATTATGACCAGACCGAGAAGATGCTGCGCTACTTTATCGAGAAGGTCAACCGCAGAGCATTTTGGTCCTCTCCCCGCGTCGTCGTGGGAATCCCTTCGGGCGTTACGGAGGTAGAGCGGCGGGCGGTAATCGAGGCGACAAAGAAGGCCGGAGCGAGGGAAGCCTACCTCATCGAGGAGCCCATGGCGGCGGCTATAGGAGCGGGCATGCCGATTGTCGAGCCGACCGGCTCTATGATTGTCGATATTGGCGGAGGCACGACCGAGGTTGCGGTAATTTCCCTCTCGGGAATAGTAACCAGCCGTTCCATACGTATTGCCGGGGATGAGATAGATGAGGCGATAAGCGCCTACGTCCGCCGCACCTACAACCTCTATATCGGCGACCGGACCGCGGAAGAAGCTAAATTCGAGGTAGGGTCGGCCTACCCATCCGAGCGCGAAAGATCGATGCAGGTTCGCGGCCGCGACCTTATTACAGGACTTCCCCGCAGCGCCAATATTACCTCGACGGAGATTCGCGAGGCGATTCAAGAACCGGTAAACGCTATCGTGGAGGCGGTAAAAGTTACTCTGGAGACCTGCCCGCCGGAGCTTGCATCCGATATCATGGAGCGCGGAATCGTCCTCGCCGGCGGCGGAGCGCTCCTCGAAGGACTGGACAAGCTGCTCGCCCGTGAAACCGCCATGCCCGTTCACATCGCGCAGGATCCGCTTTCCTGCGTCGTAATCGGAACGGGCCGCGTTCTGGAAGAGATCAACTCCAACCCCCTTCTTCGCAAGGTCCTTAAGAGCGGATAAAGTCGGAAGCCTGAAGTCGGAAGTCGGAAGCCCAACGTCCGGGCATTCGGGCGTACGGGCGTATAATGCGCGGCCAACAATATCGCCGGAGAACAAACTTCGTTTGCGCATTATACGCCCCTACCCAACTATCTAACGACCCAACTATCTAGCGACCTAACGACCCAATAACCGCCCCGGAGGGGCTCGATGCTTCGCAAGGAGCGCGACAACAGCCGTCGTAAAATATTCGTCGTTCTCTTCTGTACCGCCCTGGGTATAGCGATCGGCATATGGCATAACCGCCAGGTCGCGCGAGGCCGCTCCGACTTCGTCACCTCCACAGTCCGCACCGTCACCGCGCCATTCGTCTCCTTCCTCAACGCAGGGGGACGCTGGTTCAGCGGCAGCTTCGGCTGGCTCTGGAGGGGGCGTTCACTGGACGCGGAGAACAGGAAGCTCCGCGACGACAACGCGCGCCTCCGCGAGGATAACGCACTCCTGGCGGAGGCCAACATTACCGTGCAGCGGCTGCGCGCGCAGCTAGGGTTCGAGATCACTCCTCCAAGGGGAAAGATTGCGGCGGACATCGTCTCGTTCCGTCCCAACCCCAATTTTGAAACCATGGTCATCAATCGTGGCAGCCGCGACAACATTCGACCCAAGAGCGTGGTGATATCGCCGAAGGGGGTGGTGGGGCAGGTATTCAGCGTCACTCCCACGACCGCGGACGTCCTCCTCTTGACCGACTCGGCAGCGGCTGTGGGGGCGATGGTGCAGAGGCCCGAATCGCGCGCACGAGGCGTCTGCAAGGGGAATAGCAGCCCGACCCTCAACATGGCGTACGTCGACGGTTCCGCGGATATCAAGCCGGGCGATGTTATCGTTTCGTCCGGCATGGGCGGCGCGGAGGGCGTATTCCCCAAAGGACTTCCGGTCGGCACGGTCCTCTCCGTATCCAAGGACGCCTCCGGCTCGACCAAGCGTGTCACAGTACGTCCTATGGCAGACATAGACCGTCTCGAAGAGGTCTACGTGCTTCCATGAAAGATGCAAGCGTCCGCGGGCGCCTGCTCCTGGTTCTTCTGGCAGCCTTTATCCTCCACGCATCCATCGGGGGCGCAATTGCCGTTCGGGGTGCGCGCCCAGACATGGCTCTGACTACACTGCTCGTCTCCTGCCTGTTTGTTGGCTCCAACACGGGCTCCGTGCTCGGGCTGTTTGCCGGCCTACTGGAAGCGTCATACACCAATAGATTTGTCGGCAGCATCATGGTCTCGCGCACGCTGACCGGCTGGCTCATAGGTGCATTGGAGGAGCGCATCTTTCGAGACAGCCTGTTGATGGCGATTGCGGTGTCATTCCTCGGCACGCTTGCGTCGGAATCCCTCTTCTTCCTGTTCGCGCCGCAGCCCCATGTGCTTCGATGGCTCTTTCGGACTCTCGAAAGCGCGGCATATAACACCGCACTTAGCATTCCCCTATACTATCTCATCCGCCGGGTTGCGGCTAAAAGGAAGTGACCGCCGAAGATCGAATCCGCCGCATGGAATTGACAAATCGCTCCGCGGTTGATACCATACCTCTTAGGAGCGTGATGGAACCTCCCCCAACCCCCTCGTTGGAAAGGAGGAGGCTTTAATGGGCGAAGGTATTAACCTCCGCCTAAGCTCCCTTCATCCTTTGGTGAGCGGCGGAGGGGAAGTTCTACTTAGCCTCACAGAGCCTGGGAGGCTTATCTATGAGGACCGGTAAAATTGTGTCTGCTTTTCTCGCACTTGCGTATCTCCATCTGCTCGCCCCCATCGCGCCAGCCTCAGCCGCGCCCATTCTTACCGTCAACATTACGGACAATACGGTAGTGGGAGACGTGGTGTCAGTAACGGCGCAGGCGACGAGCGAGGCGGGCATCACCAAGGTGGAGTTTAGCGTCGACGACCAGATAAAATCGTCCGTAACGAAGCCGCCCTATGATTATAAATGGGATACCGTCGATGAGGAGGAGGGCCGCCATACGCTCATCGTTGCCGCTTACGACGGAGCCGGGAGCGCGACCTCCAGGCGAATCAAGATCGAGGTAGACAACGAGCTGTCCAAGGGCGTCAAGCCGCATGCCGACAGGGCTCTCCTTCTCTTCCGGCAGGAGGACTACGACGGCGCGATGCTGGAGGCTCGCAAGGCGCATAAGATCGACATTGCAAGCCTGGACGCGATTCGCGCGCTGGCCGCGGCAGTGGGGGGCAAGGGCGACATTGCCCGCGCGCTGACGCTGCTGGAACAGCCTCAGCGCATCAATAACCAGGTGATTGGCGACGCGAAAAGCTATCCGATGACGGACCGTGTCGCGCTCCAACTGCGCGCCCTCTTTCGGACGAAGCGCGCGGAAAAGCAGACAAACCCCGCGATGCTGCTTTCGGACATGGCAACCGTATACGAGTTCTGGCGAAAGATCGCCGACATGCAGCTTGCGGAGGTTCGAGCAAAGCGGGGGAGCGGCAGCGCCTCGCCTGCCAGCCTGATTGCTGAGGGCGATTCGCTCTTCGATCTGGGTGATCTGGAAGGCGCGTTGGCGGCGTACAAAAGGGTCCCGGTGGATTCGCCAGGTTCGGCGGCGGCTTCAAAGGAATCCGTCGCTGCGGAGAATCGGCAGATCGTCGCGCTGCTTGCCATGAAACGGCTGCGCGAAGCCGAGCAGCAGCTGAACAACATGTTCCTGACCGGCCGCGGCAACGACCAGTCTCACGCGCTCATGGCCGCCGTCTATCTCCGGCAGTACAGGTTCGACCGCGCGCGAACTGAGGCGGACGGTCCCGCCCGGCGCGGCTCTCTCACCGGTATGGTGACTTCAGCCTACGCGGAGCTGGCCTTCCGTAACTTCAGCAGGGCATTCGAGCTGCTCAAGCTGGCGGACGCGAAGGCCCCTGGAGCGGAGACACGCTATTTGGCGGCCTGCTACTATACTGACGTCCGCGACCTGCCCCGTGCCACGCAGACACTCTTCGAATCGCTCCGGTTTGCGCCCGGCAATCTGGATACCTACGTTCTGCGCGCGCTGCAGCTTGCGTCGCTTGTCCCCAAGGACGGCATGAATCAGGCGCTGCCGCTTCTGGACTACGTACTGCAAAAGGACCCGGTTCACACCGGAGCCAAGGTCGGAAAGTCGGCGATACTGTTTCACTTCAAGCTCTACCGGCAGGCGGAGCCGCTCGTCAAGGAGCTTGCGCGAGCAGATCGGACCGCCGCGGACATATGGATCACCACGGCTGCTATGTATGCCGGCGGCGCCGAGCAGGTGAAGGCGACGGAATCGCTGGCGCAGGCGCGCAAGCTCGAACCGGAGCGATTCCCGGATACTACGGTGCCGCTCATGTCCGAATTCATTCCGAGAATGGCGCGCTACCGCCGCCCGCCGCTGCTCACTCCCTCGCTGCTCGACGCGGAAGATCCGGTCAAATAACATGCGCGAGAATGGGCACAGACTCAGTGCCGAGAAGGTTGCTCAATTCCGGCGGGCCGGCTTTCTTCACGGAGGCCGCGTGCTCAGCGAGGAGGCGGCGCGCGCCCTTAGCGATAGACTTGAAGACGTCGTAGCGGGCCGTTCCACAGCGCAGCCCGAGGCCAAGCGCAACATGCTCGGAAATGGGTCCGAGTTGGTTGTGATTCAGGTGGTCAACATCTGGGAAGCGGACGACCTCTTTCGCGCACACCTCTATACTCCCGCGATTTGCGAGATGGTATCGGACCTCATGGGTTCCGAAACCGTGCGCGTGTGGCACGACCAAGTACAGTACAAGCCGCCGCGAATGGGCGGCCCGACCAGTTGGCATCAGGACCATCCCTACTGGCCCGTCATCCAGCCCGCCGACCTCGTGAGCGCGTGGGTCGCGCTGGAAGACGCGGATGTGGAGAACGGCTGTATGTGGATGGTTCCGGGCAGCCACTTATGGGGCCCGCATAAAGGCGGCACGATTGGAACAAATCCAGGCGACTTCTCGCCTGAGCCCGACTTCTCGCTGCTTCCCTCGGGAATCCGAATCGAGTCCGTGCCTTGCCCGGTCAAAGCGGGAGAAGTGATGTTCCACCACTGCCTCACGTGGCACGGCAGCCCCCCGAATCACTCTCAGAGAGGCCGGCCCGCAATTGCGGTACACTACATGCCGGGCTACACGCGCTACGTGCCGCACGGATCTCATCTCATGGAGCACAGAATCACAGTCAAGCCAGGCGACATACTTGAGGGAGAGTATTTCCCCATGGTATGGGACGGCGGGCCCGTCGCCTGTCGGCAGCCCGTCGAAATTTGATACCGAAGAGGAACCTGATTGAAATGAGAGGAGCCGTAATTCTTCCGGAGACGATTCCCGGCGAGCGAATCGATGAGCAGACTGTGCCGCCTTATGATCGGGGCGATCCCTCGATTGTGATCCTCTACAATTGCGACTGCCACAATTTTGACGAGGTGATACATCAGGTGCAAATCGCAACGGGATGCGGACAGGCGAGCGCCGAGCAGATAGCCGAAGAGGCCCATCGGCGCGGGCGGGCCATCGCCTACACGGGTGAGGCGAGGGAATGCGAACGCGCAGCGGGTATACTTCGTTCCATAGGCTTACAGGTCGAAACCGACGCTTTTTAATTTTGGATTTCAGATTTTGGATTTTGGATTTACGCCACAATCCATAATCTGAAATCGTCAATCCAAAATGTCTTTCGGGGTGCGCGTTTGAAAGCGATCATCGAAGAGAAGTTCTTCAGCCAATACCTTGAGTATTTCAAGCTGGCGGAGGACCGCCGCCGCTGGAATATCTGGAAGGATATTCCGTGGGAAGAAGTGAACACCGACGCCTCACCCCTTATTGCCGAGGTGGTAGAGGCGTTTAGCGCCGTCGAGATGTTTCTGCCCGACTACACGGCAAAGATTCTTCAGATGATTCGCAAGAGCCGGGGCCGCGCTTGGTTCCAGGCGAATTGGGGATACGAAGAGAGCAAGCACTCCATCACACTGGCCGAATGGCTTGTGCGCAGCGGCAAGCGGACGGAAGAGGGCATGCGGGCGTATGAAAACGCCCTGCTGGACAATGGCGAGTGGGAGCTGCCTTTCGACCATCCGCGCCAGATGATCATCTATACGATGATTCAGGAGCTTGCAACCTGGCTCAACTATTGGAACCTGAAAGCCATCGTCGAGAAAGAGGGTGACGGCGCGCTCTCGAGGGCGCTGCACCTCATCTCCGCGGACGAAAAAACCCACTACAACTTCTTCCGCAAGGGCGTAAAGGTCTTCCTGGAATATGAGCACGAAGAGACTCTGCGCGATATCGCTTTCGTGTTCGAGCAGTTTGCAATGCCCGCGCAAACGCTGATACCGGGCTGGGACGAGAAGGCCGCAAGGATTCACGAGGCGGGTATCTACGGTCCCCGCCAGTACCTCACCAAAGTATATTTCCCCATTCTCAAGGACCTCGGTCTCACGCGCAAAGAGCTGGAGGCGGCGGGCGCGCCCGCCGAAGCCGACGCCATCGATGAGCGCGAGCCCACCGTGAACCAGACCGAGCGCCGCATCTTCATTCCGCCGGGCTTCAGGCGCTCTCAGCCCTGAGGGCTGACGAGGGAATAAATTTTCTCGTTCGAGGGCCTTCGGTGAGCGCGGCACTGAAGTGAATATGGTTTCGTGGCTGGAGGGCCTTCGGCGAGTCGTCCTGCCGGACGAAAAGAACACGTGTGCAAAAGGTTACAAGCGCCACGCCTCACGCCTCGTTACTCCTCACGCCTCACGCCTCACGCCTCGTTACTCCTCACGCCTCACGCCTC